>NZ_DAMAUN010000021.1:0-30163 GCF_032078915.1 Lacrimispora sp. | reverse complement strand
ACTCCTATACACCTGTTGAGGGTGGCATACCAGGTGCTTTTTCAGAAGAATCCAACCCCGTTCCTCTTATGGTTGAAGAATTACCAGGCGAAGCTGATATTGCTGTAGTAAAGCAAAGCAATCAGGCAATTGCAGAACCAGGAGAGCTGTTCAGCTATACGATAACAGTGAATAATTTTGGCCCAAGTGCAGCAGAAAATGTTCTTCTAATGGATACCATCCCTAGTTCTATTCTTATTCCAATGTACTCAATCGATGGAGGAGCAACCTTTAATCCATGGCCAGGATTTCTTGGCTTAGGAACTTTACCGGCAGGAGCAGAAAGAATTATCATCTTAAGAGGAACTGTAAGCCCTGACGCAACAGGCGTGATTTCCAATACAGCAATTGTAAGCTCCACGACACCAGATCCAAATCCAGAGAATAATACTTCAACGTTAGAAACACCAGTATCAGCTGTCGAAGCAGATGTTGCTGTAGAAAAACAAAGTAATCAGGCAATTGCTATACCGGGAGAGCCGCTTAGCTATACAATTGTTATTGATAACTTTGGTCCAAATGCTGCAGAGAATGTTCTTTTAATGGATAGTATACCAGGTTCTATTCTTGATCCAGAGTACTCAATGGATGGAGGAGTAACCTTTAATCCATGGCCGGGATTTCTTAATTTAGGAACATTACCAGCAGGCGCGGATAGAATTATCATCATAAGAGGAACTGTAAGCCCAACGGCAGCAGGCATTCTTATAAATACAGCAACAGTCAGCTCCCCGACACCAGACCCAAATCCGGAGAACAACACGTCAACGACAGAGACACCAATATTAGCTCCTGCACAAGCAGATGTTTCAATTACAAAAACTGCAAGCCCCAATCCAGTGGCTCCAGGAGAAATGATAACCTTCACTCTTGTAGTATCCAATGCAGGACCAAATACTGCAGAAAATGTAATTGTAAATGATAATATTTCAGCAAGCATTACAGGACCGGTATTTTCAGCCGATGGCGGGGCAACCTTTAATCCATGGCTGGGCTCCCTTAATATCGGGGCATTGCCGGCTGGAGAATCAAGAACGATTATCATTAGAGGCACAGTAGCAGAATCAGCTTCAGGCTGTATTAATAATACGGCAATTGCAATCTCAGCAACCCCGGATCCGAATCTGTTCAACAACGTAGCATCAATATGTGTAGCAGTAGCCGCAAATGAAGAAACAGAAGCAGACGTTTCTGTGAAGAAATTTGCAAATAAGAAAGCGGCTTGCTGCGGTGAGCTGGTGGAGTTTACCATCGTGGTTTCAAATGCAGGTCCGGCAGATGCTCAGAATGTTGTTTTAACAGATAGCCTGGAAAACATTCTTAAAAAACCGATGTTTTCACTGGACGATGGTCTTGCTTTCCAGCCATGGCCGGGAAGTGTTAACTTAGGCACAATACCAGCAGGCACATCAAGAGTCATTCTTATAAAAGGATGCATACGGCAAACATGTTCTTGTAAACTAATTAATACAGCACAAGTCAGTTCAACAACACCAGATCCAGATATTAACAATAATACCGCAACAGCTTGTGTACTGATTTTTAAATATATTGACGATTGATCTTGCTGCTTTTCCTGTTAAGATGCAGTGGATGAAAAAAGTTCCTGCCGCCAACTGTTCGATGGTTGGCGGTATTTTTATGCTCAATACTTGAGCCTTATTAAACTTAAAACCAATGAATATAGTTGGCTTGGTTCATCAAGCAGCGAAGCGGATTGTGAATATCCGATTGATTATTCATGGAGTGATTTCAAAAACAGTACCTTGGTAATGATCCGCTACTTCCATAGATTCATAGACTCCTAAATATAGCCTGGTTTGATCCAGATTTGTTCCCAAGCTAACAAAATAAGCTGATTTAGAGCCAAAATCATAATCAATATCAATCACACTAAAATCCTGGAGTTTACAATCTGCTTTTACCGTGGTATAAGCGAAAACACCTCTGACAGGCGGCGGAGCTCCTTCACTTCTGGCAAGATCGGTGAATACAACGCTCCCTGTTAAATCTGGGATTTCATTTCCCATGTATGGCTGGACTCCTGTAAGCGCAGTTGCCCCAAACTTATCGGGCCGGGGATCTTGGTGAAAATAACTGATAAGAGGCGGTAAGCGCTTTACCGATGTTGTTATTGTTTCATCGTAATATGCAATTATTTTTTCATTCATAGCTGGATTTGCAGAGCAGTTACTTACAACTGAAGTAGGTAGAGCGCCCTCCCAACCACGCCAGCCAAAGTTAATAAATCCTTCTTGCTCTGGCTCGGTATTCATCATAGAAGATTGGATGAGCTCAGTGACCGGTATGGGTTTATAATCGACGAATGAAAAAATCGACTCTACCAGAT
Organism: Lacrimispora sp.; assembly: GCF_032078915.1. Lineage (GTDB taxonomy): Bacteria > Bacillota > Clostridia > Lachnospirales > Lachnospiraceae > Lacrimispora. The sequence continues at coordinate 27,774 of NZ_DAMAUN010000021.1, read as the reverse complement.
CCTGTCCCACATCCCCAACATATTTGATATATTGACTGTTAAATCTTTGAAATGAAATGCCTGTCATATTGCGGGCTCCTTTGGCAATAACCGTAAGGGTTTCCTGAAAGGGAACAGGAAGCTCCTGAAAACGTGTAATAATGGGTGGATTATTATTAGATGTATTCACCGCCACATCAATTTCAATTATTTTGCCGGCAATTTCCATATCATCCTGGCTTAAATTAAATGGATCGAAGCCTGCGCCGCCATCTCCGGTTGTTAAAACAAGCGTTCCTGTTTCTGGTGAAAAATTTAAACTGTTGACACCATTATGATTTAGATACGGTCGTCTTATACTAAGTAATGTACGGCGTTTTTGAGGTTGGGCATTGGATCGAAAGATCCATTCTTCGACTGTATCAATGTGATTATATTGGGTTTCCCTATTTGTCCACTTTAAGTTTAAGGTTTCTGGGTCACATGGATCAGGTCTAAAAGATGATGGAAGAGCACCTGGACCTTGCGATCCGGCAACTGAGTAATGAAGGTAAAACAGGCCATTCGTATAAAAATCGGGATGAAACGCTAATCCCAGTAGTCCGCGTTCATCATATCCGCCGGAAGAACCCCCTAGTTCTAAAACTCTCGGGCGAATATCTAAAAAAGTTTCTATAGCTCCGTCTCCGATGTAAAAGATTTCTCCGACCTGGGTTGCAATAAATAATCGTTCTGCATTATCACCCGGAAGTATGGCTGTTTTTAAAACAGTGGGTAAATTTATATTACCTACTAATGGCTGTAAATGAACCTTAACGTTTCCCAATGTACAAACCCCATTCTAATTATTTTTTAATAAAATATGAATAGAACTATTATATTAGTACAGGATTTAACATTAAGTAAGTATGTTTATGGGGGTATCGGTTCCAAATGAAGCCTATAGTTCTAATTCATCATCGATATATTCGCAGCAGGTTGGAATTGGAGAATTCGTATCATAGGCCTGGCAGGCATCATGGTAATAATCCAACTTTCGATCGATCAAACGAAGATGTTTATTTAAATTATCGATCTGCTTTAAAATATCTTCTTTATGATTTTCTAACATATCATTACGGGTATGAAGGGTTTGGTTGCCTTCATTTTGCCAGTCCGTAAATTGCTTTATTTTCTTAATAGGCATTCCGGTATTCTTCAGGCAGCATATAAGGGAAAGCATCTCCATATCATCCTTTGTAAACATACGGTTGCCTGATTTATCCCTTTTCACGTTAGAGAGCAGCCCTTCACGGTCATAGTAACGTAATGTATAGATTGTTAGATTCATTTTTTTTGCGGCTTGTGCTATGGTATAGTTCACGTTTATCACCTCAAACAGTTTTATTTAATTATTATACTGCTTACACTTAGCTCCAGGTCAAGGATAATTATGAAAAATATCGAAATTGTCATATTATAAAGTCATATTGTCGTAAAATGTAAAAATAATTTTAATTTAGACTATTGACCTACATCTAAGTGTTGGGTCTATACTTTCCGTATAGCAAAGAAAGGAGTGTGGATTTATGAAAGTAATAGCAATTAATGGCAGTCCACGTAAAAACGGTAATACAAATCAGGCACTTAAGATAATGGCAGATGAGTTGGAGCAGCAGGGGATAGAAGTTGAAACCATTCAAATTGGTCATTTGAATATCCACGGATGCATTCACTGCGGATACTGTTGGACCTCCGAAGAAAATCACTGTGTTTTTAAAGATGATATTGTCAATGAAACTGCAAAAAAGCTGCGGGAGGCAGACGGTTTCATCCTTGGATCCCCTACTTATTATGCAGGAATAGCAGGAACAATGAAAGCCTTTCTGGATAGGGTATTTTTTACAAGCTCAGGTTACTTCAAATATAAAGTCGCAACTTCCATTTCCGTTGTAAGACGTGCAGGCGGTGTGGATGTGGTACATCAGCTTAATAACTATCTTAATTTAGCCCAGACTGTGCTACCGCCGTCCCAATACTGGACAGTAGCGTATGGCATGGATAAAGGAGAAGTTAATCAGGACGAGGAAGGAATCCAGACTATCCGCAAAAACGCCAGGTCAATGGCATGGTTGCTTAAGATCATTGATGCGGGAAAAGAGAACACACCTGTTCCTGAAGAAGAAGGCCATGTTATGACTAATTTTATACGATAAGAAATCAAAGAGGAACATAATTATGAAAATATAGCTGCCCTTGAAAAGGCTATTCTAAATATTATTCTTGACATTTAGTCAGTACTGAGTATAATTATAGTCAGTACTGACTAAATTATTGTTTAGAAAGGTGAAATTTATGATCCCTCTTTATATTCTTGGTTTACTTCAAAGATTCGGCCCGCAGCACGGCTATCAGATTAAGAAAATCATTGCAGAGCAGCTATCCGACTTTACACAGATCAAGCTGCCGACGATTTATTATCATCTTGAAAAGATGGAGACAGATGGCCTGCTTTCTGCAAACCGGGAAAAGCCGGAGGGCAGGCCGGAAAAAACGATTTATACGATTACGGATAAAGGAATAGCTGCATTTAAGAATTTGATCGCCGGACTGGTTGAATTTGAATACCGTCCGACGTTTCCTTCAGACGGTGTTTTTTACTTTTCCGATTATATTGAAAATGCAGAGATTTTAAGCCATTTAACTGCTTATATCCATAAGCTGAATACGGCAATATCCAATATTGAAAAACATAAGGAAGAGACTATGGGTTTTGTGCCGGAAGAGGACCGAACAATGGTAAATATTATATTTAGCCATCATGAACACCATTACCGGGCGGAGCTTTACTGGGCGGAGGAAACATTAAATCGTTTGAGTTTATAGGGGGAGAGATCATGAAAAAGCAAAGAATCATCGAAACAAATGAAGGCATTCAGGATAAGATAACGGTTGAGATCTTCGATAATTTCGCCAGAATCATGCGGGATAAAGGCTGGAATAATGTAAACAGCTTCATTAAAGCAGGGATTACAAAAGGAAATGTATTGGAGATTGGCCCCGGTCCAGGGTATGTGGGCCTTGAGTGGCTAAAAAAATTCCCAGATGCAGCTCTTACCGGATGTGAAATAAGCTGGGAGATGATCAGGCTCGCAGAAAAGAATGCGAGGGATTACGGCTTTGAAAAAAGAACTGTCTACGTGGAAGGTAATTGTATGGAGATGCCGTTTCCGGACAGCTCCTTTGATGCTGTTATTTCCAATGGATCGCTTCATGAATGGGAAGACCCCGTAAAGGTTTTTAATGAAATAAACAGAGTCTTAAAGCCCCAAGGACTTTTATGCATCACCGACATGCGCCGTGATGTGAACTCTTTGATCAAGTGGTTTATTTATTTCTCAACCAGGCCGAAGGAAATCCGTCCGGGATTTTTAACTTCTTTCAATGCCTCATATACGATCGATGAAATAAAAAACTTGCTTGGTCAGTCAAAGCTTAAGAATACTGCTGTCAGCATGGAGTTTTTCGGCTTATGTATAACAGGAAAGAAAACCGCTTTATAACAGCGGCGTCATGTAATAGGATTTGCTGTACAGGCGGGGACCTGCTTTTTATAAAATATGGCATATAAAAGAAAGGTGATTGTGCGTCTGCGCAATCACCTTTCTCTCTCCACCTTTATTATAACACATACAATCGGCCACAACAAGACTGTTTTTCTGATTCGGGTTGTGCTAGACTATTTTGAATAACGGTTTAGGAAATAAGTTTTCTGCCAATTCTATAAGAGAGGTGGTATTTGTTATGGAAGATAACCGGACGGAATTAGAATTTGAAAAGAGCAGGTTAGAACAAACCATTGCTTTAGCGAAAAAGCAGCTGGATCAAGCGAGAGAGCGTAATGCAGAGAATAAGTCAGCCATAATTTCTGCCAAGAAAGAGCTGCGTGAGAATACGCCTCACTCCATAGCAAATCTATGGAGCAGCGAAGGCTTTGAAGCCCTTGCTGCCTTAAACCAGTATGCAAATCCGATCACAGATAAAATCGCCGATTATGAAGCGGTAGAAAACAAAATTCTGTTGCTGGAGAAAATGATCCAATCCCCTTATTTTGCCCGGATCGACTTCAAGTTCGATGATGAAGATGAATTCGAAAATATCTACATCGGACGCACCTCTTTAAAGAAAGATGAGACAAATGAATTTTTTATTTATGACTGGAGATCACCCATAGCAAGCGTCTTTTACCGGTTTGTATTGGGGCAGGCATTTTATGATGCTCCTGGCGGAAGGATCGCAGGAGAGGTTAATTTAAAGCGCCAGTATGAAATCAGCAAAGGGGAGCTGGAGTATTATTTCGATGCGGATGTACAGATTGTGGATGAATTTTTAAGGAAGCTGCTGTCCCAGAATACTTCTCCTAAGATGAAAACGATTGTAGAAACCATTCAAAAGGAACAGGACATCGTTATCCGGGATATGGAAAATGATTTAATGATGGTACAGGGCGTAGCAGGAAGCGGCAAGACGTCCATTGCTCTTCACAGGGCAGCCTACCTGATGTACCAGGGCCTTTCCTCAAAGCTGACCGCTGATAATATTTTGATTATTTCACCAAACTCATTATTTGAGCAGTATATTTCCAATGTATTGCCCGAGCTTGGAGAAGAACATGTCGTATCGGTGGTATTTGAAGATATCATTGCTTCTGTCCTGAAGAATGGGCAAGTACAATCGAGAAATCAATTTTTAGAAAACCTGATCTCAAATACTCAATACAGGGATATTATAAAAAGCAGCATCGAATTCAAAACATCCCGCCAGTTTTTGGAGATACTCAATCGGTTCATTGATGACCTGCCCCACAACTGGATGAACTTTGAGGATATCTGCTATGGCGGTGAGTGTATCATAAGCGGAGACATGATAAAAGAGAAAGTATTATCCGGAATTAATGAAACTCCTCTGGGTATGAGATTAAAGCTGATAAGGGAATATATTTTGGAACTGATCGGCGAGTCAAAGAAATACCGCTTAAAACAATCAGAGAAAATTCTGATGAATGAAGAAATGTTAAAATTCATGGAACTTGATATTAAGGATGTTTATAGAAAGCTGTTCCATGACAAAGCATATTTTTACAGCCTTGCTAAAGGGATAGAGCTTCCCGGCTGCATGGACCACATTTTAACATTCACCCAGGAAAATTTAGATACCAATATGCTATACTATGATGATGCGACGGTTCTCACTTATTTGAATTTAAAAATATACGGGATCAATCAATATAAAACCATTAAGCAGGTAGTAATTGATGAAGCACAGGATTACTATCCTCTCCATTTTGAAATCTTTCATCTGCTGTTTTCAAAATCGAAATTTACAATCCTGGGAGATATCAACCAGACCCTGGAAAAGAGGGAAGACTTATCCCTGTACCAATTGATCGGAAAAATCTTCAATAAGAAAAAATCTTCTCTTGTTACTATGGACAAAAGCTTCCGGTGTACAAATGAGATTTTAAATTATGGGTTAAAATTCCTTGAGCAAAGTACAGAGATAAAGAGTTTCAACCGAAAAGGAGATGAGCCCCAGTTATATGCGGCGAAGGATCAACCATCGTATCAAGACTTGATTGTATCAGAAGTGAATTCCTGCCTGGAAATGGGGTACCAGTCTATCGGATTAATCTGTAAAACTGAAAAAAGTGCCCGTTTCCTCTTTGAATGCTTAAAGGACAAAGCTGATGTCCAATTAATAAAAAATGAAAGCACAACCGATTTGCAAGGCGTTTTCATAATACCGGTCTATATGTCCAAAGGGCTTGAATTTGATGCAGTTTTAATATGTGATGCTGACGCTGAAACTTACCACAGCCAGGATGATAAAAAGCTATTATACATCGCCTGCACAAGGGCCCTTCATAGACTCAACTTATTTTGTAAGGGAGAAGCAAGCCCGTTATTGGACGAAAGGAAATCGTAAGGGAGGAAAACAACCACGTCAAACGATATCACAACAGTACGCCCTGCTTTTATGGCAGCAGGGGATTTCGGGTTGTCTAAGGATGTTTGTGAGGTAAAGTAAAATGAATGAAATAATTATGTTAGATATAAATTTTCAATATCAGAATGAAACCCGGACATTTCATCCGGTTTTGTTATTAAGCGCCAATGATGTTGTTCTTGTGGACTGCGGATATCCTGGTTTCCTGCCCTTATTAGAGGCTGAGATGAAATCAAAGGGGATTGATCCAGGTTCCTTAACAAAGGTATTGATCACGCACCATGATGACGACCACATGGGAGCTTTATATGAAATAAAGGAAAAATATCCTGAGATTAAGGTCGTGGCAGGCCGCATTGAAAGCGGGTATATCTCCGGTGAGAAAAAATCGCTGCGTTTGTTACAGGCGGAAGAAATGTTGAATGTGCTGCCGGAAGAGCAAAAGCCTTTTGGAATTCAATTCTGTGAATCCTTAAGAAGAGTCAAACCTGTTTCCGTTGATATAGAGGTTAAGGATGGGGATCATTTTGACTGGGCCGGCGGCTGTGAGATCATAGATACCCCAGGGCATATGCCGGGACATATTTCCTTATATCTAAAGGAGAGCAATTCCGTTATCACAGGAGATGCCGCAGTTATTGAGGGCAATCAACTGGTCATCGCAAATCCACAGTATACCCTGGATATGGAAGCTGCCAAAGCTTCACTTTATAAACTGATATCTCTGGATGCTGACCGCTATTATTGCTATCATGGAGGGATATTTGAGAACCTCACAGACTTTGCATTTAAATCACAAAGTATTAAAAATTTTTTATAGAGGCGAAACGGTATGACTGGGGTGGATATTTGCTTTAACCGGCATTTGTTGATTCCCACACCCATCCTGACAAGACGATCTTGGGCATGGAATACCGACATGATTATAAGGTAACGGACCTGCTTTCGATCATAGAGGCAGAGCCCTCTCTACACAGGAAGACAGGTCAGCCGGATCATTGTAAAGGAAGGAAAGGCGGTCTTTGGGATGTGATCCCAGTATGAAATGACCAGACCGTTATAAGTAAGGGGCTGCGTTTATTGGAGGTAATTATGACCAGTAAACGCGGCCTCTTTTTGTATAGAAATTAGAAATGATAGGGTGTTACAGAAATAACATAAATACGCATTTTTAATGTATGACATGTTACTATATGTTGAAATATGTCGGTTTTTGTGGTAAATTAAGATATTAAGACAGAATATTTCAAATGAAAATAAACTGGAATAAATGGGGCAGTTTGAGCAAATATCCCATCACCCTTTGACTATTGTGGAGGCCCAGGGAAATCGCTGACAGGCGGTATATATCCGAAGCAACTGTCAGAACAATTCTTAGAAGTGTATATAGCGAGCTTGATATCCATTTAAAAACAGAGCCGGATACCAAGGTTCTTATAAATAGCTCAAATATACTACATAACTGAGTATGTGAAAAAAATAATCTGCTGTATTCTCTAATCATAGCAGATTATTTTTGTATACTTCAATGGTAAATTGTATTTCAACAATTCAAAAGTATACAACTAATTAAAGACAATCAATGAAATGGCTGGTTATGGAGAAATAAACCAGTACCGAGGTGGCAGTAATGAGTAATAAGTATTCCAGATATATAGCCGTACAGACGGTCATTATGCTTATCATTTTCATGACGATTGTTTTCGTTCTTTTGCGTTCCCAGAAGTCAGAAGACAATTATGTTCTTTCAAGCATTGGACAATCTGTGTCCTATTCTATTCAGCAGCATATTGCCATAACAGAGGGCGTATTGACCTCCCTTGCTTATAATTATGACATTGATGATGAAATCGATAAACACAAATTTAATATTTTGTCATCCAAATATATGGAGGGAAACCCGGACATCCTATATATCCAGCATAAAGATAAGGATACGATCACAGATATGGTATATCCTGATACCTATGATTATACCATGGGCGCCTCCCTGCTTGGACGACCGGAGGTAGAGGAAGCCATTGAAAAGTCGATTAAAAACAGGATTATAACGGTCAATGATCCCTTTATCCTGAAGGGGACCCAGAATTTGCTGGGGCTGGTCATACGGTATCCTCTTTATAAGAACGATCAGTTTAACGGATTTTTTGTTGTGGTTTTTAACTTTAATACCTATATGGAAAGGGTGACCAGAGAGGCGGTACCGAATTCCTACCACATCAGTATCTATAATAGTAAAGGGGGGCTCATCTGGGGGGATTCCCCCTGGAAGGACAGAAATTCCTACATAGTCCAGATCCCGGTCATGGATACTTACTGGACAATGAAACTGTCAAAGGAAGGAAACAGTATCAATACCAACGGAGCGGTCATAGGGTTTATCTCGGTGCTGGTGCTGTTTCTTATGGGAGTACTCATCTATGTGCAGATGGGGCTCTTTAAAAAGGATGAAAACATCCAGCATCTTGCCAACCTTCACAAGGAACTGGAAAAGCTGAAGGAAAGCTATACCCTGGCTCTTGGCAGTGCGAATGATGCGCTCTGGGAATGGAATCTCATAACCGATGAGATCATTACTTCCGATAAATGGATCGATATTACCGGAAATGCCCCGAAAGGACATGGACTACGCGGGATATTACAGGAAGAAACCATTCATCAGGAAGATTATCAGGCAGTGCTGGCTGAATTTGACTCTTGCTTAAGGGGAGAGGCCCGGGAGTTTCACCGGGAGTACCGTATTAAAAATAAGGATGGCAGCTATACCTGGGTCTTGAACAAGGGTAAGGTTTATTTTGACGGTGAAGGCCTTCCTGGCAAGCTTGCAGGTGCAGTGTCCAATATTGAAGAACGCAAGCATAGAGAATCGAAGATGGAATACATGGCATTTTATGATATGCTGACAGGATTGCCTAATAAGGTGCAGTTTATGGGTACCCTTGAGGACACGTTAAGATGCATTGGAGAGGGGGTATGCAGATATTCCATACTTATGATTGATCTGGATAATTTCAAGATCCACAATGATTTACTTGGGCTTGATTTCTGCGACCAGCTGCTTAAACAGGTAGGCAACCGGCTGACACAGATCCTGGGGCAGGAAAATATGGTAGCAAGGTTCGGTGGGGATGAGTTTTTAATTCTTATCAGGAATCATCAGGACGTCAAAGAGGTGGAAATGATTTGCCAGAACATTCTAAGAATCTTTGACTCTCCTTTCGAGCTGATGGAAAAGTCTGTTTATTTATCTGTCAGCATTGGTGTTGTCCATGGTCTTGAAGCCGGCCAGACAGCAAATAATGTGCTTCGGAACGCCGATACAGCTCTTAACAAGGCGAAGGAAAGCGGTAAAAACCAGTACTGCATCTACGATGCACAGATGCATGATGAAATTATCAGAAAATCCAATGTGGAGGCATGTATCAGAGAGGCCCTGGCAAAAGATAATCTTCTCATTTATTATCAGCTGCAGCAGGATTTATCAAAGGATGAAATAAGAGGAGTGGAGGCTCTGGCAAGGCTTTATTCCGAAGAACTGGGGATGATCCTGCCCTTTGAGTTCATAGGGGTAGCCGAATATACGGGGTTAATTATTCCCCTTGGCAGCTGGATATTAAAAAATGCCTGTAAACAGGGAAAAGCCTGGATTGACAGCGGCTGTAAAATCGGAAGACTGTCCGTAAATATTTCCGTACACCAGCTGCGCCATAAGAATTTCTATGATCAGGTTGTGGAGATTCTGAAAGAGACACAGTTTCCGGTAAGCCAGCTGGAGCTGGAAATTACGGAAAGTGTCCTCCTGGAGCTTTCCCAGGACAATATCGAGGTCCTTAAAAAATTGCGGTCCCTTGGGGTCAGCATTGCGCTGGATGACTTTGGTACAGGGTATTCCTCCCTTAATTATTTAACGGTTCTCCCTATTGATATATTAAAAATTGACAAGTCATTTTTAAGAAGAGCTCTTGAAAGCGAAACAGAGCATCAGGTAATAAAAAGCATCACAGAGCTGGCCCATGGCCTGAACTTAAAGGTGGTGTGCGAAGGAGTGGAATCAGCGGAACAAAGAGAGATTCTTAAGGAGATGGGATGCGATTATATCCAGGGGTATTATTTTGCAAAGCCCGGTGATGCAGAAAGTATTGAAAAGTGGTTTCGAAAAGGACCATCAGCCACTTAGGAACAGAAAGGTGGAAGACGGAAGAAAGATTGCCAATGAAACGGCCGGTGCACTGTTCAGGATCGAAGAGGCAGAGGCCACAGCCTGTGACGTAACATGCTCCCCTTATGGCAGACCGATATAACAGGAAAATCTGTCTTCCATAAGGGGAGCATATATTATTTATTCAGAGATATGGTTATGTTGAAGGAAATCGTCAAGCATGAGCTTTTCGACTCCCGCTAAAATAGCGATTCCAATTCCATGGGGGTCGTTGAAGCGCCATCCAAGCTGCTGGTAATAAGAGCGGCTGAAGGAGCAGCCGGAGCCCTGGCAGACACCGTAAAGGTCGCCCTTCCGGTTGATTACCCTTTGCTTCATTCCTTTCCATGCCCGCTGAATGGATAAAACACTTTCCCGGCACAGCTTTGGGCTTAAAATTCCCAGGCGGATTCCCCTGGAAAGAGCGCAGATGAACATGGAAGTGGAGGAAGCCTCTTCATAGGTGGAAGGGTCGTCCAGAATCTGATGCCACAGTCCGTTTTCATCCTGTACCCGCAAAATACCTTCCACCATCTCATGGAAAAATCCGGCCACAGCCTTATAGTCAGGGTGATCCTCAGGGAGAACCAGAAGAAGCTCTGATAAGGCCAGCACCACCCAGCCGTTTCCCCGGCTCCAGGGGATTTTATTCATTTTCTTATATTCCAGATCCACAATATGGGACATCAGATTCTGACCCGGCATAAAGAAGTACTGCTTGAATAACTTTGCCTGGCGGCAAGCTTCTGTTACGTATTCCTCCTTTCCGCTTAACTGGTAGTAACGGCATAAAAACGGGATGCTCATGTACATATCATCGATCCACATGGTGTTGTCGTTTCTGGAGAACACCTGATCCGTTTCCCTTCGCTGACGGTTCATCATAAAATCAGCAATCACATCTGCCAGGGCACGAGCTTCTTCCGAGGGACACCGTCGGTTGGCTTCCAGCAGAAAGGAGCCAAAGGAGCCGCAGTCATCCAATTCGGTCAGCCAGCAAAGCTGGGTGTTCACTCCCGGATATCCGAATACTGATTTATCATAAATGGAATAATCATACACTGCCGCTGTCATCCGGGCATATTCCTGTACATATTCCAGCCAGTCCGGGCGATCGAGATATTCCCCCGCTTTTAACATGCCATAAAGGGTCACGCCGCAGGGATAGGTCCATTTTCCGTATAATTCCTGCTCCGCGAATATCCGCACAAAGGAATCTGGCAGGTCTGCCTTCCAGCAGCAGGTGCCTTTTGATCCGGAGTACACCTTATCCATGCCTTTCAAATGACTGATGGGCGGAATTTCCTTTTCAAATAGACCGGTATAGATCCATTCACCCTCATATCCTTTTACCCCGGTGCTAAGAGGCAGGGGACCGCCGGCATCCTGAAATTCAACTGCCAGACCTGTATCGTGGCCTGCTTTCTTTTGGCAAATTAGTATTACCTCATATCTTCCACTGGGCAGTGAGATTTCCTTTTCAAAGGCCCCTTCCAACCATTCTAAGTATAGATCCCCGTTGATATAGACTTTAAGCGGCTGACTGGAGCTTCCTTTGATCAGGACCCTGCCGGAATCCCCATGGAAGAAACTGCTTTTGGCAGCAGCGGTTCCCTGGCTGTCCAGACCGAAAATACGGGATAACGGGCAGGAGGAGACAGGCGCCTCATACTCCTGCCTTGGAAACCAGGGAAGCCCCTTAAAAGAACCGTTAATCAGAGCAGGGATATCCGCTGTCTCCCGGCCAATGGGAGGGCAATAGACAAAACCTGCCTGTCCCTTTCTTTCGGCCAAAGGCGCGGTAAAATGGGAGGGTTGCCATTGGGGCTGTGCATGGCGGAGAGAGAGACCGAAACCGATTTCCGTTTTTTCGGTTTCCAAAAGAAAGTGGTTAAGTCCGGCCTCAAGGGGAATGGAACATGTACAGCAGGATTTCAAGCCTTCCTGAGGCGGGAGAGAGTGAAATACATTTTCTCCATTCACCCATAAAACAGTCGGTCCGCAGCATTGGATCTGAAAATGGGAGACAGTTTGGCTGTGGCTGTATAAATCTCCTGCTCCATAGCAGACCTCTCCAACGGCGGCCTGGGGAAAGCGGCTGCCGAAATTGAATTGATACCAGCCTTTTGTATCGCATGTAATGCCGGATGTAAAATCCAGCCGGTACTGATAAGGCGCCTGGGGGTTATGCCCGATAAAACGGTTGGCCAATAGTGCAATTACTTCACGATCCCGCTCTCCATATACGTGGTAGGCGCTTTCTTCCCAATGGAAGTAACTACTATCGCAGACTTTGTTACTTTCGTATTTCATAAGGGGTTCCTCCTGTTAAGAATTTCGTTCCAAAAAAAGTTTCCTGGATTCTATATTAATATTATAATAGATTAAAGTATTACAAATCTTATGTAATCGGGACTTTTTTTGATAAAATCATACTTTTGGCTACTTACATGAAGATTGGAATCGAACGAAAAAAAATGTTTTAAAATTGTCTTTAACTATTATATAGAAAATGATAGAATTTAACATGTCATTCTGGTATGATTAAGCATAAATATCCTTTTAGCACAGGCTAATATAAAATACGTAAACATGATTAAAACTGGAGGTATTATTATGAAGTTTTGCTGGAGTACTTTAAACGTCAGGAATTTAGAAGAATCAATCAAATTTTATGAGGAAATCATCGGTCTGAAGGTGACCAGAAGATTCCCAGCCGGTCCTGGTACTGAAATTGCATTTTTAGGCGATGGGGAAACACAAATCGAATTTATATGCGGCGGGGACAGGGAAATTCATGTGGGAGATGATATCAGCTGGGGGTTTGAAGTGGAATCCCTTGATCAGACCCTTTCCCTGGCAAAGGAAAAAGGCGTGGTTATTTTGGGAGAGCCGGTGCAGCCAAATCCCCATGTGAGGTTTGCCTTTATAAAAGATCCTAATGGCATGAGAGTACAGCTTGTAGAAAATCTGGGGGATTGAACGGAAAAAACCAGGCAGCAGCGGACACTACAGAGCAAGGAGCAAAGAAAATGAAGCATTTGATTGATAAGCTGTATGAAACTCATAACCTGGATAAGGACGAGTTCATCTACCTGCTGGAAAATTATGATAAAGAAGACAGTGAATATTTATTTTCCCTGGCAAGGACCTACAGTCAGGACCATTATGAGAAGGAAGTTTATATCAGGGGTCTGATTGAATTTACGAATTACTGCCAAAATGACTGCTATTACTGCGGCATAAGAAGAGGCAATAAAAATGCCAGCCGGTACCGGTTAAGCAAGGAAGAGATCCTTTCCTGCTGTGAGTCCGGGTATGGGCTCGGCTTTCGGACCTTTGTGCTTCAGGGTGGAGAAGACCCTGCATTTACAGATGAAGTCATGGTGGATATTGTTAAAACCATCCGGGAGGAATATCCTGATTGTGCCATCACCCTTTCCATAGGGGAAAAAACCTATGACCAGTATTTAAAATATTATGAAGCAGGAGCAAACCGTTATCTCCTCCGCCATGAAACAGCGGATGAGGAACATTATTCCCGTCTTCATCCGGATTCCCTGTCCTTAGAAAACCGGAAGGAATGCTTAAGGAATTTAAAAAAGATCGGTTATCAGGTGGGCACCGGATTCATGGTAGGTTCCCCCTACCAGACCGCAAAGTGCCTGGCTGAAGATTTGGAGTTTATCAGAGAACTGTCTCCCCAGATGGTGGGTATTGGGCCTTTTATTCCTCATAAGGATACGCCCTTTGCCGATTTTCCTGCGGGAAGTGTTGACCTCACCCTGTTTCTCATAGGGATTTTAAGGTTGATGCTGCCGAATGCGCTACTGCCTTCTACCACAGCATTAGGGACCCTTGATCCCAAGGGAAGGGAAAAAGGGATCCTGTCAGGAGCCAATGTTCTGATGCCTAATTTGTCTCCTATTGGCGTCCGGAAGAAATATGAATTATATGACAACAAGATCTGTACCGGAGAGGAAGCAGCAGAATGTAATGTCTGTCTGAGAAACCGTGTTGCCTCCATTGGTTATAACGTGGTAGAAAAAAGAGGCGATTATAAAGAATGAGCCGTAGAAAGCCATGGTAATGTACTTTGACAAGAAGGCACGGCCCAGCCTGTGATGAACCAGGAGGAATTGATCGCAATTATAATAGGCAGAGCAGGCCATTTACCATTGGCTTGTATCTGCCTTCTTGTTAACATTCCAAAGAGGGATATGTACAGTTCATTTTACGGATGGAGGTTTTGAAATCAATGTTAAATATATTTGTTTGGTTCATGCTCATAGCTGCGATGGCTTCCGTCATGCTGATGGTATACGCCGTTGCAAGCCACAGTTCCGAGCGGTCATTTTTCCTGATCTTCGCTTCCATCTGTACCTTTTTGTACACTGCAGGCTATTTGCTGGAGATCATTTCTACCACCCTGGAAGCTTCCTTTATGGGAGTCCGGGTACAGAAAATGGGGACGCCGCTGCTTGTGGTTTTTAACTATCTTTTCATGCGGGATGTTTATGGGGAAAAGCGTTTCAGCGCTTCCGGATACTGCCTGCTTTTTGCTCTGCCTGTTTTTAACCTGTTCACCGCCCAGGCATATCCCATTGTGCGGCTGCACTACACTGGCATTGAATATTTTTATAACGGGTATTTTGCCAACTGTCAGGGGCATCCGGGACCAATGAGCTATGTGGCGACTGTTTATAATTTTCTGCTGGTTTCTTTAAGCATCCGGCGGATTCTCAAGCATTTAAAGGGCGGAAGCAAGCTGCAGAAGCGTCAGGGCGTTTGCCTGCTGGTGTCAATTCTGATTCCTCTTTTTGTTAATATATATCATATCATCTCCTACAATCACCTCCGGCCCGACATAAACCCCTTTGCGGTTTCGGTTTCGCTGGCCCTGCTCCTTTATTCCGTCAGGAATCAGAATCTGCTCAATGTGGTTCCTCTGGCACGGGCCCAGGTGATTGAATCCATGGCGGATGCCTTTATTGTCTGCGGCAGGGATTTCAGCTTCCTGGATGCAAACCAGGCGGCCAAGGAGCTGTTTCCGCAGCTGCGCACCCTGATTCCTGGTGAAACTATGGAGCAGGTGAAGCAGTTTGAAGGCCATAACGAATTATGCCTTCAGATAAACGGTGAGATGAGGTTTTACAAGGTGACTCAGACCCGCATCAGGCAAAGCAGCAAAGACAATGGAATCTGCATTGTATTCCATGACATCACTGATAAAGAAACCCAGCTTAAAAGTTTGTATGGCAAAGCCACCTTTGATCCTTTGATGCATATCTACAACCGGGCAGCCTTTTTTGACTTTGCAAGTCTTAAGTTGAATGCGGATGAAGCAAAGGAACAGCCTTATGGCCTTCTGATGATTGACCTTGACCATTTTAAGATGGTGAACGATACCTACGGCCACCCCTGCGGGGATATCGTGCTGGAGGCCATTGCAGCCATAGTTAGAAACCATTTCTCCAAGGGAGACATTGTGGGCCGTTACGGTGGTGAGGAAATTGTGGTCCTGATGGAGGACATCTCTGCCAGACAGATGCTTGATACGGTGGAAAAGCTCAGGGAAGTCATTGAACATAAAACGATTTATTGCCATGAGAACTCCATCTGTCTTACCGCCAGCATTGGAATGGCCCATTCTTCTGCCGGAAATGTTCATTCTCTGGAGGATATGATCCTTCAGGCAGACCTGGCACTGTATGAGGCCAAAAATGGCGGACGCAACTGCGCCTGTCTGTATGAAGCGCCCGTTTCTTAGTGCGAAGGAGATATTTGATTATTATTACCTGATTGAAATTATAAAACCGCTTATTATACCTGTGAAGATAATAAGCGGTTTATTCTATCTCAGCAAGGTTAAACCTGTTGAATGCGATAAGCTGTGGACTGTGGAGGAATGCTGGCGGTCTGGAAGTTGGAATGCTCGACCCTTACCAACTGCCCAGGCTGAAGAGAGCTGAAGCGAATAGGATTATTATTCCGGTCCAGGATTTCTGTAGCGCGGGAAACAACAAATCTCATCTGGTCCGCCCCATCATCGGGATTGCCGGTATTGAGGAAGCCATTTACAACATCCACGGAAACGATCCGGTCCGTCGTTACGCGGTACGCAGGCATTTTCAGGAATGCAACGATCCGGAAAGCCTTTGTTTGAGGGGGAATGCTCCTTGTCATGGCAGCGGAGAAATCGGCATTTATCCACATCCCCTTCCTGACAGTGCACAGGCTGATAGAGTCGCCGAATTGATTGACTAAGATTGTGTCCCAATCAACGTTCAATTGCAGGAGTTCAATATTGATCATTTCATTTCGGCCGGGTGCTGCGTAAGAAACCAGAACATGACCAGTTCTGCTGTTAGAAGTAAAAACATCTTCTACTAGTGCATTTTCAATGCGCAGGATGCTCCCGTCCTGGCTGATGGTTCCTCTCCTGCCTGCAGTGGTATCACTCATATAAATCCCCTTAATAGCATGTGAATTAATTAATATTATATGCTGATGCTGTAAAAAATTACTCTATGAGTTCTAAGAAGCAATAATCTTTGTTCACAGCGTGGAGCCAGAGGCCGTAAAGAAAATTTCAGGAATTTTAGCATTGATTATTGCCAGGAACAAGCGACATTTTTTCATGAATGTGATATACTGTTTTTTAGGTTGTATCTTTCGAAAAGCATTGGATTGTTCAATTGATTAACTGGAAAGAAGGGATTTTCCATTAAAAGGTACGATAAGTTAGTCAGGGACAGGATACCTGAAGTAATTGAAGCTAAAGGGAATAGAGCGGTGATATACAAAGGCGGAACTGGAGGAAGCGCGGGAAAAAAAGGCAAAAGACAGGGGCGGATTTTATAACAGAATTTTTCTGGAATATGTGGATGAGTAAATGAAAAGTGCTTACATGATATGCAAAAATATACATTCCAAAAAAAGGAGGAATGCGTTATCAGGCGTAAATACGCAATATTTCTATCCACAATTATCAGTATTATCTGCGCTGTCATGGTATGCTTTTATTTATTTTCTATTGCCAAGGTCGGCGGTATTTATATTGAAAAGTCAGAAGAAGCAATTTATAACATTAAGAAAGATTTTCTAAAGGATACGGTCAATAACCTGATTTCCGAAATTGGATTAAGGCGGGCGGCTAAATCATCACACATGGAAACCTTTATATCCAGAACATCTGATATCATTAATATGAAAAAGGATCTTCCGGATTCTGAATTCAATGATTTCTTTATCGGGTTTTTCCGGGATAATCCGGATTATAAATTTTTGACCGTGATCGTATGGGATAATGCTGCAGATAAAGTGACTTATGACCCGGAAAATCTGGCAGGAACCACCTGGAAGGATACTCTTAAGGCCAATAGCTCCGGTTTATCCTCTTACCGGGTTTTCAGTCACGGAGATTATTCATTCCTCTTTGGGACCACCAAAAACTACGTGGATGAGCTTGTTAAGGCGGACATTGCCAATGTGATCAGGAATTCCCAATTTGACGGAAGTACCTACATCTGGGTGAATGAGATACAGAATTATCAGGGAGGTAAAAATTATGCCATCCGAAGGATCCATCCCAACATGCCGGAAACAGAAGGAATCTACCTTTCCACGGATATGACTGATATCGCAGGAAACCATCCATATTTGACCGAACTTCAGGGAATCATTAAGGATGGAGAGCTGTTTTCCTCTTATTATTTCAAGGAACCAGGCAGTGATAAGGTATCCAGGAAGTTGTCTTATGCCAAGTTATATAAGGATTATAACTGGGTGGTCGCCATGGGAGTGTATCTTGATGATCTACAGCCCTATGTTGACCAGACGAATAAGGAAAGCAAAGAGATGGTATCCAGGATTACCCTTCTTTTGGTTTTACTGCTCATTGTTATATTAATCGCCAGCCTGTTTTCTGTTACCTTATTGGAAAAGATATATTACCGCCATGCGAAGAAGGCAATGGAATCTGAGCTTAACCAGGATGCCCTTACAAAGGCGGGGAGCAGGAGAAGCGGGACCAATGATTTGACCAATGCTTTTAAGGAATTCAAACGGACAGGCTTAAGCCCCGGAATTATGATGTGCGATGTAGACCATTTTAAAGGGATCAATGACAGATACGGCCATTCCACAGGGGATATGGCCTTGGCAGAATTTGTTAATGTAATGAAAGGCACCCTAAGAAGCACGGACAAGATCATCCGCTGGGGCGGAGATGAATTTATCATTATTCTTTATGGTATAGAAGAGAAGCATGTACTGGATTTTGGAAGCAAGTTTTTGACTTCCGTATCTTCTTTAAAAATACTGGATCACCATGAGGAGATCGGGATCACCGTATCCATCGGCTTTTCCTTCTTTAAGGAAGGAGATGAAGATTTTCACGGTGCATTAAATCGGGCGGATGAGGCCCTTTATAAGTCAAAGTCAGAAGGACGGAATCAGGCCAATATTATTTTATAGATAATAAGACCGGCAACGGTGCGGAACTGGAAAACCATGGAAAAGCTTTATTTTCTGGTGACGGCCAGGATCTCTTGGGAGTAACCTGGCTGTAAACGTAACGGCTTATGTAATGTTATTTATAGTTAGGGCAGGATCAGGCAGGGCGGCGGCAGTTTCCATATTTAAAAGATACATATGGTTAAACTTTTCAATGGCCGCCTTTTTTTGTTCCATAAGGGAATGGGAATACACATTAAGGGTAATGGACACGCTGGAATGGCCCAATAGTTCGCTGATGGTTTTTACATCCACCCCCAGCTCAAGGGCCCGGGTGGCAAAGGTATGACGGATGGCATGAAACTTTCGGTCCTGCACATGAGCTTCTTTTAATAGTTTCTTATAAAGCTTTTGAAAGCAGCGGGGATCTAAGGGAGTATCCCCTTCAGAAAATATATAATGGTCCGGGCTCGCATGAGAAAATCCCTGTTCCTCTGACATTTTTAACAGAAAATCCGGCAGGGGAATTTTTCTTAAAGATTTGCGGCTTTTCGGTGCGCCTACCTGCAGAGCTGTTTTGTTTTCACCCTCTTCAAAACGTTTGATTCTGGAAACGGTCCGTGCAATGGACAGGGTGCCGGCCTCCATATCAATATCTCCCCATTTCAGGGAACACAATTCTCCAAGGCGGATGCCTGTATAAAATGACAGGATGATCCCTGCCGCACGCTTGTCTTTGGAATTCAGTGCCGTATTTTCTATGAGTCTTTGCTCTTTTAAGGAAAAGACTTTAACCTCCTTGTCCTCCGGTTTTGGGACTTTTATCTGTTCAATGATGGAAAAACCCTCTGGCGCCCCCTTTAAGATTTCTTTTATAGCTATTTTAAAGATGGTAAGGTTTTTCTTCTTGGATGAATCTGCCAGGCTGGTATTTTCTCTTATGGTCTTTACAAAACAAAGAACAGAATCTTCCGTAATTTTACGATTTTTTTCCTCTTTAAAAAAAGGAATGACATATTTATTCATGCATCGGTAATAGCTTTCATAAGTGGAGGGCTTTACCCGAAGGGCGGCATCCTCCAGCCATGCCTCAAATAAGCAGCAGACATCGCTTCCATTCCAGGAAAGCTTCTCTCCAACGGATTCCTGGATTTCCTGGTGATTTTTCATCTTTTCTTTTACGCCTTTGTAGGTTCGTGAGTAGAAATACCGATACGTTCCATCCGATTTTAAACTCCTGCCTTCCCAGCGGCCGTCTTTCCGTTTGTAAATATTTTCTCCTCTTCGCGGCATTGTACAATACTCCTTTGCTTATCATATAGTTATTATATGACGTTTCTAATAACGGCAAATAATCCAAATATTACCAGATAAATAGTTATAAAATCCACAGATGCATCTGCATTGGAAGATATTATCAAGTATGGTTGACTTTTCCTCCAACATCAGATAAACTGAAAATAAGAAATAAGATTATGAAAAGGAAGTGAAACAATGGATGGCAATCCTCGAAGTCCTATATGCGGCTTCAACCCCCGGTATGAAAATAAAAACCAATATACCGGCGCTTTAAGCATGCGCCCGTCCATTGTTGTTAATACAAATGGGCTTCCTTAGCTTGTGCTTTTAACGCCGTCTATTGGGACGGCTTTTTTTATTGCTATTTTTATTTTCATTGGGGAATCATAATAAAGAAAGGATGATTCCAATGAAATTTATGAAAAAGAAAACAATCAGCACACAGATCCAGAAAAACAGGAACGACACGGAAAAAAAGCTCAGAACCTATGCATTTCTTGAGAAAGAAAATCTCCTGTCATCCCTTTCTGCCTCAATGGACGGCCTTACCAATGAGGAGGCCTTAGAAAGGCAGAATGAATTCGGAGCAAATGTAATCACGGCAGGAAATAAAGATACAACGCTCCACAGGCTTAGAGAAGCAGTTATTAATCCCTTTAACGTGATTTTACTTGTTATTGCGGCTGTTAATTATTTTACAGATGTCATTGCTTCCTCAAGGCCTGATTATCTGACTGTTTCCATCATCATTTTTCTGGTGATTGTCTCAAGCCTGATTTCCTTTGTCCAGAGTCAGCGTTCTAATGCCGCTGCGGAAAAGCTTTCAGAGATGATTTCCAACAAAGCAGATGTGTGGAGAGACGGAAAGCTTACTGAGACCCCCATGGATGAAGTGGTTCCGGGAGACATTGTCAAGCTTTCAGCAGGTCACATGCTTCCGGCAGATGTGTGTTTCCTGACCACCAAAGACACCTTTTTGGCTCAGGCCGCCCTCACCGGTGAGTCTGCTCCTGTAGAGAAATTCGCTGATGGGGACAATAATCCCGGTGATGCTTTGACGGATTTGAAAAATATCGGCTTTATGGGGTCTAATGTGGTAAGCGGAAGCGCCACAGCAGTGGTTCTGGAGACTGGTAATAACACGTATTTCGGCTCCATGGCCCAATCTCTGTCAGGTGACAGAGCCAAGACCAGCTTTGAACGGGGGGTGGAATCTGTCAGCGGGCTTCTGGTCAGAATGATGCTTGTCATGATCCCGGTTGTATTTTTAATTAACGGCATTGCAAAAGGAGACTGGGCCGGAGCCCTTCTTTTTGCCATCAGTATTGCAGTAGGTCTTACGCCGGAAATGCTGCCCATGATTATGACCTCCACCCTGGCTAAGGGAGCGGTTTCCATGTCCAGGCACAAAGTAATTGTCCGCACTCTTGGAGCGATACAGACCTTTGGGGAGATGGATGTGCTCTGTACCGATAAGACAGGAACTCTGACCGAAGATAAGGTGGTCCTGGAAAGATATATGAATCTAAAAGGGGATGAGGATACCAGAGTCCTGCGCCATGCTTACTTAAACAGCTATTTTCAAACTGGCCTTAAGAACCTTATTGATCTGGCGATCATAAACCGTGCCGAACAGAACGAAATGGAGTCTGTTTTAAGCTCTTACAGCCGTATTGATGAAATTCCTTTTGATTTTACACGGCGCCGGATGAGCGTGGTTTTGACCGACCAAAAGGGAAAACTCCAGCTGATTACAAAGGGAGCGGTGGAAGAAATCCTGGAGATCTCATCCTTTGTGGAGATGAACGGGAGCGTTCTGCCAATGGATGAGGAAACCCGGCGTATCGCCATGGCGACCTATGAAACGTATAATAACGATGGTCTGCGGATCATTGCCGTTGCCCAGAAGAACGAGGTCCCTGGTATGGGGGTATTCAGCGTGGACGATGAGCGGGATATGGTTTTAATCGGCTTTATCGGCTTTCTTGATCCGCCAAAGGAGAGTGCAGGCACCGCAATTGCCGCCCTTCGGGAGCATGGGGTGAGAACGGTCGTCCTCACCGGAGACAGTGAGGGAGTGGCAGCAAAAGTATGCAGCAAAGTGGGCGTAGATGCTTCCAATATGATGACAGGCCGGGATGTGGAGCAGATGGATGACAAAGAGCTTTTACAAGCAACAGGCATATGCAACTTGTTTGCAAAATTATCTCCATCCCAGAAGGAACGGGTAGTAAAAGCATTCCAGAGCGCAGGTCATACGGTGGGGTATATGGGTGACGGCATTAATGATGCACCGCCCCTGCACCAGGCAGATGTGGGGATATCCATTGACAGCGCCGTGGATATTGCCAAGGAAACCGCCGATATCATTCTTCTGGAAAAGGATTTAATGGTTTTGGAGGAAGGTGTCATAGAAGGCCGCCGTACGTTTGGAAACATCATCAAATATATTAAGATGGCGGCAAGCGGCAATTTCGGAAACATGATTTCCGTTATTGTTGCCAGTCTGCTCCTGCCGTTTCTGCCCATGCTGCCGGTGCAGATATTGACTCAGAATCTGCTGTGCGATTTTTCCCAGATGGGCATACCCTTTGATGATGTGGATAAGGAATATTTAAAAAAGCCACATAGATGGGAAACAAAGTCCATCAAATCCTTTATGACTTTTTTTGGTCCTCTCAGCTCAATTTTTGATATCCTGTGTTATGCTGTTATGTGGTGGGCCATTGGCGCCAATAAAGTGGAGCTTTCCCCACTCTTTCATTGCGGCTGGTTCGTCTTCGGAACCATATCACAGGTACTGGTCATCCACTTGATCCGTACTGAGAAGCTGCCCTTTGTGCAAAGCAGGCCTTCCATGCCCCTGTTCTTTTCAACATTTATCGTTGTGGTCCTTGCATTGGTCATTGGATTTACAGGCCTCTCCGTAGGCTTTGATATGTACCGCCTGCCGGTACAGTTCATTCCATGGCTTGCTTTGATCCTGATCGGCTATCTTGCGGCTGTACAGATGATGAAAAAAGTATATATAAACCGATATAAGGAATGGATGTAACGTTCCTCCAGTCAGAGAAAGAGCAGCCGGCTTGTTTTGGCCTGACTGCTCTTTTGGTTTTCTTTTTTATGTTTCTCCTTCGCCATTCACGTGAGCTTTAATGGCTGCAAAGCTTTCCTCGCTTATTACGTGCTCAACCCGGCAGGCATCCTCCAGTGCGGTCTTAGGAGTTACCCCAAGGGCTATCAGCCACTCCGAAAGCAAAGTGTGGCGTTCGTATATCTTTTCTGCGATTTCAAGTCCCTTTTGCTGCAAAGTGATGTGACCGTTTTCGTCTATCCCGATGTATCCGTTTTCCCTGAGATTTTTCATTGCCACGCTGACGCTTGGTTTGGAAAAGTCCAGTTCTTCGGCAATGTCTATGGAGCGCACATAGCTGTTGCGCTTCTTAAGCATCAGGATCGTTTCCAGATAGTTTTCGGCAGATTCCTGTATCTTCATATCATCACCCTCTTTCCTGCTTTCTTTGAATATTCCTTTATTTTAACATGAACTGGTACAACTTTTCAAGATGGCTTCTCCTTATATTATTTTGTTACCTGCTTATTTTGGTTACAGAAAATCCGTGTTACCATTTTTTTGTTGAAATATGTCAGAATTTTTATTATAATGTATTATGGTTGACTTTATCATTTTGCAGATACCCTTAGGGCGAAGCAATCGGGCTGTGCAGACAAAGATATGGGGGGGAGGCATATGTTCAATGTTTTTCATGTAGGAGAAGAGAAGGATTTTTCCTGGAGCATGATAGGGAATGTGGCAGAAGGGAGAAGGAATCTGGCGTCCCTGCAAAACAGCCTGGAGGTACATAAGATAGGCATTCTAAGAATTGAAAAGTTTGATCCCCGCACTGGAGATGTGGTCCTGACTGTTGGGGAAGACCTGGATTGTTCCGGACTCCCTGTGACGGGAGATCAAGTGTGTAATTATGACGAAGGATTTCTTTCCGGCGTTTTAAAGGAATACACGGGAAAGGATTATCTTGTAAAAGAGGTTGATTGCTGGGCCAGCGGTGCACGTATATGCAGATTTGAGGCTAATGTCGATCAACAGGCGAAGGTGTAGTGGATGACAGAAAAAGATGCGTCTGTACTTTTGGATCAGATTCGCAATATCATTTTAAATAAGCCGGTTATCGGGGAGCTGGAGGAGAAGGCACAGGTATATTCAGATCTGGAGCAGGCAGTTTTCTATCTTTCTCACTGTCTTATGGAATCCAATGAGCTTCTTAAGAACCTGGCAGAAGGGAACTTAAATGTTCCACTGCCTGACCGCCACAATTTTCAGGCAGGTGAATTAAAACAGCTTCATGCTGCTTTGAAGCATCTGGCGTGGCAGACAGAACAGGTGATCAAGGGAGATTATAAGCAGCGGGTGAATTTCATGGGGGATTTTTCCCAGGCATTTAATGAAATGGTAGTCCAGCTGGAAATAAGGGAAAATGAGTTGAAAGAGCAGGCAGATAAGATCAAAAGGTTTAATAGGCTGCTGATATTCATTATGGACAGTCTGAAGGAATGGGTTGTTGTTATAGATGAAGAGAACGGGACGGTATTATATACCAATGATTCAGCCAGAAAGAGGTTTTATGACCCCGGGACAAGGCAATTTGCCTGCGGGGGAGAAGATTGCCCCTTAATGGCCCGCTTAAGGTCCCATACCGGCCTGGAACAGGAATTGCGGTATGAATTCAAATGCTCCCGCAATAAGACCTTCCAGGTAAGGTCCTATTCCTTGTTGTGGGAGGAGAAAAAGGCGGTGGTCCATCTCATGACGGATGTTACATATCAGAGGGAAAATGAAGCCTTCCTGGAGGTCATGGCCTATAAGGATGAACTGACCGGGCTGGATAACCGGCGCAGCGGCCTGCGTACCATTGACTCCTATATACAAAAGGGCATTCCTTTTTCCCTTTGCATGATTGATATGGACGGGCTGAAAAATATCAATGACCTGTGCGGGCATTTATACGGAGATGAATATATAAAGTCTGTTTCGCAAGTGCTGAAGGACTCTGCCCGGGAGATAGACATTACATGCCGGTTCGGAGGCGATGAGTTCATCATGCTGTTCCGGGAATGCGACGAACAGACGGCAGAGGAAAGGATGGACTTAATCGATAAGAAGCTGTCTGAAGTTGCGAAGGTCTATCCGATGTCCATCAGCTATGGAGTGGTTTATGTTGAAGAGGGGACGGAATTGTCTCCGGAAGCCGCTTTAAATATAGCAGATGAAAGAATGTACCGATTTAAAAGGCGGCGAAAGAAGAAAAATAACGGGTTAGGCAGCAAAGGAATTTAGAAAGCTCAACTTTTCTTGTGTTTTTTATGATTTTACATTATAATGATAGGCAGGTTAAAACGAAATAGGAGCAAGAAAAGAATGAGATTTATTGGAAGCAAGACATTGCTGCTGGACCAGATTAAGCATGTGATTGATGAAAAGGCGCCGGGAGCGGAGAGCTTTTGTGATATATTTTCTGGAACCGCAGCGGTTGCCAGATATTTTAAACAGTGGTACCAGGTCTGTTCCAATGACCTGCTGTACTTTTCCTATGTGCTGCAAAGGGCCACCGTCGAGAATGACAGTGTGCCGGAATTTGCCCGTTTGCAGGAAGAAACCGGGATCACAGATCCGGTGGATTTTTTTAACGGCAGGGAAAAAAAGGATTTAGAAGAGCTGCCAAAGGAGCGCCGGTTTTTTCAGAATACCTATGCTCCCACAGGCGGCCGCATGTATTTAAATGACGAGAATGCTCTGCGCATTGACTTTGCAAGGTGCACCGTGGAAGACTGGAAGGCCGCCGGACTGCTTAGTGAGGACGAGTATTATTATCTGGTCGCCTGCATCGTGGAGGGGATCCCTTTTGTTTCCAATACCTCAGGAACCTATGGTGCATTCCATAAAGCCTGGGAGAGGCGGAGCTACAAGCGGTATGAGCTGTACCGGCTGGCTGTGACACACAATGGAAAGCAGAACCGCTCTTTTAATGAAAACGGAGTGGATCTTTTAACACGCCTTAAGGGGGACATCCTCTATATTGATCCTCCCTATAATGCGCGCCAGTATCTTTCCAATTACCATGTCCTTGAGACAGCTGCCAGATATGATTATCCAGAGGTGCGGGGAGTTACCGGGCAGCGGCCTGACGAAGGGCAGAAATCAGAGTTCTGTATGAAGAATAAGGTGGTTCCGGCATTTGAAGAGTTGCTTGAGAATGCGCAGTTTAAGCATATCATCTTAAGCTACAGCACGGACGGACTTATGACGGTAGATGAAATTGAAAAGGCCATGAAAAAGCACGGGAAGCCGGAAACCTTCCAGATCTATGAGATCCCATACCGCAGATATAAGAGCCGGAAGGTGAAGGAAACAGAACGGTTACGGGAGCTTTTGTTCTATATGGAAAAGCAGGTGCCGCCATGTACATAAAAAGTCCTCTAAACTATACTGGGGGGAAATTCAAGATCCTGGAACCCATTTTTGAGGCGTTTCCAAAGAATATCCGCACATTTGTGGATGTCTTTGCTGGGGGCTTCAACGTAGGGATCAATGTGGATGCCAGGCAGATCGTCTGCAATGACCAGATCATGTATCTCATCGAACTGTACCAGATGTTCCGTTCCACCGGCATCAGGGATATTCTGGAGAGGATTCAGGGGCTGATCTCAAAATATGAACTGACACAGCAGAACAGGGAAGGGTATTACGCGCTTCGGTCAGACTATAACAAAACGAAGGATTTAACGGAGCTGTTTGTCCTGGCCTGTTATGCATTTAACCATCAGATACGCTTTAATAACAGCCATGAATTCAATTCACCCTTTGGAAGGAACAGAAGCTCCTTTAACGGCAGCATTGAAAAGAATTTAACGGAGTTCTGCCAGGCTCTTCAGGAGAAGAACATTGAGTTTTCAAATCTGGACTTTCTGGAACTGGATTATACTGGCCTGGGACCGGAAGACCTGGTTTACTGCGATCCGCCTTATCTGATCTCAACGGGGAATTATAACGATGGGAACCGTGGATTCAAGGACTGGAAGGAACGGGAGGAGCAGGCCCTTTTGGACCTTTTAGACCGGCTTCATAAACAAGGCACCCGGTTTGCCCTGTCCAATGTCCTTTATCATAAGGGATTGTCCAATGACCTTCTCATTGAGTGGAGCAAGGGGTATCAGGTTCATTATATCGATCATACCTATTCCAACTGCAGCTATCAGTTTAAAGAGAGGGATGCGGTTACGGTTGAGGTGCTGATCACCAATTATTAATAAAGGCAATTTGTCAGGACAAGGTTAATCCTGTATGTTTAAGGGAAGTCATTATAAGACTTCCCTTTATTTGGCTTTCAAACTGTTAAAGCCGGCACCGTATTTTATGAAACAATTTTTATGGGTAAGAGAATTGCTGTTCCATCCACTCAGTCATACTATTACCGGATCAAGCAGTCAGAATTTTTACCTATATCTTATTCACGGACATTCCGCTTCATCCAACCGGCAGTTTTTAAGATTTGAAATGCCTCAACCGCCTTACGGCAGACATTGCCTAGAAAGCTATGAACATGATAGCTGAAATACACAAGCGGCATATAAAAAAATACGTTCCGGCTGAATAAACTGGATAACATAAACAAATCACCCAAAAACGCGAAGCATAGGACAAAGCTGCAAATTAGTCCAATCAACAGCCATCGAATGGGCTGCGTATACGGTTTTGCCAACTTTGCCAGCTGGTAAAAGCCCATGATCCCTATTAGGAAGACGACCATAGTTGAAGATTCCGTTGTGGGGATATGAAA
>NZ_DAMAUN010000020.1:0-81607 GCF_032078915.1 Lacrimispora sp. | reverse complement strand
CGCCAATACACTTGGAGAATTGTGCAAGGTCTTTGCAGATTCTCCGGAACGAAATGTTTTATTCTACTGGCTTTATGCAGCGGCCTTTACTTTACAGATTTACTTTGACTTTTCCGGATACAGTGATATGGCAATCGGTTTAGGCAAGATATTTGGCTTTGATTTTCAGGAGAATTTCAATTATCCGTTTATTTCCCAAAGCATTACTGAATTCTGGCGCAGGTGGCATATGTCCCTGGGAACCTGGTTTAAGGATTATTTATACATTCCTTTAGGAGGAAACCGTGTTGGCCGGACGCGCTGGCTCTTTAATATTTTTTTGGTATGGATGCTGACCGGCTTATGGCACGGCGCTGCATGGAATTTTGTTATATGGGGAATGTTATTTGCTGTTCTCCTGATGCTTGAGAAGCTGTGGCTCGGCAGTTTCTTAAAGAAAATGCCGAAAAGCATTTCTCATTTGTATGTCATGCTTCTTGTAATCATAAGCTTCGTCATATTTGATGCGCCTGATCTGAGTACAACAGCAGAACGGCTTCGTTCCATGTTCGGGATGAGCGGTCTGCCGCTCACAGGAGTCCAGTCAGCCTATTATTTAAGAAGCTATCTTATCCTATTTGTGATAGCCATAACCGGAAGTACTGATTTGCCAAAGAGAGTCATAGGCAGGATCCGCAAAACACCATTTGGAGCAATTGCCCTAGCTGGGGCAGAGCCTGTGGTATGTGTGGCACTGCTTCTGCTGACAACGGCATACTTAATCGATGCTTCCTTTAATCCATTTCTGTATTTTCGCTTTTAAGGAGGGCAGGAATGAAGAATAGAAAAACAAATCGGATGTTAGTGATTCTGGTAGGGACGGTATGGTTTCTTCTGGCACTTTCTTCCTGGCTTTCACCAACACAGGAAATATCAGCCAGCGAAAGAAGAAAGCTTGCCGGGTTTCCGGAATTTACCTTAAAAAGCTTTGCCACGGGAGATTTTATGGAGGGCTTTGAGCAATATGCCAAAGACCAGTTTCCCTGCAGATTTTTATATCGTACCATAAAAGCGTATGTCAAGTTTTATCCATTGGGTCAGAAGGATAATAACGGCATCTATATTCAGGACGGCTACGCCGTAAAAATGGAATACCCCTTGAATGAAGCTTCCATTCAAAAAGCGGCGGAAAAGTTCCGGTATCTTTATGAAAAGTATATGGATGGTAATAACGTAAAAACATATCTGACCATTGTTCCTGACAAGGGGTATTTTCTCTCTCAGGCAAATGGCTATCCATCCATGGACTACCAGAAGCTGTTTGAAATGATGAAGGCGGATACAGACTTTGCGAAGTATATCGATCTATCGGATATTTTGGAAATCGATGATTATTATAAGACAGATATTCACTGGAAGCAGGAGAGGATTACTAAGGCTGCGGATAAAATCCGTAATGCTTTAGGAAAAGAGAAGGAAAGCGCCGGACAATATAAGGAAATCGAAGTAGAAAAACCCTTTTACGGAGTATATTATGGGCATTCTGCCCTTCCCATGAAACCGGACAAACTGAAATACCTTACCAGTGATCTCATAGATGCCTGTACGGTTTATAATTGGGAGACAGGAAAAACCACGTCCGTGTATGATACCCAAAAGCTTACAGGGAATGATCCTTATGATGTGTATTTATCCGGTGCGGCGGCCCTTTTGGAAATCACCAATCCAAATGTAAAAAACGGAAAAGAGCTGGTGATATTCCGGGATTCCTTTGGAAGCAGCCTGGCGCCCCTTTTGCTTGACGGGTATTCCAAAGTGACCATGGTTGATATCCGTTACATTGCCAGTGATTTGATCGGTGATTATATTACCTTTGATGATCAGGATGTGCTTTTTGTATACAGTACTTCGGTACTAAATTCCAGTGCAATGTTCAAATAGGGCAGATTATAATCTGCTTTTAAATATTTATCGCAGCTATCATACGAAAGGAAGGCTGAGGGGATGAAAAAACTAGACAGAGAATTCTATAACAGGGATTCGGTCCTGGTTGCCAGGGAGCTATTGGGAAAGGTGCTTGTCCACGAGATTGAGGGACAGAGACTCGCCGTTAAGATTATAGAGGCAGAGGCATATATGGGCGTTGAAGATAAGGCTGCCCATTCTTACGGCGGAAAGAGGACACCAAGAGTGGAGATCATGTATGGAGATCCCGGTTATGCTTATATGTTTCTTATCTATGGGATGTACTGCTGCTTCAATGTGGTAACAAGGGAGAAGGGGACCCCGCAGGCAGTTTTAATAAGGGCTGCTGAGCCATTGGAGGGATTCCAGTGGATGGCGCAGCAGAGATATGGAAAGCCTTATGAGGAGCTGTCCAAAAGCCAGTTAAAGGGCTTTACAAACGGGCCGGGAAAGCTGTGTAAGGCATTATCCCTGGACCGAAGCCATAACGGCATAGACTTATGCGGTGATCAGATATATCTTGAGGAGGGCACAGGAGAGAACTTTCATATCATAGCCACAAAACGTGTGGGAATTGACTATGCTGAGGAAGCAAAAGACTACCTTTGGCGATTTTATATAGAAGGGCGCCTGTAGGTGCTTTAAAATATTTTCCATAAGAAACAAAGAATCTGCAATGCAGATTCTTCAGGCCGTCGGCATTTGATCTGTTGACGGCTTTTTAATATCTTTTTATCGTAATAGGACCATGTTATCAGGGTTGTATCAGTCAGCTTTTATCGCCGCCATTTGTTCAGCTCCCCACTCTTTTATCGCCATTAGAGCAGGTATCAATTTTTTACCTGCCTCCGTGATAGAATATTCCACATGAGGCGGTATTTCAGAATATTGGTTACGATACACAAGGCCGTTTTCCTCAAGTTCTTTCAAACAACGAGTGAGCATGATATTAGTAATGCCGTTTGTTTTTCTTTTCAATTCATTATATCGCAGATCAGATTGCGATAAATACCATAAAATAGGCATTCTCCATTTCCCGCCAATAACATTCAGCGCATATAGTACAGGGCAATTATTATCGTATAAATTATCTTTCAATGTAAATACCTCATTCCTAAAATAGCTAAGGCACAAAAAAGTGCGTACTTGCTTTTTTGTCTCCTCTGCTTATAATCATAAATTACAGATTGATTTTTGTAAAGGGGGATTTAAATGCCAAAGGTAATCGCAATAAATGGTAGTCCGAGAAAAGATAATAATACGGCAACACTTTTAAAAGAAGCTCTAAAGGGAGCTGAGTCCGCAGGCGCTCAAACGGAGCTGGTTCATCTTTATGACATGACATATAAAGGTTGTGTCAGCTGTTTTGCCTGCAAACGAAAAGGAAATACTCAGCTAGGCAGATGTTTTATGAAAGACGACTTAACAACGATTCTCGAACAAATAATGGAAAGTGATGCTCTGATTTTGGGATCGCCAATTTATCTTGGTGATGTTACTGGAGCCATACGTTCGTTCATGGAAAGGCTTTACTTTTCAAATCTTTCTTATGATAGTACGGAGAATCGTTCAGTCTGCAAAAAAAGCATTTCGACGGCTTTTATCTATACGATGGGTGTAACCGCGGAGCAAATGGAGCAGTACGGCTATAAAACGATGTTTAATCTTCACGAATTGTATATGTCACTTCTGAAAGGTAAGGTTGAACGGCTTGTATCTTACGATGCTTACCAGTTTGACAATTATTCAGACTATGCCGCATCTAATTTTGATGAAACGCACAAGGCGAAAATTCACTTAGAACAATTTCCAAAAGACTGTCAGAATGCTTTTGAATTGGGATATAGAATAGTTGATTGCTGATTCAAATAAAGGAAGAGGTCATCAAATGCAGGTACATAAAATTGTAACTCCTGTTTATGTTAATGATTTAGAAAGCACAATTGCTTATTATGAAGAATTTTTGAACAAAAAAGTAACTAACAGATTTTCATACAAGGAAAAGGGACTAGATATTGCGGTTATAGATACATTACTTATCATTGCCGGAAATGAGGAGGCTCTTAAATCTGTTAATTCAATATCTCTGTCTATTTTGGTTGATAATATAAAAGAATGCAGGCAATGGCTCCTTGCTCATGGGGCAACGATTGTAGAAGATATAACAAATGTGCCAACGGGTTTTAATATGATCGTACAACAGCCTGATAATTTGACTGTAGAAATCGTTGAACATGTCAAGCATTAAGAAATTTTCTGAATTATTTATATGTTATAAGACTTTAAAACTGAAATGAAAGGAGACTATATGGAACTATCAAAGGTAATTGCAACAAGAAAATCTACTCGTAAGTATAAAGAAGACCAGATTTCACGGGAAGAACTAGATGCTATATTACTAGCAGGAAGTTCTGCTCCTGTTGGTATGGGAGCATACAATGATCTTCATTACACTGTGATTCAAAACAAGGAATTGCTGCTTAAAATATCAAAAGCCTGTGCCAAAGCCATAGGAAATCCTGATTTGAATCTTCTTTACGGTGTGCCTACACTTGTTATACTTTCATCAGTAAAAGAACTTCGGTTTCCGGGCGCTGAGTATGCCAATGCGGGCTGTATGATTGAGAACATGCTATTAACAGC
This sequence comes from Lacrimispora sp., assembly GCF_032078915.1. Taxonomy (GTDB): domain Bacteria; phylum Bacillota; class Clostridia; order Lachnospirales; family Lachnospiraceae; genus Lacrimispora. The sequence goes on along the minus strand of NZ_DAMAUN010000020.1, from coordinate 77,020 downwards.
GACCGACCTCAATGTTGGCAGTGTTTATTTAATGGGATTTCTTTTAGGGCTTCAAACTGAGCCTGAACTCATTACCCAACTTGATTTGCCCGATGGATTTTCTCCTGTTTCGGCTGTTGGGCTTGGTTATCCTTTAGAACCATTCACAGAGAAGGAAATGAAAATGAAAATTGATGTAAATATAATATCTTAAAATAACCTTAGATAAACGTATAATAAGCAAAATGTTTTTAGCTGATAGTTTCCCATTATACCATAAATATTTAGCGTATACAGATGAAAAAGTATACGCTATTTTTGTACGCTCCCCCAAGAAACAACAGAAATGAAATTGCTTCTTGATTTTGAACAAACCAAGAAGCAATAAGCCAAGAATCTGAAGAGCCTGCAAAGCAGACTATTGTGTCGGTTACTTTTTTCTTGCTGAAATGATCAGCATCATGGGCCTGCGAAGCTCATTTTCCATGCCTTCCACGGTTTGAAGCAGGTGTTCTGATGGCTGAGGCTCCACAACACCGGTTAGTTCAAAACCTGCCTGTATCAGACCATTCAAATAGGTGGTCAGGGTCTTATGATATTTCGTAACATTTTCTCCAAGGAAGCTGGCCTGTCTCTGTCCCTCAAAAAAGTAATTGTCGACCGGAAAGTGAAGGATCTTTCCGGTTTCATCGTAATACCATTCCTGACTGCCATAAGCTGTAAAAACCGGATGCTCTACAGAAAAGACAAAATCACCGCCCTTTATAAGGCAGCAGGAGACCTTTTCAACAATCTGTTCAAAAAATTCTAAATAGTGGAACGCAAGAGAGCTTATGACTGCATCAAATGAATTCTCACTGAATGATATCTCTTCTATTGGCATGTGGTGATAGCAGATTTTATCACTTGTCTTTTCCTTTGCAATTGCAAGCATTTTTTCGGAAATGTCAATGCCTGTGACTGCTTTGGCCCCATGCTCTACGGCATACTGACAATGCCAGCCAAATCCACAGCCCAAATCCAGAACCCGCCTGTCTTTAAATTCAGGCAGCATTGATTCAAGAGTCTTCCATTCCCCTGCACCGGCAAGTCCTTTTGTGGAGCGGTCCATTTGGCTGTATTTTTCAAAGAATGCTTTGTTATCGTAAGGATTCTGTTTCATTGTTGCTTTCTCCTCTTCCTGCATTTTTATCGCATACCCCCATGGATATGTTTCTTTTATTTGAAGATTTAAAAGGATTATAGCATAATTATCTGTAAAAAGCTCTAAAATTCCAATCATAGCTCGCGGCAGCTATAGGTTTGTCCGATATTATTCTGCAGTTCTGGCACATGGAAAAAAGGATGAATATATAGTATATAAGTAGGAATTACTATTGTTATTATATAAGATTTAGTGTAAAATTTATATAGCATTTATCCCATGATTTTGGGGACCGGTCCATGCCTGGACTGATTTGCAAAACGACTAGTGGAAGGAGGCCATTATTCTGGAGAAAGAACATTTTTCAATCCGGCATCCTGGAATGATCGGAGAAGAAAGATTCAGGAAGTATGCAGTTCTGATTCCCCTGATTCATATTTCAGGGGTTACTTATTTATTATTTGAAAAAAGGTCTAATGAGTTAAAGCGGCAGCCGGGAGAGGTTTGTTTTCCAGGCGGAAAGCTTGAAGCCGGGGAATCCCTTCAGGAATGTGCGGTACGTGAGACAGTTGAAGAACTGAACATACTGCCGCAGCAGATTGAAGTGATGGGACCTGGAGATATTTATCTGTCACCCTTTCACTTAATGATCCATCCTTTTATAGGCGTTATAAGTGATTATCAGGACACATTCAGCAGAGATGAAGTAGAAGAGGTCATAAAAATACCACTGGATTATCTCCGCAGTCAGGAACCGGAGAGATTTGTGAGTAAACTGATTTCGGAGCCGCCGGAAGATTTTCCGTATGAATGGATACCGGGAGGGGTAAAATACCCTTGGGCAAAAGGAACTTATGACGTCTTGTTTTATAAATATGAAGACTGGATCATATGGGGTATGACGGCTCAGATCGTAGAGTCAGCGGTGAAGCTGATGGAAGAATATCAAATCATTTGATTCCATGACAGAGAAAAAGACAGTTTTTATACGTCTAAAGAGAGGTGTTTTCTATGAAGAAAGAAATTTATCTGGCAGGCGGCTGCTTTTGGGGAACAGAAAAGTATCTGGAAAATATCCCGGGCATCCTGTTTACAGAGGTGGGATATGCCAATGGCAGTACAGAGAATCCGACTTACAAAGAAGTGTGCAGCCATGATACCGGACATGCAGAAACGGTGAAGGTGGAATACGACGACAGCATCATAGGCCTTACCTATTTGCTCCAGCTTTATTATGATGTGATCAATCCCATAAGCGTGAACCGCCAGGGAGGCGATGTTGGTTCCCAGTACCGGACAGGAATTTATTTCACGGATGACAGGGATGAGACGGTGATCCTGGATTCCATAAATGAGCTTCAGAAAAAATATAAAGAAAAAATAGCGATTGAAGTGAAACCTCTTTCCAGTTACTACCGGGCAGAGGAGTACCATCAGAAATATCTGGACAAAAACCCAGGCGGATACTGCCATATTGGTACCGATAAATTTGAAAAGGCAAAGAAGGCAGAGGATAAAAGCAAGAAATACGGAAAAAGAACATCGGAAGAATTGAAAGAAAACTTAACGAGCCTGCAGTTTGAAGTAACACAGAACAGTGCAACGGAGCCTCCCTTTCAAAATGAATATTTTGATAAATTCGAAGAGGGAATTTATGTAGATATTACAACAGGGGAGCCGCTTTTTATGTCGACTGATAAATTTGAGTCAGGCTGCGGCTGGCCCAGCTTTTCTAAGCCGATTGACTTAGGAACTCTGAATAACATTGAGGACCGGAGCTTTGGAAGGATTCGTACGGAAGTGAGGAGCAAGCTGGGAGATGCCCATCTGGGACATGTATTTGAAGATGGTCCTATAGACCGTGGAGGACTGCGCTATTGTATTAACAGCGCTTCTTTAAAGTTTATTCCCAAAGAAAAGATGGAGAAAGAAGGATACGGAGATTATTTAAAGCTGTTTTAATGGCAGGACTGAAAGAATGATGCGGAAGAAGAATGAAGGATGATTAATGAAATACTGAAATTTAATAAAGAATTTGTTGAAAACAAAGGATATGTAAAATATATTACCAATAAGTTTCCGGATAAAAAAGTCGCCATTGTATCCTGTATGGACACTAGATTAACGGAATTACTGCCGATGGCCCTTGGGCTTAAAAACGGGGATGCAAAAATCATCAAAAATGCCGGTGGAATTATATCCCACCCATTTGGAAGTGCCATGAGAAGCCTGCTGATCGGTATTTATGAATTGGATGTCAAGGAAATCCTCGTAATCGGCCATACCGATTGTGGGGCCAGACATACGGACAGCAGGAAAATCATTGAAAAAATGAAACAGCGTGGAATCGAACAAAAGAATATCGACCTGGTAAAATACTATGGCATTGATTTTGATTCATGGCTGGGAGGATTTAAGGATCTGGATTTATCCATTAAAAAGTCCGTTGAGCTGATACGCAACCATCCCTTTGTCCCGGAGGAGATCCTGATACACGGTCTGGTAATAGATTCTGTTACAGGAGAATTAAGAAAGGTCATTTAAGAAGCGGATGCCGGCGATAGTATGGGATAAAGTAACCACTAAATTGTACTTGAGAGGAGATAGGGATGAAATTAGGTATCGTTGGATCAGGAATGATTGTAAAGGAGTTTCTGCCAATCGTTCATTATTTGGATAAGGTGGAGCTTGCGGCCATTTGCTGTACGAAAAGAAGTGAAGCAGTGGGAAGAGAGCTGGGTGAAAAATATAATATAAAACATATTTTTACAGATTATCAGGACTTCTTAAGCAGTGATGTGGATACGGTTTATGTGGCTCTGCCTAATCATCTGCACTTCCAGTTTACGAAAGAGGCACTGGAGGCAGGAAAGCATGTGATTGTAGAAAAGCCCTTTACCACAACCTTTAAAGAAGCTCAGATATTAAGCGGGCTGGCAAGAGAGAAAAAGCTGTTTTTATTTGAAGCGGTTACAACCCTTTATCTGCCCAATTATAAAAGAATAAAAGAGCTGCTGCCATCCCTGGGAAATATAAAAATCGTTCAGTTCAACTATTCCCAGTATTCCAGAAGATATGACAGCTTCAAAGAAGGCTGCATTCTGCCCGCCTTTGACCCCAATTGTTCCGGCGGTGCGCTCATGGACATTAATATTTATAACATCCATTATGTTGCAGGATTATTTGGAAGGCCGCTTAAGGTGGAATACTTCCCCAATGTGGAGAGAGGGATTGATACCTCGGGAATCTTGATTTTGGACTACGGTACTTTTAAATGCACCTGTATAGGCGCAAAGGACTGCAAGGCTCCTGCCGTAAATTATATCCAGGGGGAGAAGGGGGTCATCCGTCAGGAGACGCCTGCCAGCATCTGCAGAGGCTTTGAAATCATCATGAATGATGAGACGAAAACCCTTGTAAATGAAGATGATTTCGATCACCGGATGGTGAATGAATTTATGGAATTCCAGGATATGATCTGCGGTCATGATCTGGAAAGGTGCTATCAGCTCCTGGACCACACCCTGCTTGTAAGCGAAATCCAGACAACTGCAAGACATAAGGGAGGAATCCGGTTCCCGGCAGATGAGGAAATTTAAGACGGGGTTATCTGTGGTGTTAAAATATTTTTAGTAATTGACAATTACTCCTGCCTGTGTTATTATTGCGGAAATAGTGAAAAGGCAATGAAGAGAAATAGTACATATACAATGAATTTCAGAGAGAAGATGGTTGGTGCGAATCTTTATTTTAGTATATCGAAGCAGTCTCGGAGCTTTGAACCGAAAAATGGTTTCCCTGATTCCAGGGAGATGGTTTAGTAGGCTTCAACGTTTTCCCACGTTACAGGGGCACGATATGATGGTATCGTAGAGAGTGCAGAGATTTCTCTGAATTTAGGTGGTAACACGGATTGTACATTCGCCCTAAACGTTTCGACGTTTAGGGCGTTTTTTTATTACCTTCACTTATTAAATTACATAGAAAGAGGAGAGCAATGATGAGAAATTTTGAAAAATCCAGTAAGCTGGATCATGTGTGTTATGATATCAGGGGCCCGGTCATGGATGAAGCAAACCGGATGATCGATCAGGGAGTTGATATATTAAAATTAAATATAGGAAATCCGGCTCCCTTTGGTTTTCGTGCGCCGGAGGAACTGCTTAAGCGAATGAACGAAAACCTGTCCCATACGGAAGGCTACTCGGATTCCAAAGGGCTGCTGTCAGCCAGAAGGGCCATCGTAAAATACTGTCAGAAAAAAGGGATCGAACAGGTCACTGTGGATGATGTATACACGGGAAACGGCGTAAGCGAGCTGATCACCTTAGCCATGCAGGGGCTGTTAAATTGTGGGGATGAGATTCTGGTCCCTTCTCCGGACTATCCTTTATGGACTGCTTCCGTAACCCTTTCGGGAGGAACCGCTGTCCATTACATGTGCGACGAAGGGGCGGAGTGGTACCCGGATATCAACGATATCAAAAGTAAAATTACAAGCAGAACCAAGGGGATCGTCATCATCAACCCCAACAATCCCACCGGTACCCTGTATCCCAGGAAAGTCCTTAAGGAGATTGTGGAAGTATGCCGGAAACATGGGCTGATCATCTTTGCAGATGAAATTTATGACAGGCTTGTTTTTGACGGCCTGGAACATGTATCCATTGCCTCTCTGGCACCGGATCTTTTGACCGTCACATTCAACGGCCTTTCAAAGTCCCATTTAATCGCAGGATACCGCTGCGGCTGGATGAGCCTTTGCGGCGATAAATCCTTTGCTAAAGGCTATGTGGAAGGGATAAACCTGTTGTCCTCCATGAGGCTTTGCTCCAATGTTCCTGCCCAGTCCGTGATCGAAGCTGCACTGGAAATGGAAGAGGAAACAAAACAGTTGATGATACCGGGCGGGAGAATATACGAACAGAGAGAATACACCTGCCAGGCGTTAAATGAGATTCCGGGAATTTCCGTCATAAAGCCCAAAGCAGCCTTTTACATGTTTCCTAAAATCAATACCGGTAAATTTAATATCTATGATGATGAAAAGTTTGTATTAGACTTTTTAAAGGATAAGAAGATCCTGCTGACTCATGGGGGCGGGTTCCACTGGGAAAAACCGGATCATTTCCGGGTCGTTTACCTTCCGGAGCTAAGCCAGTTAAAAATGGCATGTGACAAGCTGTCGGATTTCATGTCCTATTACATACAAAAATAGTGATAAAAGAGCATTGGAAACAGCCTGTATTCCAGCTGCCCAATGCTCTTTAAGTGTTAATGCTGTTCTGTCAGTTTGAGATAATTTTTAAACTCTTTGTTCCAGCCTGCAAACAGATCATTCTTCCGGTGGTCGGTTAAGTCGGTGTGCTCTGTTAAATATTTTCCCATATAGTCTGACACTTTTTTTGCTCCAAAGTAATTTAAGTGATCCCCGTCATCCCGGGAATCTTTTGCCCAGTCAATGCCCAGGGTATCGATGTCTAAATTTAAGTCGATGTAAGTCAGCTGATTTTCGTTGGCAAAAGCTGCGGCTGCATTGTGCTTGGCGTAGGACCAGCACTTTGGCGACGGCGCGCTGTATAGGATCAGCTGGATATCCTTATCCCTGCACAGGCCTGCGATTTTGTTTAAGTATAATAAGGGCTGCTCGTCGATCACATAAACATCGTCTGTTTCAGTGACATAAGGTCCGCGTTTGTAGGGATTCACGATTGCGCTGTACTGATATCCCTTATATACCGTAATTTGCTCCTGCGTTATCTTATGGCCTAAAGATTTCAGCATATAAAAATGAAAGTATTTCCAGTTGTCATGGTATTTGTAAATAGGAAATATTTTTTTGACTGTTTCTTCGATGGAAGTTTCAAGGGTATTGATGTATTTAAAATCCCGGTAAAATGTATTGGTTTCAAGGAAAACAACCTTTGGATGCTGGTTTTTAAGCACCCGCTCCAATAGATAGTAAGTATCCTGAAGCTGCTGGCTTGGGACGCCGCAGTTATATCCTGTGTAGCCATAATCATTCCATACCTCCATGGGTGAAATGCTGGCGCTGCATTCGCTGTCCCCGATCGCCACATAGTCTATGGTATTTCTGGGTTCCTTTAGGATGCCGTTTGCCTTTTTATACAGGCTGTCTCCCATGTTATTGTAGGGAATCAGCAGGTAGGAGGCAATGTATAATAAAAGAAAAAGTCCGGTTAAAAATGATATTGTTTTTATCCTGTTTTTGCTCTTCATCTCATCACCCCTTAAAATCCGGCATAAATCAGTTTTGCAGGTATATATCCGTCGCCGTAAGCCCCCAATACTATGACAAGAAGGATAGCGGCGTAAAGAAAGCTCCAGCGGGCGAACATATTCCAGCCGGAAATACTATCACGAATAGAGATCCCACGTTCATGGATCACGCCCACGGTATATACCGTAAGAAAACCAAAGAATACGGCAATGAAATCAGGCAGAGACAAACCAAGCTTAAGGAGTGAACCGTCAGTGACCGCAGACCAGTGGAAGCCGGTAAAAATGGACCGGAACATATTCATGCCGGTGGTCAGATTGTTGGCCCGGAAGAAAAGTTCTCCCGTAAAAACAATGAAAAGCAGCTTCACTGTCTGAAAACTCCTGTACAAGCAGCTGGTCCGGTCGATCCTTAAGGTACTTGTAATCCTTTGGACCGCCGGTTCCAACAGATTCCCCATGAGAATGAGGACAAAATAATACATTCCAAAGAAAATATAGTTCCAGCCCGTTCCATGCCACAGTCCGTTTAAGATCCACACGCCAAACAGAGCGGCAGAAGAAGAGATGATCTGCCCAAAATGCTTTCCGAATTTAGCCCGTGATTTCTTTCCAAGATTCTTGACAAATTTGGTTAGGGATATGGGATAAAAGATATAATCCTTTAACCAGGCGCCAAGGGTGATATGCCAGCGTCTCCAGAATTCCGATGCGGTTTTGGAGAAAAAGGGCTGACGGAAGTTTTCGGGAATGGTTACTCCAAACATTTCTCCTGTACCGATGGTCATGTCAATGCAGCCGGAAAAATCCGCATATAGCTGAAAGGTATATAAAACGGCACCTGCGATAACGATGATCCCGCCGTAATGATTGGGGGTGTCGAAGATCGTTTCCACAAGCAGATTAAGACGGTCTGCAATAACAAGCTTTTTAAATAATCCCCATATGATCCGCTGAAGGCCGTAAGCGACGTTCTTGTATTCCAAAGGTTTTCCCTGACAGAGGGCTTTGGCAGTCTGAGAGTAGCGGCAGATAGGACCTTCCAACAGGGTTGGAAAAAAGGAGAGATACAAGGCCAGTCTGCCTAAATTGTCATCAGCCTCTATTTTTTCATAATAAACGTCGATCAGGTACGAGATCGCCTGCAGGGTGTAAAATGAGATACCGATAGGCAGGGCAAACTTCATGGCAGGCAGAAGCCTTGGGAAAGAGATGGCTTTTAACACCAGGTTAAAGTTTTCAAAAAAGAAACCAGAGTATTTTAAAATCAATAAAAAGCTAAGCTGCAATCCGATCCCAAGCCATAAGATCCTGCGGCATTTGGCCTCATAGGCTGCTTTTTCTGCCTTTTTATTCTCAGGGGCGTGAGCCGCCGATCGAAAGTCCTTTTTACAGGAAGTAAGCCATAGACCGATGTGGTGAATGGAAAGGGTGGAAAAAAGCAGGTATACCAGCAGCTTTCCGCTAAAAGAAAGAAAAAAGACATAACTGGCAGTAAGCAGTACTTTATAACGGAAGCTTTGGGGTGCAAGCTGGTAGGCCAGCAATACAACCGGCAAAAAGATGAAAAGGTACAGGAGTGAATTGTAGGCCATCTTTTATTCCTCTTTTAACCGATGGATCATATCCCAAATTGCCTGTGCAGAGTTAAAATTAGCGGGTACCATGTCTATGGGAGTGATCTCAATGCCAAATGCATCTTCAAGCTCCGGAATGAGAGAGAGAATGGAAAATGAGTCTAAGAGTGCTCCGTCAATGAGCCTTGTTTCTGTTTCATAATCAATTCCTGGGTTAATATCGTTTAAGATCTCTAATAATTGTTCCATGGTTTTGTCTCCTTTATAGTTGAAAATAATTTAAAACATTCGTTTGTAAATGAGGTCTTGCAATACGGAAGCTGTCTCTTGCAGAATAAAGAAGGATCTGGGGTAGATCCCGGCTTAAAAATAAGGACATGCCTTCTGTTGCTGAATAAGCACCGGTTTTTTGAAAAATAAGCCGGTCTCCGGTCTGCAGGTTTTGAAAAGGATATTTCTTTACAAGCACATCATTCACCGTGCAAAGAGAGCCGCAGACCGTCCAATCTTTTTTCTCTCCTTCCCGGTGATTAAAAGGAAGGATAGGCGGCTTTTTCATGGCCAGCATTTGCCCGTAATAATTTAGCTGGTGGATACCGCCGTCAACAATGCAGTAGGACTCTCCCTTGTTTGTTTTCTGATCCACCACGCTGGTCACGTAGAAACCGCAGGGGGCGGCGATAAATCTACCCAACTCCAGTGCGACCCTGCCGCCGAACGTAAGATTTTTGATAAACCCGGCAAGGCCATTTAACATCTGATCTTCCTCATTTTTCTCTTCTTCAAAATAGCAGACAGGAAGACCGGGACCATACTCCAGCCGTTTGACAGGAAAGCCGTATTCCTGATTTAAATCCCGGCAGAACTGGTCCAGCATATGAAGTTCGTTTTCCAGTTTTGCTACTGATTTCTTTTGGGTTCCGGAAAAGTACTGGATCCCTTCAATGGTTATAAATTCATGGGCGCCGCCTTCCATGATTTGCCGGATCAGGCTTTCATCCATACCGAACTGATTCCCGGAGGTCAGGCGGAGGAGGACGCGAATTGGTGTTTGAAGCATTGAGCTGCAGTCTGCAAGAATCTGCCAGTGGGAGAGGGACTCGGCGGTATAAATGATCTTATCTCCATAATGTTTCAACACGTATTCCAGGTCCTCATGCTTCTTATGTACACCGGACATGATAACTTTCCCCATATTGATTCCGGCTCTTTCGCAGATGGCGAATTCACCGGGAGAGCAGACCTCAAAGGAATCCACCACTTCCTCTAAATCCTTAATTACAAATGGATTGGCCTTCATGGCATAGCATAATTCCACGTCCTCTCCAAGGACACCCCTGATTTTTCTGACCTGTTCAGCCAGGATATCCGTATCAAAAATGTAGAAAGGGGTTTGGTACTCATGAATGTCATATTCAAACCTCATCTCGTTCATGGCTGTTTTCCTTTCCGCACTTCCAATAATTTTTTTCTGTCTATTTTTCCGTTGGCGGTGACTGGCAGTTCCGGCAGGGAATAAAACGCGGATGGAACCATATAAACCGGAAGGGATTCCCTCATCCGTACAGAAATTTCCCTTCCTTCCATCTCTCCAACATAAAATGCCCCGATCCGGTTTTTCTCCTCATCAAAGACGCAGCATGCCCGCTGAATGAGAGGGTAGCTGTTTAAGACGGCTTCGATTTCTTCCAGCTCTATGCGGTGTCCCATATGCTTGATCTGAAAGTCCTTGCGTCCGGCAAAGCAAAGCTCCCCGTTCTCATGATAGAAGGCCAGATCCCCGGTCCGGTAAATCGTTTCCAGGCAGTGAGCGTTAAGGGGATTCTGGACAAATACCTTTTTTGTCTGCTCCGGATTGTTATAATATCCCAGGGCCAATGCGGTTCCGGATACGCAAAGCTCTCCAATCTGGTCCTTTTCTGTGACCAGTTTGTCATCCTGATCCAAAAGGAAGACCTTTTCATTGGGAAATGCCTTTCCTATGGGAAGGGTTTCATGGGCTTCAAATTTCCGGTCCACAGGATAGTAGGTACAGTTGCATGTGATTTCTGTAGGTCCGTATAAGTTTACGTATCTCGCATCAGGAAGGTATTTCTGCCAGGTTGTTAAATGCTTAACAGGCATTGCTTCACCGCTGAATAAGACTTTATTAACCCTGGAGGGGACCTTATAGGTAAACCCCTTTAATTGGGGTATCAGGCACAGGGCGGAAACCGCCCAGATCAGGGTCGTTACCTGGTGTTCGCATAAGAAGTCAAGGAGCTCCGTCGGAATGGAAAATAATTTTTTCGGGATAATGACCATGGTGGCTCCCACTTTAAGGGTGGAGTAAATATCCTTAACAGACACATCAAAGTCAAAGGGGGCCTGATTCCCGATTTTATCCTCCCCGGTTATTCCGAACATGGAAGGAAAATATTCCATAAAATCAATCACCGACCGGTGGCTGACCAATACCCCCTTAGGAACGCCGGTAGAGCCTGAGGTAAAGTTGCAGTACAGAGGATCGATATCCAGGGACAGATTGCGGATGAGCTTTAGGGGATCCTCCCTGATTTCGCTATTCACCATCTCATGGTAATCAAACAGATTGCCGGAAAATTCCACGCCTTCCGGCAGGGCGCTGGAATCCCCTAAGGTGATGATGGAATCTGCTTCCAGCACCTTAAGAATCTGGCTGATCCGCACAGCAGGCTGCGCGGGGCTGATCAGTACATAAAAGCATCCGGCATATACAATGCCCATGAATGCGGTAAGAGCCTCCACGCTTTTATCCATAAAAACCACAACAGGGTTTCTGGGTGATTCATAACCGGAAAGAAAGCTGCCGATCCGTTTTGCATGTAATAACAGTTCCTTATAAGAGCAGCTGTTTGCCTGATCTGCCGCAGCAATTTTCTCCGGATAGATGCTTGCAGAGTGCTCAAGATACTCCAGTACGTTTCTCATGGGTTGTTACTCCTCTCTGTCTGGTTCGATTGGAAACGTCACACGGACTTTAAAATTTGTCCGGTTTTTTTGTATCTCAAAGGTACCATTCATCTGTTCTACTATTTTCAGGCAGGTTTTGAGTCCAATGTTGGTACTTTCTAAAAACATGCTGTCCCTGCGGATCTCATTGGAGATGGTGATAATCAGGTCATTGCCGTCTATATGGCTTTTGACAAAGACCGGTCCATCGCTGCCGGCGTATTTTCTTACATTGGAAAACAGATTATCGAATAATCGTCTTAAATATTGGATATCAGCGGTTATGCTGCAGGATTCCTCTGCAAATTCTGTTTTAACGTCAAGCCCCAGGTTGCCAAGATCAAATACGTATTCCATAAGCAGCTGCTGGAGAAGGATCTTAGCGTCAAAGGTCTCCAACTGCATCAATATCTTCTCTTTGCCGAACACAAGAAAATACTGGAACAGCCGGTCAGATAAATCCTTTAGCTGAATGGATTTATCCCTGCAGCTTTTGATGTATTTGTCAAACTGTTCTTCCGAATGATAGCTTTTTGAATCCAGTATTTCCAGGTAGCCGATCAGTGAAGTAAGGGGAGTCCTGATGTCATGGGACATGGAAGTGATCAGCTCACTGTTTGCTTCCCAGGCTTCTTTTTCGCTTTTATACCTTGTTATGATGGAATTTCTCATGTTATCCGCATTTTTTGCCAGCAATGCAATTTCATCGTTTCCTTTATAGAAAATCGGCTGCTCCAAATCCCCTTTTTCAATCAGGGATACCTCTTTTGACAAAAGCATGATCCGGGCAATGATCCGGTGGTTGTAGAAAATCAGGATCACAAACAGAAACAGGAAAAAGACTCCCCATGAAATATAAGTTACCAGGTTATACCATTTGATTTCCGAGGAATCAATGATGGATACGGAATAGGTGCCGTCGCTGAAGGAAATATCCCGTATGGCCTGTTTGCTGTCTTCCCCAATGGAGCTGGCGGTTTCATAGGGAGCGTATGCATCATTCCAGAATCCGGATTCGTAGATGATCTCGTTGCCGTTAAAAATAGTTACGTAAACGTATTTATGGTTCTTTACCCATTTGGAAATGGATCTGACATTTTTCACTGATATGTTATATTTATTAATGTAATTTTCAAACGAGTTTTGATAACCGGTCAATCGTTTCCAGGCGGCATCTTCATTCATATGGTTCCTGGATACCAGATAATCGCCAAAAGCCTGGGAGGCAAAGTACATCCCAAAGCTGATGACCGCGCCAAAGATCAATACAAATATTTGCTTATATCGTAAAGACGAGATCCACTTATGCTTCATCGATCTGATAGCCCTTTCCCCAAACGGTTCGTATGATGACAGGATTGTTAAAATCCAGTTCCAGTTTTTTCCGAAGCTTTAAAATGTGTACCATAACAGTATTCGTGGAAGAAGGGAGGAACTTATCATTCCATACGCCCTCGTAGATTGACTGTGCATCCTTGGCTTTTCCCCTGTTCTTGACCAGATACATCAAAACCTGGAACTCTGTGTCCGTAAGCTCGATTTTTTGATTTTCCCGATAGACAAAATGGCCTGCGGTATCGATCATAAGATCCTGCAGCCGGATTTCCGAACTATTGGAAGGAGGTGTTCCTTTCCCTTTATAAACAACATATCGTCTTAAAAGAGAACGGACCTTCATGAGAAGCTCTGCCTGTGAAAATGGTTTTACAAGATAATCATCACCGCCGTTTTCATAGGCTTCTGTTTTATCGCTTTCTTTTGACTTTGCGGTTAAAAACAAAACGGGGGCAGAAGATATCCCCCGGATCTGGGTACAGGCATCGATTCCTGATAAACCTGGCATCATGATGTCTAAAATAATAAGGTCAATATCAGGATTATCTGCGACTGCTGCGACTGCGTCACTTCCGTTTGCTGCTTCTGACACGGAATAGCCTTTGCTTTCCAGCTGAATGCGAAGGACTTCCCGGATGTCAGCATCATCATCCACTACCAATATCTGCTGCAATGTACACATGGATCGGCAGCCTCCTTTTATTATTTTAATATGAAAAATTATATCATTTATGGATAGAATAACAATGAAATCCAGGGGAATTAAGAATTATTAAGATTTGGTCCGCGAGTAAAAAAGACCGGTCAGGAAAGACCGGTCTTTGTGTCCTTTTTAGGGGAATATACCATGCCCATATAGGCATCGCCGGACCGCAGCTCATCTAGCATCTGGCCGATCCGCTTTCTGCGGGTTTCCGGACGCCTTGCCCTTGTGATCCAGCCGATATAATCATTTTTTTGATAGGGAGGACGGGCATTGTAGGCCTCTGTTAGATCCTCCTTTTGAAGCTCCGCCATTACATCGTCGGGCATGGGATAGCGGGGACGCAATGTCTTTTCCTTTGCTTTCCCCGCTTTTTTCTCTTCCAGAAGAACGGCCTGTTCGGCTGTCCGAAAGCGGACGATCCTTCCTATGAGTTCAAGGGGGAGGGGCTTGTCATATGGAAACTGGACCGTACCCTTTGAGTAATGGTATTCCTTCAGTTCTTCCTGAAAGGCATTGATGGCGGATGGAGCCGGATGAAATCCGACATGCTTTTTCCCTGCTGAGAAATGTACCAGATTGCCGTAATAGTCAAATGTGGCCATTCCCCAGCTGATTTTTTCCGTCGCTTCCGGTGCTGCCTCTTTTATGGTCTGGTACAGCTTTTCCAGAACAGGCTGTATGTCCAGGCGTTGGCCTGCAATGTATTCTCCAATGGTAGTTGGAAGCTTCTGTTCCATAGGATACCTCCTCTTTCTGCATCTTTGTTATATAATATCATATTTCCAATAATTTTGCCTGAAACCAACCCTGGTTATACGAAAATATTATGGAATTGTTGAAATTATGATATGATAAACATACCAGAGAAAGCAGCAAAGACGAAAGGTGGAAAACATATGGCCATTACGGAAAGCAATTCTGAAAACTGTGGTACCGGGATTATGAAAGAAGGTGAGGAATTAATACATGAGATGAATGAGAGCGCTCCGGCTTATGGAGAAGCAGCTATCTGGTGGCTAGGGCAGATGGGCTTTGCCGTAAAGCTTGCCGGCAGGATTTTTTATCTGGATGCGTTCTTATCCCAGCATCCAAACAGGAAGATACCGTCCCTGTTGAAGCCCGAGGAAGTGACCAATGCAGATTACTTTTTTGGCAGCCATGATCATACGGACCATATTGACAGGAAGGTCTGGCATCAGCTGTCAGTCAGCTCTCCTAATGCCAGATTCATAGTGCCAAAGCTGCTTATTCCTTCACTTTCCAATGATCTGCATATAAACCCGGACCGGTTCATTGGCCTTGACGATGGGATCACCCTGGAGCTTTTGGAGGGGATCCGCATAACAGGAATCGCGTCTGCCCATGAATTCCTTGACCAGGACCCGGCTACAGGTTCCTACCCCTATATGGGCTGTGTTTTGGAAGGCGGCGGATGCTCCCTGTATCATTCCGGCGACACCTGTGTTTATGAAGGAATGTACGGGAAGCTTAGGAAATTCGGGAAATTTGATGTAATGTTCCTTCCTATTAATGGGCGTGACGGCAGGAGATACAGAGAGAACATCATCGGCAACATGACGTATCAGGAAGCAGCGGATATGGCAGGGACTTTTCGGCCCGGCCTGGTCGTTCCGGCGCATTATGAGATGTTTGCTAAAAACAGTGAAGACCCATTGCTGTTTGCGGATTATCTTGCGGCCAAATATCCTGGCATAAACCACTGGATCGGCAGGCATGGAGAGAAGTTTCTGATTAAGCGTTAAGTGAATAGAAAAGGGCATCCGAAGGACTATTTGGATGCCTTTTTCTATTAATTTAACGGTTTCTTCACACTCCGATTTCTGTAAAGAAATTAAGAATTCGTTAAAGAATCGTATATTTTCTTTGGAAGTATGTTAAGAAGTTGTATATATTTTTGCAAAAATACATAATTTATTCCTGTATTTTTCCGTTTTATTCTAATTTGTTAGGAACTCTCACTTTCTTTTGAATTGATTTTTTATACTGTGTTTTTAGGTGTAAAAACTGTGTAAATTGTACATAAAACAAAACATTGACAACCACTTTTAGTGTGATATAATGAGCACGAATTAATCGATGATGCGGTAAAGAGCATACAGCTGGAGAATTTTGACGGTATCGTTGATTTTTTTTATTCTCAATTGTGACAGATATAATAAAACAAAAGCAAGGTGATGAGTGTATGGGTGCGATTACAGTATTGATTTTATTTCCATTGGCTGCAGCGTTAGGAATCTTACTGGTCAAAAATGATGAGGTAAGAAATATGATCGTCAGGGTAGGAGCCGTAGGTACGGCTGTTTTGACACTGACAGTTGTAGGGTTATATTTTAAGAGCGGAATTGCTTTGTCCTTCCGTTTGGAAAAGGCAATTGAGGTTATCATGGCAATTACAGAGACGGCAGTCGCTGTGTATGTAATCTCCATCGGAATCAGGTATAAAAAGTATGTTATTTCGGTTTTGTCGTTTGTACAGGCGGCTGCAATGCTTTGTTTTGAATTTACGGTAAAACATAATATTGAAGTTAAGCAAGCCATGATTTTCGACAAACTTACGGCAATTATGGTACTGGTTATTGGACTGGTAGGGAGCCTGATTTGTATTTATGCCGTGGGATATATGAAGACTTACCATATCCACCACAAAGAATACAAAGAAAGGAAAGGTTTCTTCTTCGCAGTTCTATTTTTATTCCTTTCTGCCATGTTTGGAATCGTATTGAGCAATAATCTTACCTGGATGTATTTTTGCTGGGAGCTTACGACACTTTGCTCCTTCCTGCTGATCGGTTATACAAGGACAAAAGAAGCCAGAGACAATTCCTTCCGTGCCCTGGTGATTAATCTGGGCGGCGGCATTGCTTTTGCGGCTGGGATCATTTTCATCGGCATTTATTATAAAACCTTGGAATTGTCAGTGGTCACTTCCATGAAGCCGGAAGCGGCAATGATGATACCCGTATTTTTCCTGTCCCTGGCTGCATTGACCAAATCAGCCCAGCTTCCATTTTCCTCCTGGCTTCTCGGAGCAATGGTGGCACCAACTCCTTCTTCCGCTTTGCTGCATTCCGCCACTATGGTAAAAGCAGGTGTGTACTTAATCATCCGTCTTGCGCCACTGTTAGGATCGACTCCTGTTGGAAGAACCGTAACCTTTGTGGGAGGAATCACGTTTCTTGCCTGTTCCCTGATGGCTATTTCCCAAAGTGACGCCAAGAAGATTTTAGCTTATTCCACTTTGGCAAACCTAGGGCTCATCGTAATATGCGCCAGCATCGGAACCCAGGAATCCTTATGGGCTGCCATTCTTTTGATCATATTCCATGCAGTATCCAAATCCCTGCTTTTTATATCCGTTGGTTCCATCGAGCATCAGATCGGAAACCGGGATGTGGAAAACATGGATGTCCTCCTTGGGATTTCAAAAAAGCTAGCGCTCTATATGATGATCGGTATTGCCGGAATGTTTCTTGCCCCCTTTGGAATGCTGATATCAAAATGGGTAGCCATGAAGGCGTTTATTGATTCCAATAACGTTATCACTGTTATTATTCTGGCCTATGGAAGCGCCGCCACCTTGTTTTACTGGACAAAGTGGATGGGGAAACTGGTTTCAAGGGCCAATATGAACCAGCAGATTGAGAGCAAATTCCACCTGGATGAGGAGATTCCTATTACAATCCTTGCGGGAATGGTCGTGGTATCCTGCTTTACCTTTCCGCTGATATCAAAATACGCTCTGATTCCTTATCTGACGGAGGTATTTGGAAAGACGGCTTTGATCCCCATCGGAACGAGTGATATTAAGCTGATGCTGTGCATGCTTAGTATGCTCATCCTTCTGCCGATCAGTTTTATTCCGATGTATAAAAATGATAAAAGAAGAAAAGTTCCGGTTTATATGGCAGGAGAAAACACCGGAGATAACGAAACCTTCTACGGAGCCATGAATGAAAAACGAAAGATGGAACTGAGCAACTGGTATATGGAAGATTATTTCGGCCCCAAGAGATTAACTCCATGGAGTGATATGATAGCTGCCGCAATTTTAGTTGGCGGAATCATAATGATGATAGGAGGAATGGCGTAATATGAATATTTTAATCATGATAGGGATCGCCGTGCTTGCTCCTCTGGCCGGAGGGCTGCTGACAGGAATTGACCGTATTATATCAGCCAGGCTTCAGGGGAGACAGGGACCGCCCTTATTTCAGCCATTTTATGATGTACTGAAGCTGTGTCAGAAGGAATCCATTGAGGTAAATTCCATGCACCGTTTCTTCGTGTATATCTCCCTTGCATTCGTGGTATTCACCACGGTGATCCTGCTTTCAGGGGGAGATATCCTGTTAGCGATATTTGCCCTGACTCTTGGCTCTGTATTTTTCGTATTAGGCGGCTATGCATCCAATTCTCCTTATAACACCATTGGTTCGGAAAGGGAATTGCTGCAGATCATGGCTTATGAGCCAATGGTACTGCTTACCTGCGTTGGCCTTTACTATGCGGAGAACAGTTTTTTTGTAAGGGATATCGTAATGGCGCAAACGCCCTCGATCATCTATCTTCCGGGAGTGTTTGTTGGACTTTTGTTTATCCTGACATTTAAGCTTAGAAAATCCCCCTTTGATTTAAGCATGTCCCATCATGGACATCAGGAAATCGTAAAGGGAATTACCACCGAGTATTCCGGTAAGGATCTGGCTGTGATTGAGGTAACTCACTGGTATGAGGTGATTATTACTCTGGCTCTTGTGTATGTGTTTTTTGCAACGGCTGCGCCGATGAGCCGTGTGTTTGCGGTCATCGTATGCCTGTTTGTTTATTTTCTTGAAATCATCATAGATAACGGAGCTGCCAGGGTGAAATGGCAGCAGGCTCTTAAATCAGCGTGGATCGTAACCGGAATCATGGGCACGGTGAACTTAATCATCCTGTCATTTTTCAGATAAATTCCCGGCAGATCATGAAAGCTGCCAAGAGGCGGAATGGAGGATATTATGAGTGTTGTAAAAAAATCGCCATGGATTCTGCATTATGACGGAACCAGCTGCAATGGCTGTGACATAGAGGTACTGGCATGTCTTACGCCTCTTTATGATGTGGAGCGTTTTGGAATCATCAATACAGGCAATCCGAAGCATGCGGATATTTTACTAATTACCGGCAGCGTAAATGAGCAGAATATCCCAGTTGTAAAGCAGCTGTATGAACAGATGCCTGATCCAAAGGCAGTGGTGGCTGTTGGAATCTGCGCCACCTCAGGAGGCATATTTGCAGAGTGCTATAACGTGGTTGGCGGAGTAGGGAAGGTGATCCCGGTGGATGTTTACGTGCCGGGCTGTGCAGCTCGTCCGGAATCGATTATTGATGGCGTTGTGAAAGCGCTTGATATTCTGGAAGAAAAGAGAAAGAAACATTGATTCATTAGGAGGCAAATTATGGCTGAACAGATATTAAAAGAGATCTCCGCAAATGATCTGCTGGCGGAGACACTGAAAATAAAAAATGACGGTTACCGACTTGTTGCTGTTACCTGTACCAATAAAGACGGAATGGAATTGACCTATACCTTTGATAAGGATCATGAG
Source organism: Lacrimispora sp. (assembly GCF_032078915.1). GTDB lineage: Bacteria > Bacillota > Clostridia > Lachnospirales > Lachnospiraceae > Lacrimispora. The sequence goes on along the minus strand of NZ_DAMAUN010000020.1, from coordinate 57,457 downwards.
CTTATAAACCTGCGGATCTTAACCGATACAGAGACAGAACTGCCTAGTATCAGTATTATTTATCCCTATTCCTTTCTATATGAAAACGAGATAAAGGAACTGTTCGGAGTAAAGATCACGGGTATAACGCCGGACTTTAACGATACCTTATATAAGATTCCGGTCAAAACACCGTTTCATATGAACGATTAGGTATGATGCCATTTGGCGTCAGAATGGAGGCTACTTATGGGAAACAGGACAATTGTTCCGTTTGGTCCTCAGCATCCGGTGCTTCCGGAACCGATCCATCTGGATCTGGTTTTGGAGGATGAAAGGGTTATTGAGGCGATCCCCAGAATCGGATATATTCACAGAGGTCTGGAAAAACTGGTAGAAAAGAAGGATTATCAGCAGTATGTCTATGTTGCGGAGCGGATCTGCGGCATCTGTTCCTTTATGCACGGCATGGGCTACTGTATGTCTATAGAAAGCATTATGGAGGTGGAAATCCCGGAGCGGGCAAAATTCCTGCGGACCATATGGGCAGAGCTGTCCCGTCTCCACAGCCACCTTTTATGGCTGGGCCTGCTGGCAGATGCCTTTGGCTTTGAAAGCCTGTTCATGCATTCCTGGAAGTTAAGAGAGCAGGTTCTGGATATTTTTGAAGAGACTACCGGAGGCAGGGTCATATTTTCCGTATGCGATGTCGGCGGTGTGAAAAAGGATATCTCTTCTGAGACCTTAAATAAGATGAAAGAGGTCTTAACCGGCATGGAGAAGGAATTAAAGGAGGCTGCCGCCGTATTTTTAAACGATTCCACCGTAAAGCTCCGCACAAAAGGAGTTGGCGTACTGTCTAAGGAGGCAGCTTTCGAACTGGGAGCGGTCGGTCCCATGGCAAGGGCCAGCGGGATTGAAATGGATATAAGGTCCCAGGGATATGCTGCATATGATCAACTGGATTTTAAGCCGATCACAGATCAGGGCGGGGACTGCTATGCAAGAACCAAAGTCCGGATCGGGGAACTGTTCCAGTCCATTGATCTTATCAGGCAGTGCATTGCCATCATACCCGATGGTGAGGTAAAAAGAAAGGTGACTGGAAATCCAAAGGGAGAGCATTTTACCCGTTTGGAGCAGCCGAGGGGAGAGGTGCTTTATTATGCAAAGGCAAACGGAACAAAATTCTTAGACAGAGTCAGGGTCCGTACTCCTACCTTTGCCAATGTCCCGGCCTTGCTGGAGACTTTAAAGAACTGTTCTCTTGCCGATGTGCCGATTCTGATTCTAACCATTGATCCATGCATCAGCTGTACCGAGCGATGACAGGCCCGGTTCATAGATATCATTGCTGGGAAGAACAGCGGAATTGAGGATAGTATGTCGATATTAAGGATGTCAAAGACGCTTTTAAAAAACCTGTTACATGGTCCCTATACGGTTCCATATCCGGTTAAGCGTAAGGAAACATATGAACGCACCAGAGGAAAGATCGAGATATCGGTGGATGATTGTATATTCTGCGGGATGTGTGAAAGAAAGTGTCCCACAGGAGCCATTCAGACAGATAAATCGAAAGCTCTTTGGAGCATTGAGAGGCTTCAGTGTATTCAATGCGGTTATTGCAGTGAAGTATGTCCGAAGAAATGTCTGAGGATGGAAAATCAATACACAGAGCCATCATACGGAAATGTAAGGGATGAATATGTGAAATGCATGAATACCCAATCACCCAGCGAATCATAGAAATTGCCGGAGAATATGCTGAAAAGCACCACGCAGAGGAAGTAAAGGTCATCAATCTGGTGGTGGGAGATACCTGCGGTTATGTGGCAAGTTCCATTGAACTTTATTTTGACATAATAGCGGAAGGAACTCCTTGTGAAAAAGCAAAGCTTCATATTAAGAGGGTAACACCCAAGCTTCAGTGCAGCATTTGCGGAAAATTATTTGTCCGGAAGCCCTTCACCTTTGAATGTCCTTTTTGTAAAGGAGAAGGCCGTCCCACAGATATCGGACAGGAATTTTATGTAAAGTCGATTGAAGTTTAGAAATGGAGGAAACGATGTCTGAGAATAAGGAAATAGAAATCATGGAGTCTGTCTATGACAAGAATGACCAGGTTGCATCACAGATCAATGCATCATTAACGAATAACGGCATTTATGCCATCAATGTAATGGGAGCACCGGGAGCGGGAAAAACCACTTCCTTGATACAGATTATCAAACGCCTTACGGATGTGACCTCTTATGTCATCGAAGGAGATATTGAGGCGGACTTTGATACAAAAACCCTCCAGTCCCTTGGGGTAAAGGCCATTCAGATCAATACGGGGGGAGCCTGCCATCTGGATTCTCCCTTGATCGGAGCTGCGGTGGATGAACTGGAGATCAGCGATGGAATCCTGTTTATTGAGAATATCGGCAATTTAGTGTGCCCTGCCGAATTCATGATCGGTGAACATGCAAAGATGCTGATTTCAACCGTAACAGAGGGCAGCGACAAGCCATATAAATATCCCCTGGCATTTGAAAAAGCCGATTTGATTTTATTGAATAAATGTGATCTTCTGCCATATATTGATTTTGACGAGGACTTTTTTATGAAGGGAGTCCGGGCTTTGAATCAAACGGCTCCGGTGATCAAGGTATCGGGAAAGACGGAAGAAGGTTACGAAAAGGTAGTAGAATGGATCGAGGAAAAAACAAGGTCATTACAAAAATAATAAAGGTTTACGGCATTGTACAAGGGGTTGGATTCCGGCCCCTTGTTTATCGTGCAGCCAAACAATACGGAATAAAGGGAACGGTCCGCAACGTAGGCGGCTATGTTGAGATCGTGGCACAGTCTGAAGAGGCATCTCTTAGCCGGTTCCTATCTGACCTTAAGGAAAACAAGAGGGGCGGCTATGAAATCATAAAGATGGAAGCAAAGGAACTTCCTTTCGCGGAGTTTAAAGATTTTCTCATTGTAAAGAGTGAGTCCAGTGCGGAAATATTGGTGATTCCGCCGGATCTGCCGGTTTGCCCGGAATGTATGAGAGAGCTTTCCGATGCATCGGACAGAAGATATCAGAATCCCTTTATCAGCTGCATGACCTGCGGTCCCAGATATACCATCATGGAAGACCTGCCTTATGACAGAAACCGGACTTCCATGGAGGACTTTCCCATGTGCGATGCCTGCCGGGAAGAATACACCTCACCTGAAAGCAGGCGTTTTCACGCCCAGACCATTTCCTGCAATGACTGCGGCCCTTACTTAATCTATCAGGATAAGGAAGATGGTTTTCATGAATTGCTGGAAAGAGGAGCGTATGAAAAGACGGTTAAGGTTCTGTCTCAAGGAGGAATTGTTGCGGTTAAGGGGATCGGAGGCTTTCATCTGGTTTGTTCTCCTTTTATGGAAGAAACCGTGAACCGGCTTCGTAAATTAAAGGGGAGGGAGAAAAAGCCTTTTGCGGTCATGTTTCCGGAAATTTCGGAGATCAGAAAGCTCTGTCTGGTCTCTGAGGAAGAAAAGGCATTGCTGGAATCAAAAGCAAGGCCAATCGTGCTGTTATCCATGAAACAGGATCTTATGGCACCCTCCACAGGGAATGGAAGTCTTTATTGCGGTGCTTTTCTGCCTTATACACCCCTTCAGCATATGCTGACTGCAGAACTTGGGCCTCTTATCATGACAAGCGCCAATTTTTCCGGACAGCCTGTGATTCGGGAGGATGGCCCCATGCTGGCTCTTGCCTCCCCTTATTTAAGCGGTGTATTATATAACAAAAGAAGGATCGTCCGTTCGGTGGATGATTCTGTTGCCAAAATCATAGAGGGTAAGCCCCAGCTGATCCGAAGAAGCAGAGGCTATGTCCCTTATCCTGTTTTTCTTTCTAAGGAAGAGGAAGAAAATCGGATAAATACCGGTATTTTTGCGGCGGGTGGAGACTTAAAGGCCGCCTTCTGTCTCTGCCAGAAGGGAAGTGCAGTGGTATCCCAGTATTTCGGAGACTTAGAAGAAGACGCAGTAATGGAGGAATATCAAAGATCCTATGAAGATCTGACCAGGCTGCTACGAATGGCTCCGGAATTAGCGGTATGTGATCTCCATCCAAACTACCACTCCGCACGTTTTGCTAAAGCCCTGGGGCTCCCGGTTCTTAAGGTGCAGCATCACCATGCTCATATTGCGTCGGTCATGGCGGAACACAATTTAAAGGGGCCTGTGATCGGAGTTGCGTTCGACGGGACAGGCTATGGAACGGATGGGAATATATGGGGCGGAGAGTTTCTTATCTGTGAAGGTAGTGGCTTCATACGGGCAGCCCATGTAAGCATGTTTCCCATTCTGGGAGGTGACGGATCTATGAGGGATGCCAGGAAAACGGCGTCCTGCTGTCTGCTTCACGCAGGCCTTGAAGCTTACGTCCAGGATGAGAGAATCAGTGTGATAAAAGCAGCCCTTGAGCATAACGTCAACAGGGTCTTTACTTCCAGCATGGGGCGTCTGTTTGATGGGGCAGCGTCCGTATTAAATATCGGCCATGAGAACCGTTATGAAGGGGAATGCGCCATATTGTTTGAAAAAGAGGCAGTGCTTGCAGAAAGAAACAATAAAAAGCCGGCTGACTTATGTTTTGGCATAAAGGAAAGAGATGGGATCCTGGAATTAGATCCCCGGCCGGTTTTTAAGGCTCTTTGCACCATGAGAAACAAGGTGGAGACAGGTTCCCTGGCACTTGGTTTTCATCTTGCGCTGGCACAAGCCACAGCATCTGTGTGTGAAAGGATGGAGAGAAAATACTTAAGCAATACCGTAGCCTTAAGCGGCGGCGTTTTTCAGAATTCCCTGCTGGCAGGGCATACGGTCAGGCTTTTAAAGGAAAAGGGATTTAACGTATACTTAAACAGGGCGGTTCCTCCAAACGATGGAGGAGTGAGCCTGGGCCAGGCTTATCTGGGAAATAAATATTTAAAATCCGATCATATGGATTTGGAAGGGACAGGATGCCATGTGTGTTGCAGTACCGGGAAAAATAATTCAGATAAAAGGTGATTATGCAAAGGTCAATATTATGGACAACATCACCGATGCCAATATAAAGCTGGTGGATGCGAAAATAGGAGATTATGTTCTCATACATGCCGGCTGTGTTATTGATGTCTTAAAGGAAGACGTAGCCGAGGAAATTCTCACGATATTTTCCCAGCTCCAGGAGGAACTGTAGAATATGATTGACCAGGTGATAAAGGAACTGAAAAATTATGACGGAAGGCCGGTGAAGATCATGGAAGTATGCGGGACCCATACGTCCAGCATCTTTAAAAACGGCATTCGTTCCATGATCTCTCCTAAAATCCAGCTGATTTCAGGACCAGGCTGTCCGGTCTGTGTTACCCCCTCCGCCTACATTGATCAGCTGACGGAATATTCCCTAAAAGAGAACCATTGTGTGCTGACCTTTGGAGATATGATGAAAGTCAAAGGAAGCAAGATGACCCTGACAGAGGCAAAGGCGGCCGGAGGCAGGGTAAAGATCCTCTATTCCCCGCTTATGGCAGTTGCGGAAGCGGAACAAAACAGAGAGATCCAATATATTTTTGCAGCTGTGGGGTTTGAAACCACGGTTCCAGTTTATGCCCTGCTTCTTGAAGAAATCCAGCAGAAGAAACTGGAAAATTTAAAACTCATGACCTCCTTAAAGACGATTGTACCGGCTCTTTCCTTTATCTGCGAAAATGAGAAAAACATTGACGGCTTTTTAAGCCCCGGACATGTCAGCGTGATCACCGGAAGTATCGCATACCGGGAGCTGGCAGCCAGATACCGGAAGCCTTTTGTAATAGCAGGCTTTGAAGGAGAGCATATCCTGGCCGCCATATATGAGATCATGACCCAGATAAAGAAGCAGCGCTTTGAGGTGAAAAATATGTACGCCAGCGCTGTGACAGAAGAGGGGAACCAGAAAGCGGCTGCTTTTATCAAGGAATATTTTGAAGCTGCAGATGGCTTTTGGCGAGGAATCGGGGTCATAGAAGGATCCGCTCTGAGACTTAAGGAAGAATACGGAGCCTATGATGCAGGAAGCGCGGAAGAAGAGCATATAGAGGTTATGCCAATTGGCTGCAAGTGTACGGATGTGATACTTGGGCGGATCAATCCGTCGGATTGCCCGCTGTTTAAGACTGTCTGCAATCCGCTTCATGCGGTAGGCCCCTGCATGGTGTCTCCGGAAGGATCCTGCGGCATCTGGTATCAGAATTCATGATCATAGGAAGAGGAGGCAAAGCCATGAAAATCGATATGTCCTACGGCAGCGGAGGAAAGCAGACCGGCAATCTCATCAATGAGGTATTCCTAAAACACTTTAATAATAAAACCTTAAATAAACTGGAAGATGCCGCAGTATTAAATATAAAGGGGAAAATTGCCTATACCACGGATTCCTTTGTAGTCACGCCCCTGTTTTTTAAAGGCGGAAATATCGGAAAGCTTGCGGTATGCGGGACAGTGAACGACCTTTCCATGATGGGAGCCGTCCCCAGATTTCTGACTGCAGGGTTTATTATAGAAGAAGGGGCTGAGCTTGAGATCATCGAGCAGATTGCCGCCTCCATGGCCCTGGCAGCAAAAGAGGCAGGCGTAAGGATTGTAGCCGGTGATACAAAAGTGGTGGAAGGAAACGGTGGAATTTATATCAATACCTCTGGAATTGGAGAGATCCGAAAGGGAGGGATCAGCATCTCAAACTGCAAGCCCAAGGATGCCATTATTCTTTCCGGGAATCTGGGAGAGCATCACGCGGCCGTTCTATCTCATCGGATGGGGATAGAGAATCAGATCGCAAGTGACTGTGCTCCACTATATTCCATCGTAAAAAATCTTCTTGATGATAATATCCGGGTCCATTGTATGAGAGATGTTACCAGGGGAGGGCTTGCTACGGTCCTTAATGAGGCGGCGGACCAGTCCTCCTGCAAAGTGGAGATATGGGAGGAAGCTCTTCCGGTCAGCGCCCAGGTGAGAGGCTTCTGCGGTATTCTTGGCCTGGACCCTCTCTACATGGCAAATGAAGGGAAAATGATAGCAGTTGTCCCTGGAAGCCAGGCACAAAAGGCTTTACAGGCAGTTCAAAAAAGCAAATACGGCAAAAATGCCAGAATCATCGGAACTGTTATGGAAGGCAGGGGCGTAACAATGAAAACCAGGCTGCAGGGAAGCAGAACCATTGATGTGTTATATGGAGAGGGCCTGCCCAGAATCTGCTAGGGAAAAATCGTGTTTTTGTATGTAAAAATAGCCAAAAAACTGGATAAAATGTGGCATTTGCAGGATCATGTCATATATTTATTATAGTTAAGTATGAAAGGAAATGCTAATATGGCTATTAAAATATTTATTGATCAAGGTCATAATCCTAGCGGATTTTTTAACAGTGGGGCGGAGGCCAATGGTTTAAGCGAGTCTGAAATCAATTTTCAGGTTGGAATTTATCTGCAAAATTTGCTGAACAGTGACCCAAGGTTTGAGGCGCGCGTATCAAGGCCGGAACCCAATACCGTATTAGGAACCAATAATACTACCAGTTTGGCGCAAAGAGTAGCGATGGCAAATGAATGGCCGGCCGACTATTTTATCAGCATACATTGTAATGTGAATCCCAATCCAGCAATTAATGGTACGGAAGTATATATTTATCAATTTTATACCCAGTCCCAGTGGCTGGCAGAACATGTTATGGAAGGGATAAACCAGGTGGCCGGAACGGCAAACAACGGAATCAGGGAAAATCCGTCTCTGTATGTATTAAGAAACACAAACATGCCGTCAAACCTTGTTGAATTAGGCTATTTAAGCAATTTGTCGGATGCCAATAAGCTGCGAGATGATCAGTATGGATTTGCTTATGGCATTTTCTTAGGCCTTATGAGATATTTTGGTTTTGCATAATGTTTTCAAACAGGCTGCTGCGATATGCTCCCTTTGTGGTAATTGGATGAGGAATCCGTCTATTTGCTGCAAGGAGGGCATTTTTCCGTATAAGGCAGCAAGCGGTCCTATCTATGGTGGGCCAGAATGAATTCCCTCTTTATCATCAACAGTTCTTTTGTCTGCTTTAAAATATAAAACAGGATCGCCCTGGCCTCAAATTCCTCCCGGTTAGAAGGAAGCTCATGATTTTTTAATTCCTGAAATAAAAGGTCTAAATTCTTTAAAAGACCTTCTGCCGTATTTTCTCTGTGATACCCTTGTTCAATTCCTTCAAAAAGCAGCGCCACCTGCTTTGCCTGTCTGGGCAGGCAGGTGATGCTTTTGATATTTTCATAGATTTCCTGAAGCACCATGCTTTGCTGCTGGCGCATCTGGATATAATCAATTTCATAAGAGTCCTTTTTCCAAAGGGCATTGTTGTAATTATTAAGCGCGCATGTTCTTGCCAGGTCCAGGCTTTCCTTAAGCTGTATCAGACAATCCGGGTTATATCCGCTTTTATCTTCCTCCATCAGCCAGTGGGACATGCGGCTTAGGATCCCCTTTATCTGTGAATCCACATCATTTGCCAGCTTCTGAAATGCTTTTTCCTTTTTCCGAAGATGCATATTGACCAGGACCCCAACCGTAGTGCCGATCAGGAACAGGGCAATCTCATTTCCTATGAGAGGCGCAGACATGGACCGCTCGGACAGAAAATGAGTGATGAGGACAGAATCCATGGCAATTGCTTCCCCCCAGTCCGCATACAGGCAAAGCAGGGCGAATAATAAAAGGTACCAGGCAAATGCAAAAAGAGTGAAGCCCAAAAGTCGGAAGGAAGCGGCAGCAAGTATTAACGCGCACACAAAGGCCAGCGTCCGGTTTCTGGCGCTTTTAATGGTTTCTCTCTTGGTATTCTGGATGCTGAGCACCGTGATGATGCCGGCCGTAGCAGAATATTTTAAGCCAAGCTCAGCCGCAATGGTAATTGCCAGCACAGCGGCGGCTGCAATTTTAATGCTTTTAATGATCGTTTCCTTATCCATGTGTGTTACCTCTTAAAAAGCAGTTTGTATTACCAGTATACCATATTTTTAAAAACATCCCATCAGAAAGATTGCTATTTCCTTCACAAATTAGTATAATTCCTATATTGCAGTTTTCATGTATAAATGTATTTCCTAAGGAGGAACCGTGTGGATAACAACGATATATTAATAAGATTGCGGTATGCAATGGATATTAAGGATTCTGATATAATTGAAATATTCAAACTGGGCGGAATCACGATTACAAAGGAAGGGGTCCGAAGGCTTCTGGCAAAGCCTCAAGCCGATTTAAGTGATTCCGGAGAGCAAAAGGCAATTGCTGATAAAAACAGGGACATCTGCAATGATTTTACGCTGGAGTCCTTTTTAAACGGTTATATTATTTTTAAACGGGGAAAGCAGGAGTCAAAGCCGGGAGAGCCGGAAAAACCGCTGTTCATGGTGAAGGATCACCGATCAGTCAATAACGTCCTGCTTAAGAAAATTAAAATTGCTCTGTCCCTCACCGGTGATGACATGCTTGATATTTTTAAGTCTGTTGGAATCAATCTGTCCAATGGTGAATTAAGTGCACTTTTGCGAAGGGAAGGGCAGCGCAATTATAAGGAATGCCAGGACCGGTATGTGAGAAATTTCTTAAAGGGCCTTGCAATCAGATACAGATAGCCGGAAGAAGATGGTGGAGAGGGGCCTTGCTAATTCCTTTTTTTTGTGTTATAATGTAATCAGACGTTAAATCCGAGCGTTGAAGAAGATTTGATGTTTCATGAACAATCTTATAATTGACATGTAAAGAACCGTCTTTTTAAGAAGGGCTTTTAGTATTGTGCCAATGGCATGGATATGAAAAGCCCTTCTTTTTTTTGAAAGGAGGAATATTATGCAGTTGGAAGGAATGGAAGTCAGCCACATGAAGTTCGGTGAAGGGAAGGTCATGGAGCTTAAGGAGAAATACATCACCATACTGTTCCCTCAGGGTGAAAAAAAGTTTTTGTATCCAAATTCCTTTAACAAATTTCTTACACTCAAGGATAAAAAAGTGCAAACAGAAATGAACATTATGCTGAAGCATATCATGGAGGAAGAAGAAAGCAGGCGGGCAGAGGAGATCAGTGAGCAGGAACGTATGGAGGAAATACAAAACTTAAAGATCCGTCCCGATTCTCAGGCGTCCTTTGGATTTGTAGAAAATAGCAAGGAATGTGTTTTTTCTACGTGGTCAGTCTATGCTGGTTCCTATCAGAGCGGAGCCTCCAAAGGAAAGCCCAAGCTTCCGGTAAGGCTTAAGCTGAATTCAGCCTGTCTCCTTACGGAATGTCCCAAGGGAGTGGCAGAAAAGAGGCGGCGCATCATAGGGGCCTTTATGCTGCAGGATAATTTTGAAAGCTCTGCTTGCAGAGATGGGATGATTCAAAGTCACGAAAAATACAGGATTCAGCTAAATGATAAAGAAACTTTGTTCTACTGGGATTATTTTTCCGATGGAGCGGAGATTACGAAATGGGGAAATGTGGAACTTAAATATTTTTCCAATATGATCATGCAAAAGATTCTTTTTGATATGAAAAATGGTCTGACTGATGCGGAGCGTCGGAAAGATGCAGAAGAATTTTACCAGTACTTCTGTCTGATAAACAGGTTAAAGCCTTTGGATCAGTAGAGAGTTGGGGAAAGAATAGGAGTGATGCGTATGGAATATGAGCGGAACAGAAGAAGAGAATATGAAAAACGGAGGCTGCATATGTTTTAATATGCGGCTCATTGTCATAGGATCATGAGATACCGCCTCCGTTTTTTTTATGGAGGCGGTTTTTTGTGAAGAAAAGAAAATTGAATACAGCATTCGTCTGTCAAAATTGTAAAAGAGAGGTACTGCCGATACCAAACGGCAGCTACAGAAACCATTGCCCCTTTTGCCTGTTTTCTCTCCATGTAGATGGTGAAGTCCCTGGTGACAGAAAAAACAGCTGCAAGGGGCTTATGGAGCCGACAGGGATCCGTTATCATTCGAAAAAGGGATTTCAATTGGTCCACCGGTGTACCAGGTGCGGGACATACAGGCACAATGTCATTTGTGAAGGTAATTGCCAGCCAGATAATAGAGAATTAATTCAGGAACTTATGTATCTGATTACATAGAGCGGGAGAGGTGATTGATTCATTATATGTTATCACAGGTAAATATAGCCTCCATTGCATTCCGGCTTTTTCTGTCCATTATTTTATGCGGGGCGATCGGAATGGAAAGGGGCTTAAGAAACCGACCGGCAGGTTTTATGACTTACCTTCTGGTGGGATGCGGCTCAGCCCTTATTATGATTACCAATCAATATATTGCAACAATCTATACCAATGTGGATCCTACCCGAATGGCATCCCAGGTGGTGAGCGGAATTGGCTTTTTAGGAGCCGGAACCATTATCACCACCTCTAAAAACGAGATCAGGGGCTTGACAACAGCAGCAGGCATCTGGGCGGCCGCAGCAGTTGGGCTGGCGGTTGGAATCGGTTTTTACGGCGGAGCCATTCTGGGAAGTATTTTTATTATTTTTTCCCTGATGTATTTAAAAAAGATTGACCTTTACATAAAAACACATGCAAAAACCATGGAAATATATCTGGAATACAACGAAGAATTTTCCATGCAGAATCTATCTCTGTATACAGAACAATCCCAGTACGAAATTTTTGATATGGAAGCAGGCAAAATAAAGACCCTAAACGGGGAATTCGGCACCCTGACCTTTGATGTCAATTTCCGCCATAAGGTAAACCATTTAAAGATTATAGAAGAGATCAGGCAATTGCCTGGTATTCTTTATGTGAGAGAGGTGGCATAAGCGGGCAAAGAATCGTAGAACTGGACGGATACAATATCTTGCAAAATGGAAGGAATCTGTTATACTGTTTTTCATAGGAAAAACATGAAATCTATGGAAGACTTGTTATTACAGAGAGGAAGAATGACCGTGATAGGGACTATTGTAAATACAGCTGCGATTCTGACCGGCAGTTTAATCGGTACTTGTGTGAAAAAGGGGATCGAAGAGAAATATCAGGATGCATTATATAATGCCATGGGACTTTCCGCCTGCGGACTGGGCATTCATGCAGTCGTACAGAATATGCCAAAAAGCAGCTTTCCTGTGCTGTTTATCATCAGCCTTGCAGCAGGCAGCCTCCTTGGCGCCAGGCTAAATCTGATGGAGAGATTTGATAAGGTGGTAGCCCGCTTCTCAAAAGGAGATTTGGGTCAGGGGCTGTCTACGGCCATATTGCTGTTTTGTATCGGAACGCTTTCGATTTTAGGTCCCATGGAGAGCGCTCTTCATGGAAACAATACTTATCTTTTTACAAATGCAACTTTGGACTTTGTTACATCCATGGTTCTGGCTTCCACCTATGGGATCGGGATTGCATTGTCCGCTGTGGTTCTGTTTTTGTGGCAGGGAAGCATTTATCTTTTTTCCGGCCGCCTGTCTGTTTTTTTAACTCCTGAATTATTGACCGAGATTTCACTTGTAGGCGGTTTTTTAATCTTTAGCTCCGGTCTTTCCATATTAAAAATCAAGGACTGTAAGGCGCTAAATATGCTTCCTTCATTGTTTGTGCCTGTCTTATGGTTTTTAATAAAAGCCATTCTATGATTGAAAACGGCTTTAAGTCTGCCGAAAGGAAATTGTTGACAAGCCGGTGAAATAAGTGTATCTTATCGTTAATACAGACATACCTTTACACCTGGTAAAGATGGGCAATAGAGTGAGAAGGAGAAAAAACGATGGAAAAAAGAATTTCGGGAAAAACAGGTTTGTTAGGTTTGATTGGCTCGCCGGTAGGGCATTCCGGTTCACCGGCTATGTATAATTACTGTTTTGAGAAGCTGGGGCTGGATTATGCATATCTTGCTTTTGATATCAAGGTAGATGAGGTAGAGAAGGCAATTGACGCCATAAAAACATTCCGCATGAGGGGCTGCAACGTGACCATGCCCTGTAAAAATGAAGCTGTGAAATACATGGATGAGTTATCGCCAGCCGCCCGTATCATAGGCGCAGTCAATACTATAGTAAATGAAGATGGAAGACTGATCGGACATATTACAGATGGTCAGGGCTTTGTAGACAATCTCCGGGATCACGGAGTAGAAATCGCTGGCAAGAAGATCATTGTCTGCGGCGGAGGCGGAGCGGCAGCCGCAATCCAGGTGCAGTGCGCCTTAGAGGGAGCCAGGGAAATTTCTGTTTTTAACATAAAGGATGCATTCTTTGAAAGAACCCTTCAAACCGCAGAAAAGATCAGGCAGGAAAAGCCGGAATGCGTTGTAAATGTATTTGATATTGCGGATAATGAAAAGATGAGAGAAGAGATCGCGTCCAGTGATATTTTGGCGAATGCCACCATTGTTGGGATGAAGCCAATGGACCAGGAGAGCGTTGTAAAGGATGTGACCATGTTCCGCCCTGGCTTAGTCGTGGTTGATGCGGTATATAATCCAAAGGAAACGAAGATGTTAAGAGAGGCAAAGGCTGCCGGCTGCACATGCATTGACGGACAGGGAATGCTTGTATGGCAGGGGGCTGAGGCTTTTAAACTCTATACCGGGCAGGAGATGCCTGTACAGGAAGTGAAGGAACTGTTTTTTAGTTAATGAGTTTCCCGGTTATGTGGATCTGAATGAGAAAGTGATGAGCGCATGAAAAGGATCGTTGTAACAACAAAAAGACTTTGTATGATGCCTCAAAGCATGGCAGAACTCGCCGCACTTTATGAAAAAGAGCTGGATGGGGACATGAAAAAGGCATACGGGGATATGATGGAAACCATGAGTCGGCTGCCTGGTCAGGAAGAATGGGGCGCGAATTGGAACATCAATTTGGCATCCGGATTGACCATAGGCGGAATTGGCTTCAAAGGAGCACCTGATGCAGAAGGAACTGTTGAAATCGGATATGGGATTGATGAGGAATACCGGAGAAACGGCTATGGGACGGAGGCTGTAAATGGTTTGGTAAAATGGGCATTTGAGCAAAAGGATGTCCATTGCATCACTGCACAGACAGAGCCGGACAACGATATATCTCAAAAGGTGCTGATGAACAATGGCTTTATCCGTGACGGATATGGAGAGGAAGGGCCCCTTTATAAAATTACATTAAAATGTACATAGCTGTTGATTCCATGTGGGTAAAAATGGAGTAATCATCAATCAAACGGTTTAAATGGTTGATTGTTCGTTATTAATTATAAAAAACGCAGGCTAAGTCCGGGGCAGCAGTAACGACCTCAGGGCTTAGCCTTTTAAATTCCTGTGGGAAAATAATTAAAATTCGTGACAAACCTGGAAAAATCAGATAAGATAAGCTTAGGAAAGGGCTTTCAAGGGTGAAGACTGATGAATATTTATGATATTGCGGCAGAAGCAAAAACTTCCATATCCACCGTTTCCCGTGTTTTAAACAATAAGGGAAATGTGAATCCGGAGATACGCAAGCGTGTGGAAGAGGTGCTGAAGAAATACGATTATAAACCCAGCGCCATTGCTAGGGGACTGGTTTCAAAGACCATGAAAAGCATTGCCATCCTGACCGTGGATGTAAGAGTGACCCATTATGCCCGGATGATTTATGTGATTGAGCAGGAGTTCAGCAACAGAGGATATAATGTGACGGTGTGTAACACAGGAGGCTCTATAGAAGAATGTGATAAATACATGGAAATCCTGTCAGAAAAGCAGGTTGATGGGATCGTGCTCATTGGTTCCATTTTCAATGAGCTGATCAACTATCCTGACATCACTTCCAAAATAAAGAACATCCCGGTGGTAGTGGCAAACGGCAAGGTGAACCTCCCTGATTTTTATTCTGTTCTGGTGGATGACACTAAGGGGATCAGGGCTGCGGTGGACTATCTGTATGACAAGGGACACCGGGAGCTGGTTTACGTTTATGACTTGGAAACCGACAGCGGGTGGGCAAAACGTCAGGGATTTTTGGAAGCTATGAAGCTTCATGACATCCTTGAGGCGGAAAAACGGGTGATACCCAGCAAACACGGCCTGGAAGGCGGATTAAAGGCGGCGGAGACCTTGTGTTCCTCTGGTATCAGTTTTACCGGTGTGGTGTGCGGAGAAGACATTACTGCCATTGGCCTGATGAAAGGCTTAAAAAAACAAGGCTTTTCCATTCCGGATCAGGTGGTGGTCACAGGATACAACAATTCACCGGACTCCCTGATCTGCGAGCCGGAACTTACGACCGTCGACAATAAACCGGAATTACTGGGAGGGCTATGTGCCCAGCTTCTGCAGGAGGTTCTGGAAGGTAAGACGTCAGCTTCCAACCTGGCAATCCAGCCGGAACTGATTGCGCGGGGAACCACATGACAAGGGAAGTGTTTAAACTGGACAAGCAGAAAGAAAAAATGCTTTTGTTATGCGGCGGCTTATTTTCTGAGAGTATTAGAAGATAAGCGCCGCTTTTTTGATATGTCAAGAAAACGCTTTTACAAAAATCGAATACATAGAACTATTTTACGATAAGAAACCGCCAAAATATATATAAAATACTAATATAAAGAAGGATAACCAGGTTTATATTGACATATGAGCGAATGTTGTTATAATTATTCATACGAAAGCGCTTTCTTGGTGTGGATAAGATGATAATAAGAGACCCGGCGCACGGGAGCGAAAAGGAGGACAAAGATATGAGAGTGCAGTATGAGGACTTATTAAAGAAATTTCAGAGGATTTTAGAGAGCAGAGGGTTTTCGGCAGAACATGCAGAAGGGGCAGCTACTGTATTTGCCAAAAACAGCCTGGATGGAGTTTACTCCCACGGCATAAACCGTTTTCCAAGAGTGGTCAGCTACCTGGATAAGGGAGAAATCAATCCGGCAGCCATTGCCACCTGTGAATCTTCCATGGGGACCATAGAACGCTGGAATGGGCATCGGGGATTTGGCCCTTTGAACGCAAAGCTTGCTATGGACCGGGCATGTGAACTGGCAAAAGAGCATGGCGCAGGTGTTGTGGCCCTGGGTAACAACAACCACTGGATGCGCGGCGGAAGCTATGGATGGCAGGCGGCTGATGCAGGCTGTATCGGAATCTGCTGGTCCAACACCATGCCCAACATGCCTGCATGGGGCGGCAAGGACAGAAAGATCGGAAATAACCCCATCATCATGGCAGTTCCCAGAAGCAATGGTAATCATGCTGTCATTGACTGTGCAGTATCCCAGTTCTCCTATGGAAAGATCGAAGAGGCAAGGCTGAAGGGACAGAAACTTCCGGTTCCAGGCGGCTATGATACAAATGGAGATATCACTACAGATCCGGCGGAGATTGAAAAAACATGGAGAGTCCTTCCTATGGGCTACTGGAAGGGAAGCGGGATCTCCGTTGCTCTTGACCTGATTGCAACGGTACTCACCAATGGAAACTCCGTGAGAAAGATCGGTACCTTTGGGGATGAAGTAGG
Organism: Lacrimispora sp.; assembly: GCF_032078915.1. Lineage (GTDB taxonomy): Bacteria > Bacillota > Clostridia > Lachnospirales > Lachnospiraceae > Lacrimispora. The sequence continues at coordinate 40,977 of NZ_DAMAUN010000020.1, read as the reverse complement.
TCTGTCCCAGGTGATGATCGCGATTGATCCGGGTAAGTTCAATTCCGTGGAAGAGACAGATTCCATCGTGGATGAGATCTTAAAGGACATTAAGTCCTCTATACCCGCTGCAGAAGGCGGGGAAGTATTCTATCCGGGTGAGCTGGAATTAAAGACAAGAGAAGACAATTTAAAGAACGGCATCCCGGTGATAGAGGAAGTGTGGGAAACTTTAAACTCCCTGGAGAAATAAGGAATCGTTCACAGCATGAGAAAAAGAAGAGGTATAAAAAAGGTTCAGAGAATCGTCTGCGGTTCTCTGGACCTTTTTTGCGAGGGGTATTGCTTATTATTTGTTTGTGCTATAATATTATCGGCCATTCAATTCAGACATTGAATGGTAAAACGAACCTAAGAAATATCAAATAAGAAAAGATGATGAAAATATAAAAATCGTAAAATTCTGTAAGAAATAAAAACTGAAAAATGAAGATATTGCCAAAAACCTTAAGATGATTTATTTTTACGCCGGTCCATAAATGCTATACTTTTTATATAACGAAACGCCATAATTCCGCTGTTTGATAGAATGTGCTTATGGGTTCAGAAGGAACGGATATGGGCGTAAAAAAAAGTAAGGGGGATCTTTTCTTATGCTTAAAAGCAGCAGGCTTTTCAAAAGAAAAGCGGCTGGCATGATGGCAGCAGTGATGATGATCGGTATCTTGCCCGTGAACATGATCGGATTTGCTGATGTCCTGGATATGCCGCCGGACAGCTATGAAGACTTGGATGAACACAAGGCGACAAGTTCCAATGCCAGCTATGCCACTGCATCCAATGCACAGAAAACACAGGAACTGCAGGAAGAGGGAACTGTGTATTACGTGGATGCCAAAAACGGCAATGACAGTGGAGACGGAAAAACAGAAGAGACTGCGTGGAAGACCTTTGACAGAGTCAATTCCAAAACCTTTCTACCTGGTGACAAGATACTGTTAAAAGCAGACTGCATCTGGAATCAGGCGCTGAATCCAAAAGGCAGCGGCAGAGAGGGAGCGCCCATCATCATTGATACATACGGAGAAGGCCGCCGCCCTTTGATTAACGGCAATGGTACCTCCGGACCTTCCATTACCGGCGCGGTGACGATTTACAATGAAGAGTACTGGGAAATTTACAACCTGGAAGTGACGAATCTGGAAAATACGGATAAGATGGGGGAAGCCATGGACAGCGGTACCAGTGAACGAGCCGGGATCCTGATCTATTCTTCCAATCAGAAAAAGATATACAAACACATTACCGTAAAGAATTGTTATGTACACGATGTCAACTCCAGCTTCAAAGGCGGAAAAACTTCCGGCGGCATTATTGTTATGGGCCATTACCTGGACAAAGACGGAAACAGGGTCACCATTGATGACAGCGGCAATCTGACCGCCAAAGCCATGGGGCGGGCAGCTTTTGAAGATGTGATGATTGAGGGGAATTATGTAAAGAATGTGGCGATTGAAGGAATCCGGAATAAATGCAATACGGATATATCCGGTTCCGGCTGGGGGAAAAACGAATTCCTTAAAAACTATTCCAATGTAACCATTCGCAATAATTATCTGGAAAATGTCGTAGGCGACGGCATCGTTCTGACGGAAACAAAAGGTGGACTGATCGAGGGAAATATGGTGAATTCTTCCTGCGGCTTTGACCGGGGTGCAGTAAACTATGCCCAGTGCTGGACCATGTTTGCAGATGATGTTACCGTACAGTACAATGAAGTTTACGGCAACCGGTACGGGTACGATGACGGCGAGGCCTTTGACTCCGATATGATGAATGTGGACAATATTTTCCAATACAATTTAAGCCATGACTGCGGAGGCGGTGTCATGCTGTTTATGTCAAGCCAGAAAAATACCATATTCCGTTATAACATAAGCATTAATGACGGTACAGGCACTTATCCCGGGGGAAACAGGATGCAGCAGCAGACCTTCCATTATGACAATACAACTTCTGCAGGACCCGGCGTAGGCAAGATATATAACAATACCATCGTTGTCTTTGGAGAAGATAAAAAAACCTCACTGTTTGGCGGAATGAGCAAAAGAACATGTTTTGTGGATTTCAAAAACAATATCGTTCTGGCCAAGGATGGAGCAACCATTGACTTTGCAGTTTTAGCCCAGGGATCCACCATCCATAATGACAGCGTGATAGAAAACAACTGTTTTTATCCGGATACCATTGCAAACACCAGTGCCGGTCCTGTTTTGAATAAGGAGAGCCTGGAAGCCAAAGGAAATATATTTAAGGATCCCATGCTGATCGATTATAAGGCGGGAAAGGATTATTCCGAATTTAAGTTTCCTTTGGAGGAGCTGGAAGACCTTATGGATTCCGATTTTACCAAAGACAGGATCCAGATGCTGGCAGAGCCGTATCAGCTGACGGATGGATCTCCTTGTATCCGCGCCGGTCAGAGGCTCGAAGGCATGCCTACCGAAGATATTATGGGCAATACCATTGCCGGACGTGTGGATATAGGCGCTTTGGAATATTCCAGTGAGGATGAGCTGGCAGAAGAAGTGGAAGAGGTTCATATTATAACGACTCCCGGAGTTGTGCCGAAACTGCCGGCAGCCTTAAAGATCGTTCTGGATGGGGAATCCTATGATTATCCGGTTAAATGGGATGAACTGACAAAGGAGGACTGCATGCAGGCGGGAGTGATCGAACTTGCCGGAATCCTTCCGGGATTATCCAATCAGGTTGTGGCTTCTATCATTGTGGCAGATGCACCGGAACGCTTTGAGCCGGTTGAAGTATGGACGTTTGCAGGAATCTACCCGGTACTCCCTGATAAGGTTACAGCAGAATTTACAGGCGGTTTGACTCTGGAGCTTGGGGTGACATGGGAAACGCTAACCCTGGATCAGTATTCCCGCGAAGGTGAGATCACGGTAGAAGGGACCGTTTCCGGTCTGAAGGAAAGATGCAGGGCAAAGGTAACGGTCATCGGTGAACTGGGAGATGGAACAAGCGTAAAGGAAAAGGTGGCTTTTAAGGATGCCTATACCCAGCAAAGCGACGGAAATAAGGCTTACGGAAGCTCCGACCCCAATGTCATTAAGGTCAAAACAGCCAATAACTCGCCTTCCTATACAAGAAATGGGCTGATCGGCTTTGATTTAAGTGATGAAGAGCAGATCCTGAGATCCGCCGCCAGCATTACCATAAAGCTGCAGATGACAAGACCGGTTTCGGAGGCGGATTATAAAACCATTAACAATCATTTTTATCTCAAGGTTTATGAGGTGGATGACGTTTGGAATGAAGGAACGGTGACGTGGAACAACTCTCCCAATGCTTCTTCTGATCACCTGGTGATCAAAGATCAAAAAATTGTGTATGCCGATATCCGGGATGCCCATGATAATATTGTGGAACTGGATGTGACCGATTGGGTAAAGAAAGCCTATTCGAAAAAAGGACAGACAAAGTTTTCCTTCCTTATGACAACCGATTATTTTGGCGAGTATGCAAACGGTGATAACGGCGGCATTGATTTCGCTTCCAAAGAGGCAAGCGGAAAGATGGCTCCCACCATGGTATTAAGCAATGTTTACGAAACGGATGTGGATGCTGTATCCGTATCAACACCGGCAGGGAAGAGCCCGGTTCTGCCGGAGACAGTATCAGTCAGTTACTCAAGCGGAGAACAAAGGAAGGTGACCGTAGAATGGAACAGCATTGATTCCGCAAATTACCAGAGCGAGGGGAACTTTGTGGTGTATGGGAAGGCAAGCGGGGTAAAGCTTCCCATAAGGTGTACGGTTTATGTCATGGAAGCGATGCATAAAGTCGTCTCGGTCAGGGATATTGCTCCGGTCATCCAGCTGGTTGGAACGCCATGGGAGGAACTGGGACTTCCGGGGACAGCGGCAGCACTGTTGGATAATGGGCAGGAAGCGGAAGTACCCATTGCATACTGGTTCCCGGATAATGCGTATGACCCGGAAAAAGTATTTTCCTATACCTGCATCGGATATCTGGATCTTACCGGCCATGAGACTATTGAAAATCCAAATCAGAAGTTTGCCGCGGTAACCGTGAACATCATTGAACCGGAAGACAAGAATGCACTCCTTGTTCTCTATACCGAAGCGGCGGATCTAGTCAATCAAGGCGCATTGGATAAGCTGACCGATGTGGCTAAAAACCGTTTTATAAAGGCATTCAGCCAGGCCGCCTCCGTACTGATTAATGCAAAGGCAACCGAATCAGAAGTACATAAGGCTTATGTCAATTTGATGGAGGCAATCTGGAATCTGGATTCAGAAGAGAATTTAAAACCTGATACTTCTGCCCTCCGGGATCTGGTGCTCATAGCGGAATCCAAGAACAAGAAGGATTATACCGAGGAGTCCTATGAGACATTAAAGGATGCTCTTTCAGAAGCTAAGTCTGTTTTAAAGGATAAGACTCTTACAAAGGGCGATCAGGACCGGGTAGACCAGGCATACGACAATTTGAAAGAGGCTGTTGATGGCCTGGAGTTTAGCGGGAATTCGGGAACGGAAACCAGGATTGTCACAGGGATAAAAATTGTCGCATTACCGGACCAGACAAAATATAAAGCGGGAGAGCGGATCAGCCATTTCGGCTTAAAGGTGGCTGCCGTGTACAGCGATGGCTCATTAAAAGTCATTAATGGCTATGAGATATCAGATGTAAACACTTCGTTGCCAGGGGTAAAGGATGTGATCATCACTTATCGTACAGCGGTCAATCATGCCATTAAAGTGTTCACAGACGTTTTCCAGATAACGGTGATAAAGGAGACTTCCCAGGGAGGCGGCTCCGGCAGCTCAGGAGGAGGCACATCCTCGCCAAAAACGGGGGCCGGTATAAGTGGACAATGGCAGAAGGTCAATGGAACGGCATGGAGATTTTTAAAGGCTGACAAAACCTATGCTTTAAACGAATGGGCAAAAATCAATGGGCAATGGTACCGGTTCGATAAAGACGGCATGATGCAGACCGGCTGGATCGTGGATCAGGGCATATGGTATAGGCTAAGCCAGGAGGGCTCCATGGAGTCGGGCTGGGTCAAAGATGAATCAGACGGGTACTGGTATTACCTTGATGAGTCCGGCGCCATGAGAACCGGCTGGGTTCTTATCAATGGAATCTGGTATTACTTTAACCCTGTTACCCAGGGAGAATCCGGCTGGCATAAAACAGAAGACGGCAAATGGGGACATCAGACTGGAGAAAGCGGAAGCAGGCCAATGGGAGCCCTTTGTACCAATACCACAACGGCTAACGGATATCGGGTGGATGATAACGGAGCCTGGGTCCAGTGATAATTTAACTTAAAAGAGGGAAATCCCTCTTTCAGGAACCATTTGGGGGAAGCGGTCTTATGAAGGTAAAATGGAAAAAAATATGCGGGGCGGCGCTGATTAGTTCTATGCTTATGGAGACTCTTATTTATGCAGCTCCTTTACCCGGGAGTCCTGGGTTTGATACGGATCAAAACGCTCTGGAAGCGGTTTTAAATGATGGGCTGGTCATGCATTCTTCCTTTGATGAAAGCAGTATATCCGGGAGCAGGGTAAAAGACCGGACCGGAAGAGGAAATGACGGAATCATTTACGGTCAGCCGGTCTTTGTAAAGGGGATCCGGGGAAACGGCGTTTCCGTGGATAACGGAAGCAAAGCCGGGCAGCCAAACACCAAAGCCGACCATTATATTTCCTATGGTCAGACTGGGGATTTGAAATTTGGAACGGAAGATTTTTCCCTGTCCTTCTGGATGAAGACGGAAAATCACGGGCAGAATAACGGTACCATCCTTTCCAATAAAAACTATATAAGCGGCAGCAATACGGGGTGGGCATTTGGTAATTTTAATAATGCCAGTGATGTGGATATGAGAATGAACTTTTCAGGAACAGGAAACAGCCGGGTGGAATTAAAAGGAATCCCTGCCAACGATGACAAATGGCATCATGTAGCCGGCAGCTTTAACAGGAATGGCGACATGACGGTTTATCTGGATGGAGAGAAATATTCGTCTGCATCGATGACAGGACACAAAGGAAAATCTGTTGATACAGGACTGGACTTCATCTTAGGCGGCGATGGCAGAGGTTGCTATGGCATGAGTGGCTGTACCGTTGATGAGCTCCGGGTGTACAAAAAGGCAATCAGTGCCTCTACCGTAAAAACAATCTATGAAGCAGAAGGAGTGATGGCAGCAGTGGAACAAATGAAAAAACAGCTTGACTCCATCAAGCCGGGTTCCCAGTATTCTCTGGATGGGATCCGCGCTATGGAGCAGGAAATTGAGAATGTAGAAAAAGAACTGGAGGGCATGACAGCCGCCGCAGCCATGGCAGCCGTCAGCAGTCTGAAAGAAAAGTACAATGAATTTTTAGAAGGCAGCGAGCCGCTTTGCAGTTTCCAGGTGGTATCAGATGTCCATATAAAGTCTGATAACCTGTCGGAAACCAATGCAGTGAATTTTATAGCTGGGTTAAGGGATATGAAAACCATAGCCCCTGACTCTCTGGGGGTATTAAATCTGGGTGATTTTACACAGAACGGCACAGAGGCCCAGTATCGTGGGATTTATAATATCATGGATCAGTATTCGCCGGTTTCCGACGATAAGGTTATTATGGTTCTTGGAAATCACGATGTCAGGGGATCCAATTCTGCTGACTGGAACAAGGATGAAACTGTTATCAGTGCCTATTGGCCTACGGCAAAAGCTCTTTATCTGAAACATAATAAAAGATATATGCCAGGAAGCGGTGAAACCCTTTATTTTGACCGGTGGCTGGGAGGGTATCATTTTATCGTACTCAATACGGAAAACGGCTTAAAGGATACCATGTACCTTTCCGGAGAACAGTTAAACTGGCTGGAAGAGACTCTGGCTGAAAATGCCAGTCCGGATAAGCCGATTTTTGTCATGGGACACAATGCATTAAAGGACAGTCACTGGAGAAGTAATATCCTTCTGGACTTCGGTAATCAGGATTCCAAAGTAAAGGAGATATTTGCCAAATATCCCCAGGTGATTTACATGTCCGGCCATATTCACAACGGTTTCGGCGTGGCGGAAGCCATAGACAGGGAATACGGCACCTTGATTGATCTGCCCTCTTATAATGAGACGGAAAACGGAGTAAAAGAAGCCGGAACAGGTTACCATGTAAAGATTTATGAAGACAGTGTGGTATTTAAAGCAAGAAACTTTAAAACCTCTGCCTGGCTGCCGGAGTACGATATAACCGTGGCTCTTCCCGGACTTCCTTCCGTGTACAAAAAGGCAGAAAGCTTAGATCCCAGCGCTTATACGCCCCAGTCTTATGAGAAAATATTAAAGCTTATGGAAGAGGGGAAATCGGTTTTCCAGAAGGAATATGATCAGAGTAAGCTGACCTATGAAAATGTGGCTCCTCCTGGGGTCAGCCTGTTTACCAGGGAGGTGAGGGACAGGATCAATGAACTTGCGTCAGAACTTTCCGTGGCAATGAATGCACAACCAGTTGATTCCCAGTTTCAGGAGCTAAGGGAAAAGTGGCTGGTTACGCTGCTGGGCGGGGAGCTGGATACCGGCAATGAGGCGGTCCGCACATATATCCGGGGGCTTGATGAAAAGGCCGGGGAATACTGGGATGCCATGATAAAAGGAAACGATGAGTCCAGGACAAATCTCTGGAGCGATCTAAATATGAGCTACATCAAAGGAACCGGCGCAGAGGCCAAGGTCCATTCCGGCAATGTAGCTGTGACCTTCTACCGGTTAAAAGATGTGGCGATCGCATGGGCAACCAAGGGATGCCAGCTCTACCAGAATGAGGAAGTGAAAAAAGAGCTGATCCTGGCCCTGGATTTTATGAATGGACATCATTATAACAGCAGTGATGAAAAGACCCCGGTGTTCGGAAACTGGTGGCACTGGGAAATCGGAGGTCCCATAGCATTTCTGGATACGGCTCTGATTCTGTATGAGGACTTGACCCCGGATCAAATTGATCGCTATGCAGCGGCAGTCAACCGGTTTACCAGCGTATGCGACCGTCCCTCCGGCTATCCTGGTTCCCCGGCCATGACAGGGGCAAATCTAATCGACAAAGGCATGGTGGTGGTCCAAACCGGTCTTTTGACCGGCAGCAGGGATAAGTTTGATCATGTGAAAAAGGCTTATAAGACCGTATTTGAATATGTGACCACAGGAGATGGATTCTATGAGGATGGGTCCTTTATCCAGCACCAGGCCCTTTCCTATATGGGCGGATACGGTTCTCAGCTGTATGAGAAGCTGAGCATTCTGTTTTCCGTACTATCCGGCACTGATTTTGAACTTACCTACGAGGATCACGCAGAACAGCTGATCTTTGATATGGTATTTGAAGGGATCGAGCCATTTATCTATCATGGCCTGTGCATGGATATGGTATCGGGAAGAGATATTACCAGAAAGACTTCAAACGACAAAACAAGAGGCGCGGGAATCCTGGATGCCATGATGCTGATGGGGGAGGCCATGCCTGCTAAACAGCAGGATCGCTTTAACCGCATGATGAAATATTTCATTGGGATAGATGAGGATTATTATTACAGCCACAGTACCCATATTGCTTCTTTAATGAAGGCGAATCAGATCATGAATGATGCTTCCATTGAACCAAGGAGTGAGTATGTGCTTCACAAGCTGTTTGCAGGTATGGATAAGCTGGTACATATTATGCCGGAATTCGGATTCGCTTTATCTATGCATTCCAGCCGTACATACGGGCATGAACTGATCAACGATGAAGGCAAGCGCACCTGGAATGTTTCCGATGGTATGACATACCTCTACAACCGTGACAGAGACCAGTACGGGGAAGGCTACTGGGCTACCGTAGATCCAAAGCGTCTGGCAGGAACGACCACGGAATATGTGACCCGGCCCAACGGCGCCGGCGACCGGACAAAGAATATTTACAGCTGGGTGGGCGGTTCCAGCCTTGGCAGCTACGGTGCGGCAGGAATGCATTATAAGACCCTGGGCAACAGCGGCAGTACCAGGTCCGGCACGGACGCTAAAAAGTCCTGGTTCATGTTTGATGACGAAATCGCAGCAGTGGGAAGCGGGATCACTTCCTCCACCGGCAATTACGTGGAGACCATTATTGACAATCGGAGGCTTAATAAGGCCGGAAGCAACGAGGTGCTGTTTAATGGGGAAACAAAGGATATCAGGGACGATGGTGAGGAACGTGTATCAAAAGGAACGAAAATAGCTGGTGTCTCCTGGATCCATCTGGAGGGTAATGCGGCAGGCTCCGATATCGGCTACTATTTTCCTGGAAAAACTGATATCATGGCGTTGAAAGAAAAGAGGACCGGTAACTGGAATGCCCAGGGAACCAGTGAAGGAGAGGAGACAAACCAGTTTGCCACATTCTGGTTCGAGCATGGGAAAAAGCCATCGAATGCGGATTATTCCTATGTGATTCTCCCAGGTAAGACAGCAGAAGAAGTGGCGCAGTACAGCGAAACCCCGGGTATTGAAGTCCTGGAGTGCAGCGAAAACGCCCATGCAGTCAGAGAAAGAACTCTGGGAATCACGGCAGTGAACTTCTGGAATAACAAGGCAACGACTGCGGCGGGGATCACATCCAATAAAGCCGCTTCTGTAACAATGCAGATCAATGGAGATGAGGCAACCGTAGGGGTGTCGGATCCCACCCAGGAGAACAATGGTACCATTGAGATTTCACTTCCATATATAGGCGGAGATGTTAAAGAATCCGATGCCAATGTAGAGGTGCTTCAGAAAACTCCGTTTATCAAGCTGGCTGTAAGGGCAGCAGGAATGGCAGGCAGGACCAGCAAGATCACATTAAAGGTTCAGGAACCTAATACGTGTGAGATCATCGGTATTTCCGGAGAGTTTGACCAAATCACGGCAGCCCCCGGAACAAAGTTCACGGATCTGCAGCTCCCAAAGACAGTGGAAGCCTATGACAATGCCGGAGGCACCCATACACTGGATATCATATGGGAGAGAGGGGATTATCAGAAAGACGTATTCGGGACCTATGATTTGACCGGGCAGCTGATATTGCCTGAGGGGCTCTGCAATACGGCAGGGTTTGCCCCAAGGATCCAGGTAGAAGTCGGCGGCGAATCCACACCGGTCATGGACAATGTTTACGTACAGGGCGGATCGGACAGCGGTAAAAATTTTAACGGTTCTTCCTACCTGATCGTAAAAAATGATGCGGGAGCACAGAATTATACCAGAAAATCTCTGATGAAATTCAGCCTGGAACAGGTGCCGGAATCCGCTCAGGCAGTTTATCTGACCTTTGAGCTGTCCGGTACGCCAAGTGCAGATTTTACCAGCGCGGATATTTATCAGGTGGAGAGCGATTGGGAAGAGGCAACGGTAACCTTCAACAGTTTCCCGACCCGTATTGGTACAACTACGGCAGCTTTCTTTACAAAAGCCATGACATCGGATAGCCTGATCCAGAAGCTTGATGTTACGGAAGCTGTTAGCAGGGCTAAGAAGAATGGAGACACTGAAATCTCCTTTGAGATCAGCATACCAACGGCAGCAAAAAATAATTACCTGGACATTCACTCCTCCAGAACTTCCAAAGAAGGAGCCATAAAGCCGTCACTGGTGTGGAAATCCGATTATGTACCGGAAAAGGTAATAAAAAAGAATTTAAGCTTTATTATCGATATGGCTTCCAATATCAATGCAGAAGATTACAGCAATGTGGATGAGGCAGGTCTGACACAGCTGCTTGAAGAAGCAAAACGTATTCTTAAGGATCCGGATGCAGAAATGGAAGAAATTCATGAAATGGAGAGACGTTTGACTCAGGAACTGGTAAAATATAGAAGAAAGCTGTAAGGAGCAGGGGGAAACAATGAAACAGAAAGCGCGCAGATGGAACGTGATAATGGGAACGGTTGTATTCTTAGCTTTGTTCATGGCAGGGATCTGGTGGCTGAAAGGCCCTTCCCATGAAGTGCTGAAAATTGGAGGTTACACCATTACTCAGGACCATCTGGCGCTTTATGAAAATGACTGCCGGGCCGAAGTTACGTCCTATTTTTACAATAAGTATCAGTCAGACCCAAATGAAAACGGATTTTGGGAGACTAAAATCCATGGCGAGGTCCCCGGGGAGGTATTAAAACAAAAGGCAATGGAACGTCTTTACCGGGACACGGTGGAACGGTTAAAGGCTTCCCAATATGGGATCCCTGCGGATATCACTCTGAAAGACATTCAAAGATCCCTGGAGGAAGAGAACAAAAAACGGCAGTCCTCCCAAAGCGTTTCTTACGGTCCCGGTCAATATGGACTGATGGAATATATCTCCAGAACGCAGATGGAAGTGAGAGATGAGCTGAAGGGAAAACTCATGGAGGAAAAACTGAAGCCTTCCGAGGATCAGCTGAAGGAACTCTACGCCGGTGCAGATCCAACCCTGTTTGATAAGGGGTGCAGAGCCAGGATCGGAATCTATATGTATTACGGTATGATAGCAGGAGAGTACCCGGAGGAGCTGAAAAAGGTCTGGAGCTTTGTGGAGAAAGGATTTGCCGAAGGAAAAGAGCCTGCTGATATCGTCAATGAGATCAATGAGGGATCAGAAGTTAAAATTGAATACGAAGAAGCAGAATATGATACGGCTGATTTTCCAAGAGATAATCAGGAAATGACCTGGCTTGCAGAACAGACCCGGTCTATGGAGCCGGGGCAGAGCAGCGGCGTATTGGACTATGGACCCTCCCAGGGAATCTTAAAGGTACTGGATAAGAATGACTATGGAAGGGCGGGTTATGAGGAATCGGTGACGCTTCTAAGGAATCTGTGGCTGGAGAGGGCTTATGAGAAATACATAAAACAGTGTATGGAAGAGTATGGGTATTCCTTTTAAAGAATCCTGTTTTATGCGGTAATGAACCTGTAGAAAAGAGCGTAGTAAAAGAGCCAAATAAAAGAACGGAATATAAAGAGAACGATTAAGAGATACGAATTACGATACGGGTTAATGGAACCGGAATACCAGAAGAGAAGATACCTCAGCCCATAAATCAATGGGATAAGCACGAGGGAAACCGAGGCGAAGGTATAAATGCAGGTAACCGTAAAAATTCCTTTGGAGTAACAAATATGTATCGGATTATGATCGTAGACGACGAACCGCTGATTCTTGCAGGGATATCTTCTCTTTTAAACTGGGAAGAGCATCAGTGTAAAATAGTCAGTAAGGTCTCAAGCGGCCGCCAGGCTCTTGCGCAAATGGAAGTACTTCGGCCGGATATTGTGATAACGGATATTGGGATGCCTGTCATGGATGGGATCAGCTTTATGAAGGCATCTGTTGAACGAGGATATGCGGCATCTTTTATTCTCTTGTCAAACCTGGAGGAATTCTCTCTGGTGAAAGAAGCGCTGCGTCTGGGAGCTGTTGATTATCTCGTAAAGCTGGAGCTTGATGAGGAGGCGTTACTCGCAGCTCTGGAACGCGCCAAAGACAGATGCAATCTAACCCATCGGAGGATAGGGCTGATGGAAGGCGGAGAGGTAACCGCGGACGAGCGCATTCAAAATTATTTCAGGCATATTTTGACCTGCGATGCGGATGCGCATCCGGATGAAAGGCTGTCTGTAATGATCCGGGAACATTACCCGGTGCTTCTTTTGATGGTGCTTCATTTTAATTACAAGCACGAGGGTTTTTCCGAGACATTTACCAGGGCTGACCGGAAAAGAATCATTAATTTTGCGGAAAATATCATTCATGAAATGGTTAAAGGTTTTTTTGACAGATGCTGCCTTCTGGAAAAGGAGCAAAAAGGTTTTATCCTTGTTCTTTCCCTGGAGGGAATGGAGGATTATAAAGAGTCAGTGGAAGCAATGAGCATTAAGTTCCGCAAGGTGATCATGGATTATTTTGATATTCCTGTATCCATTGCGGTCAGCCGGCCGGTGAGGGAAGCGGAAGGCGTTCAGGAGGTTCTTTACCAGGCTGTGAGTGCTATGAATGAAACGTATGATAACAGCTCCAGTACGATTGTATATTATTTGGAAAATTGTAAAGAAAATTTCTATCACAGCAGCAGCTTCAATATTAATTTTTTAAAGAAGGAATTAACAGGCATTATCCGTCAGAATGACCGGGACGGCTTTTCCAATATCATGAACCAGATCATTCAGCTGTTTGTCCAGTGTAAGCCATCCCGTTCACAGGCGGTTAATGCATGCAGTAACCTTTATTACTATGTTACATTCCTTTTGGAAGAGAGAGAGGACCAGAGCTTTCCCTATATTTTAGATGTGGCAGGGCAGTTAAACCGGCTGTCTGATTTAAGAGCCGTGATCGTCTGGCTGGAACGGTTCCGGGACCAGGTGGCAGAAGCTTTGGAGACCTATAAGGAAAGCAGGAAGGACAAGTATATTGATCTGGCTCAGGAATATATCCGGGAGCATTACCGGGAAAAGATAACCTTAAATCAGATGTCCGCCCTGTTAAATATCAGCCAGGGACATTTAAGCTGCATTTTTAAAAAGCAGACTGGGAAAAATTTTTCAGATTATGTCTCAGAGGTTAAAATTGAAAAGGCAAAGGAGCTGATAGGAACGTATCAATATATGATGTATGAAATATCAGATATGCTTGGTTTTGATACGCAATACTATTTCAGTACCGTATTTAAAAAGATCACAGGTCATACTCCTAAGGAATATGAGAGTATAACAATAAAAAAGAGCTGCTCCTGATTGAAGGATGCAACGGGCTGTATCCGGAAGGGCAGGATACGGCGTAATGTAAAGAATAGAAAGGGAAAGGCGGTTGCCTTTCCCTTAATCTGATTCTTAATCCGCCTTAACGCATGATGACCGCACGAAACAGCCATAACACATTCCTTAGGAGAAGATATAAACTGCATTGAACCGGTCTTTTCTGTAAGGATCATAAAAACCATCGCTGATATCCCAGCCGCGAAATTCTTCCTTGGAAAACAACAGGTGTTCCTCCCGGTGAGAACGCATGGGGATCTCTCCGATCAGCACTCCCTTTTTGGCAACCCGCAAAAGCTCTTTCGTTGCCTTTTCTGCGTATTCCTTATTTTCAAAATATAGGTAGACGCCGTAGCAGATCACCTTATCAAAGGATTTATCCTTAAACGGTATGTCTGCGGCTTCGCCGGTCAGGACCGAATTCTGCAAAAACTCGATGTGCTTTTGTACCAGGGTAGGGGAATAGTCAATGCCTACGTAATCACAGTCCAGATACTGAGCCAGGGCACCTGCACCGCATCCCACTTCAAGGACCCTGTCATTTTTATGTATATCCAGCCGCCTGATGATCTGTCTTGCCACTTCTTCCATGTCTACCTTGGTGGCTTCATATCCATCGTATGCCAGTAAGTCTGTAACGGAGCTATCTGCCCGGCCTTTCCGGGTCCAGATCTGTTTCCAGGTTTCCTTTGATTCAGTTTGCGTATTCATAATAATTGCCTCCTTAAATTAACGTAATATGTGTTTCAGCGCATCCGCCAGACGTTCGTTGTCTGCCTCTGTTCTGACTGCAATGCGGATAATCTCTCTGCCTTCCATTCCTGGTTTTTTGGACAGATCCTTTACCAGGATGTTGTAGCGGTTTAACAACAGCTCCGCAATCTGGACTGCGGAACAGCCATCGGTGATTTCACACATGATGAAGTTGGCCTGTGAGGGGTAAAGCTTCAACTGCCTGATGGAATGAAGGGACTGATATAATTTTTCTCTGGTCCCTTTAAAATGTTCCAGGGCTTCCAGATAGTCTGATTGATACTTTTCAAAAATCTGAAGAAAATACTCAGCCAGAGAGTTAATGTTCCAAATGGGAAGCTCTTTCCGGACAAGGCTGATAATTTCCGGATCGCTGCAGGTGAGGAGCCCAAGCCTCAGTCCTGGAACCCCGTAGGACTTTGATATACTTTTAATAAGAACCAGGTTCGTATACTCATCAAGTATTTCCTGACACATAAGCGACGGCGATTCCTCCGCAGAGGAGAAGTCAATAAAGGATTCATCCAGAATGAAAGTGATGCTCCTTTCCTTGCAGTACCTGGCAAGAGAAAGGACTTCTTTCTTTGGGATATAATTACCCGTGGGATTATCCGGGTTGACTAAAACCAGAGCTTCCAGTTCCTTATCGTTGTAAAAGTCCATGATATCCTGGGCGGTATAAGTATAATCCGGAGTCGTAACGGAAAAATAAACGGCATTTTGGGAGCAGGCCCCATACTCTTCAAAGGAAGGGCGCAGGACTCCAACGGCATGTTTAAAGCTGCGGAGCAACGGCTTTATTAATTCTGCCGCCCCGTTGCCGGTGAGAACCTGGTTTCTGTCCAGGCCCAGGGATTTGGCAGCCAGCAGGTTATTGACATCAAGGCCGGAGGGATAGCTGGTGGTAAGGGCTTCAAAGCTGGCCTTGATTTCTCCCATGAAACGGCTGTTTGGAAAATAGGGATTGACCAGGTAGCAGAAGTCTAAAAGGCCGGGGTACCGCCAGTAGCCGCCAAAGCGCTTTGATAACCGGGACAGTCTGCTTTGGGAATCTGTAAAAATGGATTCCGCAATATCTAAATCCTGTTCATCATCGATTTCATACCAGAAGCCGTTTTCCAGTCTGGTGGCTTTTAAATCGTGGTCATCCAAAAGTGATATGACCTTTAATACCTGTTCATAATACTCATTGTTTCCCAAGGCCTTGCTGTACGCTTCCAGGAAGGGAACGTAGTGGGTGGTGGAAAAACCGCGGCTGAACTTATAGATGTTGACCGTCTTATAGTAGGAATGAATATCCTCGAAACGGAAATCCTTCCGTGTGAGGAATTTCATAATATTGTCCTGTTCATCAAGCAGGACCACTGTCCCATCCATCCAGCTTTCAAAATGGGCCACAAGTGCCAGATTGGGATAGGGATCGTTTATGATCTGGGTCAGCACTTCCTGCTCAAAAATCAGGTCAGATTCCAGCAAAATGGTATCATCTTTAAGAAGCTGGTCCTTTGCAAGGTAAAGGGAGTAGATATTGTTTGTTGTTTTGTAAACCGGATTGTCTATGTAGGTGACCGGAGTGGAGAGAGGGAGAGAGGATACAAAGGATTGCAGCTCTTCCCCTTTATGTCCGGTTACAATGATGATTCGGTCCAAATGGAAATGATCCAGCTGTTTCATCATGCGTTCGATCATAGGAATGCCATTTACGGTGATCATGCATTTTGGCTGGTTCTCTGTTAGCTTTTTTAAACGCCGTCCCATTCCGGCGGCCAGGATAATTGCCTGCATCGCATACTCCTTTGTTCAAAAATATAATATTTTATAAATTATTGAACATAATACCAGATTTATGAAGGTCTGTCAATAGATGTGAAATAAAAATATATTCCCAGCAAATATTATGGTGGACCTAACGGTTGATATCCGGCGGTTCATGATTTATCATTGTAGTATCCGTTTCAATTAAGATGAAAGAAGGAAGGGTGGAATGACCATGAACCAAAAAGAAAGAATGCTGTCTGGCCTGCCTTATAAGGCCTGGCTGGATGGGCTCCGGGAGGAGCGAATGGAGAACAAGCTTAAGATATACCAGTATAATCAGCAGCGCCCGGATGAAGAAGAAAAAATGGAAGAGCAGATCCGGAGTATTCTAGGAAAGGCAGGAAATAAAGTTCATATTGAAGCGCCGTTTCACTGTGATTACGGGACCAATATTGAGGTTGGGGATTATTTTTATGCAAATTATAACTGTACGATCCTTGATGTAGGAAAGGTGATCATCGGGGACAATGTAATGTTTGCGCCCAATGTTTCTATCTATACTGCCGGTCATCCTATTCATCCGGATTCCAGAAATTCAGGATATGAGTACGGCATTCCTGTCACCATAGGGAACAATGTGTGGATCGGAGGCAATGTAATCATTAATCCAGGAGTTACCATAGGAAACGATGTGGTGATCGGAGCCGGAAGCGTTGTGACAAAAGATATCCCGGATCGTGTGGTGGCTCTGGGGAATCCCTGCAGAGTAGTCCGGCAGATTGTAGAGGATGACAGGAAATACTATTATAAAAATAAAGAATTTGATGTGCAGGATTATCGTTGATTCCGTTTTTAACCTTGACGTTCAACTTTGGACAGGATTTTCGTTTGGAATATAATAATATTTTTCCAAAAGTGTATACTAACTAAGGATCAAACGAACAGGACGGACGAAAAGAACCAGGGAAGAAAATTCATGAAAGGAGACGGTGTGGATGAAAGAGATTTGTGAGTGCGCCGATGTATTTGTACAAAAGTGCAGCATAAAAGATTTTGCACTTTTAAAGATATGCTTGTGTGCAGTAGGGATCATGGTTGGATTATCGATCCCGGAAAAAAAGAGAAAATGGCCTCTTACGGCCGCAGGTTTTGTTTTTGTTTTCAGTTATATTTTGATTATGGCGAAATTTGTGAAGATATGTATGGATGAACGTTAAAACGGTTCCGAACGGTTAATGCCAATAAGGCACTGTTCCTTGATATGACCGGCTGTATCAGCATTTTGGGAGAGACAAATTGCTGATACGGCCGTTTTATTGTGGGAAAAAAATAAAAATCCAAGTATGTTGTAATAACAACGGACATAACCGTATTCCAGTGGTATCCTTTAAAAAGAAAGCAGAAGCACTGAAAAAAAGGTGCTGTGCATAGAAAATTTACATTAGGAGGTAATGGAATATGAGCATGTTTTGCTATCAGTGTCAGGAGACAGCAAAGAACACAGGCTGTACCATCAAAGGTGTCTGTGGCAAGAATGAGGAGGTCGCAAAGCTTCAGGACCTGCTTGTTTATGCGGTAAAAGGAATTTCTGAAATTGTTGTAAAGACAAAAACCAATGTAGCAGAGCTACATACAATCAACCACGAGGTGCTTACAAGCCTTTTTATTACGATCACAAACGCAAACTTTGATGCGGATGCAATTGAAAAGCAGATCGTAAAGGTTCTCGGATTAAGAGACCAGCTTGCAAAGGATACAGGATACAACGGAAACCAGGATGCAGCAGTATTTACTGTGGACTCCAGAGAATCCATGCTTTCCAAGGCTTCTTTCGTAGGAGTTCTTGCAACGGAAAATGAAGATATCCGTTCTTTAAGAGAGCTGATCATCTACGGAATCAAGGGTCTGGCCGCTTACACAGAGCATGCATTCAACATTGGAAAAGAAGATGTGTCCATTTATTCCTTCCTGTACGAAGGAATGGCTGCAACTCTTGATGACAGCCTTACAGCCGATGATCTGGTAGCCCTGACCTTAAAGACCGGTGAATACGGTGTAAAGGGAATGGCTCTTCTTGATGAGGCCAATACATCACGCTATGGAAATCCGGAAATCACTTCCGTTAATATCGGAGTCAGAAAGAATCCGGCCATTCTTATCTCCGGCCATGATCTGACAGATATGGAACAGCTTTTAGAGCAGACAAAGGGAACAGGAGTGGATGTTTACACCCATGGTGAAATGCTTCCTGCCCACTATTATCCGGCATTTAAGAAATATGACAACTTTGTAGGCAACTACGGAAACTCCTGGTGGATGCAGGTTGGCGAGTTTGAGTCCTTCCACGGACCGATTCTCTTTACCACAAACTGTATTGTTCCCCCAAAAACTCCTGAAGTTGCAGACAGAATCTTTACAACAGGTGCTGCAGGCTTCCCCGGATGTCCAAATATTTCTGCGGATGAAAACGGAAAGAAGGATTTTTCAGCTATCATAGAGATGGCAAAGAAGCTTCCTTCTCCTGATGAGATTGAAACAGGCAGTATTGTAGGCGGTTTTGCTCATAATCAGGTACTGGCACTTGCAGATAAGGTGGTTGATGCGGTGAAGTCCGGAGCCATTAAAAAGTTCTTTGTTATGGCAGGATGCGACGGCAGAATGAAATCCAGAGAGTACTATACAGAGTTTGCAAAGCAGCTTCCAAGCGATACCATCATTCTTACGGCTGGCTGTGCAAAATACAGATACAACAAGTTAGAACTGGGCGACATCGGCGGAATTCCAAGAGTTCTGGATGCAGGACAGTGTAATGACTCCTATTCTCTGGCAGTAATAGCGCTGAAATTAAAGGAAGTCTTTGGTCTTGATGATGTCAATGAGCTTCCAATCGCTTATAACATCGCCTGGTATGAGCAGAAGGCCGTTATCGTTCTTCTTGCACTGCTTTACTTAGGAGTGAAGAATATTCACTTAGGGCCGACATTACCTGGTTTCTTATCTCCAAACGTTGCCAAGGTTCTTGTTGAAACCTTTGGAATTGCAGGAATTGGTACGGTAGAAGATGACATCGAATTCTTCATGAACGCATAATAACCGGATATAGGCATAATAAAAAGAGAGGCTGCATAACGAACGGGAGTTGGTTTTGCAGCCTCCCTGTTTTATTTCTCATAGGGAAAATAATGTTCTGCTTTCGATTGAAATTCTTTCAATCCTTTGATTTTCCTGTTATCATCAAAGTCAATCATTGAAACTCCGTCAAATCCATCGATTACATTGTTATAATCGCATTTAAAATACCATTCCGCAACAATGGTATTTCCTTCTGAAACAAACCGTTTCATCGACCATTCTAAAACGGTTCCCGCCTTATTCCAATCTTCAAACCACTTTAAAATCTGTTCGATTCCATGATATTCCGGCCCATAACATTCGCTGTATATAATGTCATCTGAAAAGACCGTCTTTAGCACGTCTGCATCTTTTTCGATCCATGCCTGAAAATAACGTTCAACCAATTTTTTCTTCCACATTTTTTACTCCTGTAAATTTCATTCATAGTCACATTTATTTGATGCGTTAGGCTTGGTTAAAATGGCTGACTGTCCACCAATTCGGGCATAAATCGCCAAGCTTCACTGTTTCCAAAGTATCATAATCCATCAGTACCTCAATATTTTTACTATCCTTATTTTGCTTTCCCCATGGGTTATCATATTTGCAATAGCATTGCGTTCCGCACACATTCCAAGCGAAGAACTTGTATCGATGCAAATTCCGACAAAAATATTGTTATTTGCTGTTAATATAGCTGCGGCGACTCCCCCCGCCTCAATAAACGGCGAGATTGTTCTTGAATTTTGAACCTGTTTGGCCTTACGATACATCTCACTCCATATGTTCATCTATTTTTCTTCTTTACCAGATATATTAGCTGCCTGTCAACGTTTCCTGTTATCAAAAAATGTATCATACTTCTTCCCATACTACCATACATTTATCGGTGCTTTCCTAAAAAAATGGAAAATGTTGTAATTACAACATACAGGAAACCATGGAAGTGGTATTCTGAAAAAAATAAAACATATCTTTAGAAAATGGATAATTTGTAAAGAAATTACCAACAATAGAGATATCTTTGGGAAAGGAGTTGTTGATATGAAAGCAACGGTAGATAGAGAGGGTTGTATTGAATGCGGGCTGTGTGCATCGATTTGTCCAGAGGTGTTCCGAATGGGAGATGACGGACCTGCAGAAGCATATGTTGATGAAGTGCCGGAGTCTGCGGAGCAAACGGCAGTTGAAGCGCAGGAGGGCTGTCCTGTTTCGGTAATAACAGTAGAATAATCGGGAAGAGCGCCTCCTTCTGAGGGAAATGATCCAATCAGACGGGGGCGTTTTTTATACAATGGAATGTAGATTCAGGCCGTGGAAGAAGGAGGAATACTATGAGTGAATATATTAACAATCGTGAAATGAGGCAAAATGCGATTAAAGAGATCATTAAAAAGCTTCATGATGGAAAATCAGTGGAAGAGGTAAAGCAGCTGTTTGAGGAGGCTTTTCAAGGTGTGTCTGCCTCTGAAATTTCTGCGGCTGAGGCCGCTCTGATCGCAGATGGCCTGCCGGTGGAGGAGGTACAGAAGCTTTGTGATGTCCACGCCTCAGTTTTTAAAGGCTCTATTGAGGAAATCCATCAGCCGGATGATCCAACCTTAATTCCTGGACATCCCTTAAATGTATTGGTCAGAGAAAATAAGAAAATTGCTCATATTATTGAAAACGGAATCCGCCCGTATCTGGTTCTGACAAAAGAAAATGTTAAGGAAGAATTTTCAAAGCTTAAAGAAGGCATAAATCAATTAAAAGACTTATCCGTTCATTATGGGAAGAAGGAAAATCTGCTGTTTCCATATATGGAGAAATACGGAATTACGGCACCTCCAAAGGTTATGTGGGGAGTGGATGATGAGATCAGGAATCAAGTGAAAGAAACAGTGGAATTGCTTGATAAGAACGTAAAGATCAATGAAACCCTGGTACAGAAGATTGAAAATTTACTGGGTAAGATCACGGAAATGATATTTAAAGAAGAAAATATCATGGCTCCCATGCTTTTAGAACAGCTGACCCAGGAAGAGTGGAAAACAATTGCCGATGAAAGCGGAGAAATAGGTTTTATGATCGACCATGTTCCGCAATGGAATCCTGCTGCAGACGACAAGGGAAAGGATAAGACGGAGATAAAGGAAGCAGGTGAAGCAGGTCTTATCAGACTTCCTTCGGGAGAATTTAAGCTGGAAGAGCTGACCTCCATGTTAAATACGCTCCCCTTAGACATTACCTTTGTAAATAAGGATGATGTGGTAAAGTATTTTTCAGAAGGAAAAGAGCGGGCTTTCCCCAGAACAAAAGCCATTATCGGCAGAAATGTTTCCAACTGCCATCCGCCGGCCAGCGTTCATATTGTTGAACAGATTGTTGAGGATTTCAAAACCGGGAGGAAAGACCAGGAAGACTTCTGGATCAAAATGGCTGGAAAGTATATTTTGATCCGCTATTATGCGGTGAGAAGTCATGAAGGAGAGTATCTTGGCGTTCTGGAAGTAACCCAGGACATAAAACCCATACAGGAGATTACCGGGGAAAAGAGGCTTATTTCTGAATAGAAGTTCCAAAGTTATAGCCGTCCGGCCAGAGTTTTTTTGTGCTCTGGCCGGTTTTTTGAGTCCAGATTTTGACTGGATTTGGGTGAAATTTATGATAATATATCAGAATATATACGAAAAACTCTGCATGATTTACGAAAAACTTATTTAATTGGCAAAATAAATCATATAAAATGACGCAGTATATTTGGTACTGCGGTTACAAAATTATGTATATTTCGACGATATTCATTATACATCAGAAAAATATTATTTGTCAATTATCAAATAAATTTATAATTGAGGCAATAAAAAAGAATTTTTATCTGAATTATCGTGCCGGATTGCGAACATTTTTTTGAAAAATTGTATATCAGCCGTCAATAACATCGTCATTTGGCGGATCCATGTATTCTTTTCTTTTCCATGTGACGATAACAAAATATACTGTGCCTGCGCTTTTCTAAGTAAAAAATGTAACTCTATATCAGGAGACTTTACCGCAAGGAATTCTGCGGGAAGAAATTAAAAGCCGTCATATTCTCCGTCATGGCCTTCTGTAACCCTTTAAATACCATCTTATTTCTCACAAACCGCAGTACCAAATATACTGCGAATACGTTCTGTCAGGACAGCGTTGCGCTCCCGGATAGGGAAGCCGGATTGTCCTATTTTTAATCATACCTAAGAGAACAGGGAGGAAATAAAATGAAACGCTTTAAGGATTTCAGTATTTCGCGAAAACTGCTGACGGGTTTTTTAAGCCTGACGCTTATTATGCTGCTGGTCGGGGGCGCAGGAATTGCCGGGCTTGCCAGGATCAGTCAAATGGATACTTACATGTATAAAGGGCAGACAGCTCCAATGAAATATTTATTTGAGGCACTTGAAAGTCTTTATCAGTTCCGGGTGGACTCCAGAGCCATGGTAATCTATGCGGGAGATGCCCAGAAGCTTGATGAGCTGAAGCAAAGCTTTGACAGTGGATCGGAAAAGTTTTTAACCAGCATAGAGGCTTACCGCAAGACCATAATCATTCCGGAATCTTTTGCCCTTTTGGATGAGTCTGTTTCGCTGTTTAATGAATCCTTTAAGCCAGCCGTAGAGAAATGTTTGGATGAGGCAAAGGCAGGTAATGAGGCTGCCGCATGGGAGGCACTTCTTCAGGAAACAAATAATATTCAAAAGATGTTCGATAATTTCAACAAATTAATCGACAACCGTATGGATGAAGCCGGAAAGACCAATGATTCCAATCACGATACTGCATTGTGGCTGACCGCTGTTCTGGTTCTTTTTGTTGCATTGGGAGCTGGTGCAGCAGTATTATTAGGGGCAAGAATTTCGAAAATGATCAGTCAGCCAATTGAGCAGGTTGTGGATGCCGCCAACCGGATCGCATTAGGGCATGTGGATGTGGAGCTTGGCAATATTCATTCAAAGGATGAAACCGGTCAGCTCGCCAATGCCTTTACTAAAATGATCGACAGCATTGGAAAACAGGTGGATGCTGCCGACAGGATCAGCAACGGAGATTTTACCAATGAGGTACCCCTTCGGTCAGATCAGGATATCCTTGGGCTGGCATTGCAGAAAATCAGAAAAGATTTAAATCACACACTGTTATTAATAAGCACTGCCTCCGACCAGGTCAATGCAGGGGCTGAACAGGTTTCTTCTGCGGCACAGGCTCTGGCTTCCGGAACAGCGGAGCAGGCAGCTACGATTGAGGAACTGAATGCTTCCGTCAGCAGCGTGGCGGAGCAGGCAGAAGAAAATGCAAAAAATGTTCAAAGGGCTGCTGACTATGTTGGGCAGGCCGGTGCCGGGGTCAGTGAGAGCAACGAATACATGGGAAAGCTGAATGGGGCCATGAAGGAAATCGGATCGGCTTCTGATAAGATATCTAACATCACGAAAGTGATTGAAGATATTGCATTCCAGACGAACATTCTTGCACTCAATGCGGCTGTGGAATCTGCCCGTGCAGGAGAGGCTGGCAAAGGATTTGCGGTGGTTGCAGATGAAGTCAGGAGCCTTGCCGGAAAATCTGCGGAAGCAGCCAAGCAGACGGCTGATTTGATCAGATATTCGGTGACCAGTGTTGCAGAGGGTGAGAAATTAGCCGATGAGACGGCAAAGGTTCTTCAGGGAGTTGCAAAGCAGGCGGAGTTTGTGGAACAAGCGATTAGAGGGATCGAAGAATCCTCCTCCCAGCAGGTGCAGGTGATAGAACAGATCAATCAGGGCTTATACCAGGTATCTGCTGTTGTTCAGACAAACGCTGCAACCGCAGAAGAAAGTTCTTCCTCCAGCGAGGAACTGGCTGCCCAGGCGCAGATGCTCCAGCAGGAAGTCGGCAGATTCAGACTTTTTAAAGAAGAGGTACTACATACTCGCTAAAGCGGAGTTTCTCTATTTACTTCTCTAATGTAAATCAGATCACGTTTGCCTGCCTCCAAACAACGAATTTATATGAATAATGAGTAAATTTGTTCCATAGAACGGAAAAGTCCCTGACAAAACAATCCGAAAGAATTGCTTTACAGCTTGCCTTTATATTATGTATAATGTAAAAAATATAAAGGAACGACAAGATGATTATGGAGAGACGGTATGAGAGAACTGAATGAGATAAGAAAAGATTTGAATCGCTGTGATATGGAAATTTTAGACCTTCTGAGGCGGCGCCTTGATTACGCAGCAGAGATCATGGAATACAAGAAGGAACAAGGACTTCCTATATTTCAGATGGAAGAGGAGAAACTCCGGCACGAGACTTTACTTGCCGCAATAGGAGATCATGCTTATTGTGACGAATTGTTAAGCATCTTCAAACAAATCGATGAGGAAAGCAAAGGGGTACAGAGCAAAAAACTGTTTGACCATAACATTGCTTTGATCGGATTTATGGGAACAGGAAAGAGTACGGTATCCAAATACCTAAGGAATATGCTGGCCATGAAGGAAGTGGATGTAGATGCCTTGATCGTGGAAGACCAGAAGATGCCGATCCGGGATATCTTTGAAAAACACGGAGAGGAATATTTCAGGGACTGCGAAAGCAATGCGATCCTTAACCTGCAAAACTGCCGTCAGACGATTATTTCCTGTGGCGGCGGTGCGGTAATACGTGAGGAAAATGTTAAAAATCTTAAAAAGGGCAGTTGTATCATACTTCTGACTGCCAGCCCTGAAACCATTTTGGAGAGAGTAAAGGATGATGGCGGACGTCCGATTTTAAATGGAAATATGAACGCGGAATTCATAAAAGAGCTTATGGCAAAACGTAAGGATTTTTATGAAAAAGCAGCGGATATAATCGTAGAGACGGATCATAAAAGTGTACAGCAGATATGTGAAGAACTGATTATTTCCCTGATTCAATTTGAACATTGACTTGTATCCGGATCGTGCTATAATACAGGCATGAGCAAAGATTTCAAACGAATGATAAAGAATATACCGGCTTGATGAGCCGGTATATTTTAAAGAAAGGACAGGATAACAATGCTTTGGAAGGATAAGTATGAGCTGGGAGTTCCATTGATTGATGTACAGCATATGGAACTGTTTCAGCGGGTAGAGATTTTTATGAAAGTATTACGTTCCTCAGCTTCCTGGGATGAAAAAGTAGAAAAGGTTAATGAAACACTGGAATTTATGAATGCGTATGTGGTAGAGCATTTCCGCGACGAGGAGGCATACCAGGAGAAAATCGGTTATCCGGGCAGGGAGGAGCATAAGAAGATCCATACCGATATGGTAAATTATGTCCTTACAGTTACGGAAGAATATGAGCACAGCGGTTATGACGAGCAGCTGATGCAGAAGTTTGCTGGAAAGCTTATGGCATGGCTTATCAACCATGTTGCGGCAGAAGACCAGCGCATTGCCGCTTATGCGATTTCAAAGGGGGTAGCTAAGAATGACTGATCTTTATGGCACTTTTTTAGAAGCGACCCGGAATGTACTTAAGCTGATGCTTGAACTAAATGATGTTTCCGATCACCCGGCAGATGCCTTTGCATGTGAGGAGGAACTAGACGTTTCCATCGGCTTTATTGGAGATCTTAAGGGGGAAGTGATTTACCGTCTTCCTCATGAGACGTCTCTCGGTATCGTAACTATCATGAGCGGCATGGAATTTGATGCAGTGGATGAGTTTGTTACCTCTGCCGTATCTGAAGTTGCCAATATTATCAGTGGAAATGTTCTTACCATGCTTGCAGGTGAGGATCTGACCTGTGATATCCTTCCACCGGTTTTACGTAAGCCGGCTGAGCGCGGAGAATATACATTTCAAACTGCCTGCTGTGTGAACACATCCATCGGTGATGTTTGTCTGGATATAAGGCTTAATCAGGCTGAGTAATTATAAATACATAATAAACTCGTGTATATCATTTGAATGAATGGGATACACGTTTTTTTTTGAAAAAAATCTTATCTACACAACTTCTACAAATCGCCCTGCTATTCTTTGTTTCAGAAATTGAAAAGGAGGACAGACGATGGGATCTGCTGTAAGAACTAAAAAATTACGAATCGGCGGGATGACCTGTATCAGCTGTCAAAATAAAATTGAAAAAAAATTGCGCAACACGGCTGGAATCGAAAAAGCAGAAGTCAGTTACAGCGCCGGAACTGCTGTCATCACCTTTGATACGGATATTATTTCGTATAAAAGCATTGCAGGGATTATTGAAGGTCTGGATTACAAGGTATTAACAGATCATGAAAAGCAGGGACCGGATAGCAGCCGGGTCATAGGAATCCTGCTCATCATTGTTTCCTTATATATGCTGATCCAACAGTTCGGGCTTTTAAATCTGCTTGCACCCAGCCAGCTGGCAGACGAAAAGATGAGTTATGGAATGTTGTTTGTCATCGGCCTGGTTACATCCGTTCATTGCGTGGCAATGTGCGGCGGAATCAATCTGTCCCAGTGCATTCCCAAAAGCGGAGATGCTGTCTCAGAAAAGAACCGTTTTTCTACATTCCGGCCGACCTTTCTTTACAACCTGGGACGGGTGATCTCTTACACTGCGGTAGGCTTCCTGGTGGGAGCGCTGGGTTCGGTGGTAACGTTCTCTAATACTCTTCAGGGAGTATTAAAGCTGGCTGCCGGAGTGTTTATGGTCATTATGGGCATAAACATGCTGGGGATTTTACCGTGGCTGCGCAGGCTGAATCCGAGAATGCCTCAAATGTTTGCAAGAAAAATTGACAAAGAAAAATCAAAAAGCAGCAGTCCTCTGATTGTGGGCCTGCTAAACGGCCTTATGCCATGCGGCCCCTTACAGGCCATGCAGATCTATGCATTGTCTACCGGAAGCCCATTTTCAGGCGCGCTGTCCATGTTCCTGTTCAGCCTTGGTACCGTACCTCTGATGTTCGGACTTGGAGCACTTTCCTCAGCACTGGGAAAAAGGTTCACAAGCAAGGTCATGACAGTGGGAGCGGTGCTGGTTGTGGTACTGGGCATGTCCATGTTTTCCCAGGGGTTGAGCCTGTCAGGATTCCAGGCACCAGACTTGTTTTCTAATGGAGGAAACAACGCCTATGCGGCCGGTGATCAGGAGAAAAAGGATGATATAAAAATAGAAGATGGAGTTCAGATCATAAACAGTACACTTTCTCCCGGTAGATATCCCAACATCAATGTTCAGAAAGGGATTCCGGTAAAATGGATCATCGATGCGCCCCAGGGAAGCATAAACGGCTGCAATAACCGGATGATTATCCGGGATCTTGGCATTGAATATTCCTTTAAGACCGGCGAAAATGTCATTGAATTTACTCCCGAAAAAACAGGTAAGATATCCTACAGCTGTTGGATGGGGATGATCCGCGGGTCCATCTACGTGGCGGAAGAAGGAGATGCAAATAACAGCACAGGCTCTGATGGAGAGGGCGTATTAAAAGAATATGCGCCGGAAGAACCGGTAGCAGCCGGTTATACGATTCCAACGGATGAGATAGCAGTTGCGGAAGACGCCACGGATGAATACGGAAACAGCATTCAGAGAATTACGATGGAACTTACTGATGAAGGTTTTAAGCCAGCGGCGGCAGTGGTGAAATCCGGTGTGGATGTGGAATGGAATATTATTGACAATACGTCTGGTGACACCTATGGAACCCTGCTTCTTGTACCGGATTTTGCAACCCAGCTTCCACTTGAAGCGGGAGAAAACAACCTGTATTTTACACCCGCAGGGAGTTTTGACTTTTCCACCGGGGACAATGCCTTTTATGGGTATATCAAGGTTGTGGATGATTTAGATAACTTAGATATGGACGCCATTAAGAAAGAAATAAGCAGTTTTAAGACCCTTATCTGGCCCGAAGATACCTTCCAGGGAGCAGGCGGTTCCTGCTGCGGGTAAACAGGGGATCCAGGGATATCTCTATGCCCTGGGAAGATGGGCAGGAAAGAGAAAAGGAGAACTGATTGATGAGTTTATTATTGAGTCATTGGCACTGCATACTCCCGGTTTTAGGTATTATCATAGCAATGTTTTTTATGGGAGACAAACAGAAAAAGGATTAACAAAGTATAAATTCAGGAGGACATTTTCATGTTACAGAAATTTCAGAACGGATATGACAAAGGAAACGGAAAGAAACGCAGTGGACTTCTAATGAAGCTTGCGGTACTGATGATAGCTGCCGCAGCCCTCACAGCATGCGCTCCAAAGGAAACGGGGGAGAAAACAGAATCAGCCAAAGCAGCGGCAGAAAGCGCCCAAAAGGTAGAGAATGGAGAGACACTTGTGATTCCAGTAAAGGATATTTCAAGTACGGCCCAATTTTATCCGGTTGATGTAGACGGAACTAAGATGGAGGTCATTGCTGTCCAGGCTCCCGATGGAACGATCCGGACAGCATTTAACACCTGCCAGGTATGCTATGATTCAGGAAGAGGATACTATAAGCAGGAAGGAGATGTTCTTGTGTGCCAGAACTGCGGAAACCGTTTTCCCATGAACCGGGTGGAAGTGGAGGCAGGCGGTTGCAATCCATGGCCTATTTTTGACAAGGAAAAGACCGTGACAGACGAGTCCATCACGATCTCTTATGATTTCCTTAAGGAATCCAAGGAGATATTTGCCAACTGGAAAGCTTCTTATTAAGAATCTTCAGAGGGGAATTTCATGGAGCAGCTTACGGTAAGGCCATTCTGCCTTAAGTAATCTGCTCCCCAATTATACATGGTTTCCAGAATAGGGCGTATACTGTTTCCCAGATCCGAAAGCATATACTCCACCTTTGGCGGCACTACCGGATATACGGTACGTATGATCAGCTGATTCTCCTCCAGTTCCCGCAGCTGCTGGGTGAGCATTTTGGGGGTTGCCTGGGGAATGAGCTTGCGAAGCTCTCCAAACCGAAGGGTATTGTTAATTAAGTGCCATAAGATGAGGGCTTTGTATTTCCCTCCGATCATATCCAACGTGGCATCTACCGGGCAATGATAAGTTGTGCAGTTGCTGTTCATTATAAGTCTCCTCCCTTAGTATCATTTTGGGTACTATAATACAAAAAAGTGCATACTTGCAAAATTCGCAATTAGTGCCATAATAATAACATGAGCGCTCGAAAAATACAAGATAACAGGATAGCATATTTTTGGAGGCCATGGAAAAAATTAGTAATATTGTGATCTTTGCCGACGCCGGAGGGGACGCCCAAAGGAAGGGGCAGTAAAAAATAGTGAGGTGAATCAGAATGGAAAGTCAAATTTTAAATATAAGAGGCATGACCTGTGCAGCCTGTGCGCAGAGAATTGAAAAAACAGTTCGGAAACTTTCCGGTATCAGCCAGGCGAATGTAAATCTGGCAAGTGAAAAGCTGTTTGTGGAATATGACGGCAGCACCCTTGAACTTTCTGCGATTAAAGCAGCAGTATCAAAAATCGGATATGAAGTGGTGGAAAAATCCGAAAATGCCAATGTGACCATACCAATCGGCGGAATGACCTGTGCGGCCTGCGCGAATCGTATAGAAAAAGTTGTGGGGAAGCTGGATGGTGTGATAAGTACATCGGTTAATTTTGCAACAGAAAAAGCTACGGTTACCTACGATCCTCAGAAAGTCAGGATGTCGGCCATACGGGCAGCCATTGAAAAGGCAGGCTACAAGGTCCTGGAAATAAACAAAGCAGATGCAGCGGATGAGGACCGGGCCCGCAAGCAGCGGGAGATTAAGACCCTATGGACGAAGTTCATCGTGTCTGCGGTATTTTCCATACCTCTTCTCTACGTTGCCATGGCGCCCATGATCAAGATCGTCAGTCTGCCTTTCCCGGCAGCGATCGCTCCTATGCAGTACCCCCTGACCTATGCTCTGGTGGAACTACTGCTGGTGGTTCCAGTCATAGGCGTTGGATATAAATTTTATACCATTGGTTTTAAAGCTCTGTTTCAGAGAAGTCCGAACATGGATTCCCTGATCGCTATAGGAACTACGGCTGCCGTTCTTTTCAGCATCTACAACACGTTCCAGATTGCAGAAGGACATTTTATGGCCGTGGATTCCCTGTATTTTGAATCTGCGGGAGTTATCATCACCCTTATCCTGCTGGGAAAATCCCTGGAGGCAGTTTCGAAGGGAAGAACCAGTGAAGCGATCAAGAAGCTGATGGGCCTTGCGCCTAAGACAGCGATCATTCTTGAAGACGGCGTGGAAAAAGAGATTCCTATTGACGAAGTTGAAATCGGTGATATGATTTTAGTAAAGCCAGGCGAAAAGATCCCGGTAGACGGGACCGTGATAGGCGGCCACACTGCTATCGATGAATCCATGCTGACCGGTGAAAGCATGCCGGTGGATAAAAAAGAAGGGGACCAGGTATATGCCGCCTCCTTAAACACCACAGGAACCATTCAGTTCAGAGCGGAAAAGATCGGCAGCGATACGGCTCTTGCTCAAATCATCAAGCTGGTGGAGGACGCTCAGGGTTCAAAGGCTCCGATCGCTCAGATGGCAGACATTGTTTCCGGATATTTCGTTCCGGTCGTTTGTGTGATTGCCCTGCTTTCCGGTATTGCCTGGTATATCGGCACCGCCGGAGACTTAAAGTTTGCACTTACCATATTTATTTCAGTTCTGGTTATCGCCTGCCCATGTGCCTTAGGTCTTGCGACACCTACTGCTATCATGGTTGGAACCGGAAAGGGCGCGGAAAACGGTATCCTGATCAAGGGCGGAGAAGCTCTTGAGACAGCCCATAAAATCAGCACGATCGTATTTGATAAAACAGGCACCATTACCGAAGGAAAACCGACGGTGACCGATGTTCTGGCCGTAGAAGGGGTCTCCAAAGAACTGCTGCTGCAGCTCACGGCTTCTGCGGAAAAAGGCTCCGAGCACCCTCTGGGGCAGGCAATTGTCCACGGTGCGGAAGATGCAGGACTTACCTTATCTGCAGCGGAACAGTTTGAGTCCTTAACCGGACGGGGGATAGAAGCGAAGATAGACGGAGAAGATATCCTTGCCGGGAACCGGAAGCTGATGTCGGAACGCAGCATTTCCTTAACAGGAATGGAGGAAGCGTCAGACCAGCTGGCTGGGGAAGGAAAAACACCGATGTATGTAGCCATTAACGGCAAGCTGGCAGGTATTGTAGCCGTTGCGGACGTTGTAAAGGAGTCAAGCAGGGCTGCCATTGAACGCCTGCATAAGATGGGTATAGAAGTAGCCATGATTACCGGTGACAATAAGAGAACTGCAGAGGCTATTGCAAAGCAGGTAGGAATCGACCGGGTGCTGTCCGAGGTGCTTCCTCAGGATAAATCCGATGAGGTCAGGAAGCTGCAGGCCGAAGGCCGTAAGGTAGCCATGGTCGGTGACGGAATCAATGATGCCCCGGCACTTGCCCAGGCGGATATCGGTATCGCAATCGGTTCCGGTACGGATGTAGCCATGGAATCCGCTGACATTGTTCTCATGCGTTCTGATTTAATGGATGTGCCCACAGCTATCAACTTAAGCAAGCAGACCATCCGAAACATCAAGCAAAATCTTTTCTGGGCCTTCGGTTATAATGTGATTGGAATCCCCATCGCTGCAGGGCTTTTACATCTGCTCTTTAACGGGCCGCTTCTTAACCCGATTTTTGCTGCAGCAGCCATGAGCTTAAGCTCAGTTTCCGTACTGACGAATGCATTGCGGCTGAAACGATTCAAACCAACTACAGGAACGAGGTGAACCGGATATGAAGAAAAATGGAAAATTAATTGCAGCAGTGGGAGCAGTCGTAGTATTGGTGGCAGTGATCGTTGCAGCGGTTGTGCAGACAGCGGGGAGAAATCTGGATGTAGTCGGAAAACAATCTGCCGAATCCTTTGAAACAATATTAAATACGATTCCCGACAATGTGAAAGCTGATGAAATCAATGGAGGCTGGTCCCTAAATGCACCGGATGGAAGTGTACGTTTTATTTGGGCCAAAGATTATAGCCAGAGCCCTCTTCATGACGTAATGCTGGAGTTTGATGCGGCCCCATTTGCAAGTGCAGGGCTTGATACGGATAAGCTGCCGGATAATTATGCAGCCTATGATGGAATGCTGATGGTAGGAACAAAGCTTGGAACTGAAAAACCGGATTCTAAGGGAGAGGCAACTCCTCTTGCAGCCTATGAGCAGATCGTAAATAAGCACCGCAGCGTTATCAACTACCATATGGACATGGATCACTATGGGGTAAAGCTGGGAGACGGCAATATGTTTGAATGGGCAAAAAATTTGGAGACAAATACCATAAAAAACGAAAATCAGGATAAGGACATTGTATTTGTATTAAATCCCGAACCTCTCATTGCAGCCGGTGTTGATCCGGAGAAAGTGGAAGGCTGGGCATATGCTCCGGTTTCAGTAATGGAAGACGGAAAGACTTTAGAGGTTTATAAATTTTTAAAACCTTTTAATTTAAAATAAAAATATAGCGGAGGTAACTCAAATGGCAAAATCAGTTATAAATGTAGATGGAATGGCATGTGAACACTGTGTAAAGGCGATCACAAATGCGGTAGGTGCTTTATCTGGCGTATCCGGTGTATCGGTGGATCTGGAAGCAAAAACCGTAACCGTGGATCATGACCCGGATCAGGCATCCGTAGAAGCGATCAAAGCTGAGATTGAAGATCAGGGCTATGATATCATTTAGCAGTAAATAAAGAGGACGGGAACCGCACCACCAAGCGGTTCCCGCTTTTCGCGTTTTAATTTCTATTAGATAGAGGTGCTAAAATGCTTAGAAGCAGCAAAAATGTATTGGTTGTGGATGATGAGCCTAAAATACTGGAGGTTGTCTGTCTGCTTTTGGAAAGCAAGGGATTCCGCACATTCCCTGCCGAAAACGGCAGGAAGGCCCTGGAGATATTTGATTCGGAAAATATTTCTCTTGTTATTCTGGATCTTATGATGCCGGATATCTCAGGAGAAGAGGTGTGCATTGCTATCCGCAAAAAGTCCCGGGTTCCCATCATCATGCTGACCGCCAAGGTGGATGAAAGCGATGTAGTGGATGGGTTGGGCCTTGGGGCGGATGATTATGTGACTAAGCCCTTTGGTTTAAAAGAATTGTATGCCAGAGTTGAAGCGGTTCTCCGCAGGACAGAAAGTGACCTGGTGCCCCTTGTTAAAAGGAATTCCTGGAGAAACGGAGATCTGGTCATTGATTTTGAGAAGAATGAGGTTCGTAAAAAAGGAATCAGCCTGACCCTGACGCCCAGCGAATTGAAAATCCTGTCGGTGCTCATCAAATATCCTGGGAAGGTCTTTACCAGAGAGGAACTGATCGAGGCGGCTATGGACAAGGGCTTTGCCGGATATGACCGGGCGATTGACAGCCACATTAAGAACATAAGGAAAAAGGTTGAGGATGATCCCAAAAATCCGGTGTATGTGCGGACGATCCCGGGACTGGGATATAAATTCGGAGGAGATGGAGATTGAAGAGCTTAAGAAAACAGTTGTCTCTTTCAATTTTGCTGACGCTATTGATCACCATTGGGCTTATTGGCCTTCTTTCCAACTGGTTTATGAACCGGGAGTTTGAGAAGTATATCACTGAGCTGGGACGGGAGCGCCGGGAAAATATTGTAGATGATTTAAGCAGGCAGTACGATGGATTCAAACGGAACTGGAAGCTGGATTACGTCCATGCCATCGGTATGAATGCCTTGTATGACGGGTATATTTTGAAGCTGTATGACGCAGGGGGAAACATGGTATGGGATGCGGAAAACCATGACATGAGCCTATGCGGACAGATTATGAATGAGATATCAGCGCGTATGGAAGAGAGGGGCGCTGAGGGCGGCTTTGTAGACAACACCTATGGGATTGATCAGAATGGGAAAAAGGTGGGAGCCGTCTCTATTAAGTATTACGGTCCTTTCTTTATGAATGAGGCTGATTTTAATTTTATCAATGTCATGAATACAGTCCTTCTTGTCATAGGAATCTTATCCAGTGCCTGCTCGGTGGTGGTAGGGTGTCTCCTTGCCCGCAGAATATCCCGTCCGGTTACAAAAACGGCTTATATTGCCAAACAAATATCAAAGGGCAACTATGATATCCGTTTCGAGCCAGGTACAAGGATACGGGAGCTTGATGATCTGGCAGACGCAATCAACCATCTCTCCGATGCCCTTAAAACACAGGAAGGACTGCGCAAACAGATGACCGCGGATGTGGCTCACGAACTGCGGACACCACTGACTGCCTTGGGTTCCCATTTGGAGGCCATGATCGAAGGCTTATGGGATGCAACGCCTGAACGGTTGAAAAGCTGCCATGAGGAGGTAATGCGTCTTGGAACACTGGTTGAGGATCTGGGGCAGCTGGCGAAGATAGAGGGTGAAAACCTGGTCTTAAATAAATCCCGGATGGATTTGCTGGAGATTGTACAAACGGTGTCAGATACGATGAAGGGAGAAATCAGCAAGAAGAATTTGTCACTTACCTTAGAGGGCCGTCCGGTCTTTGCCGAAGCGGATAAAAACAGATTCAGCCAGGTCGTGGCCAATCTGCTTTCCAATGCCGTCAAATACACGCCAGAGGGCGGAGCTATAGGGATTAAAGTATATGAAACGGACCGGTGGGGGATTGTTAAGGTAAAGGATACGGGAATCGGGATTCCTGAATCGGAATTGCCGTTAATCTTTGAACGCTTTTACAGAACCGAGAAATCCAGGAACCGGAAATCCGGAGGCGCCGGAATCGGCCTTGCTATTGTTAAATCCATCGTTGCCGCCCATGGTGGAACTGTGACGGTGGAAAGCGTACAGGAGCAGGGAAGCTGTTTTACGGTAAGCATTCCAAAGGAAGGTTGATGAAACCAACGGTATGAGAGATTATAATGATAAGTTTTGGGCAGTTAGGGAAACGTTATTGATTTATTCATGTGATTTGGTTTATACTTGATAGAAAAAGTATCATTTAACCAGAGGAGGAAATGAATATGTTCGAAAATATGGTTGCCGCATTGAAAGTTCAAAAAAGAAAAATCGTATTTACCGAAGGCACTGATCCAAGAATCCTGGAGGCAGCCAGCCGCCTTTACAAAGAAGGTGTTCTTATGCCGGTCCTTCTTGGCAATCCTGGTAAAATAGACGAAGCTGCAAAAGAATTTGGCTGGTCCGTCGATGGCATTGAAACAATAGATCCGCTTAATTATGAAGGATCAGAAGAAATGGCAGCCAAAATGGTAGAATTAAGAAAGGGTAAGATGGATGAAGCAGCCTGCCGGGCAGCACTTGAAAAATCCAATTATTTCGGAACCATGCTGGTCAAAATGGGAAAAGCAGACTGTTTGTTAGGCGGAGCAACCTATTCGACTGCTGATACGGTAAGACCGGCTTTGCAGTTGATTAAAGCCAGACCTGGCAGCAAAATTGTTTCCAGCTGCTTTATTCTATACCGGCAGACAGAAAGCGGCAATGAAATGTATGCGATGGCTGATTGCGCCATTAATGTTAATCCCGATGAAAATGAGCTGGTGGAAATTGCATTAGAGACAGCCAGAACGGCCAGCACCTTCGCAATTAATCCCAATGTTGCACTGCTTTCTTACAGTACGCTTGGTTCCGGCAAAGGCGAATCCGTTGATAAAATGCACAATGCCGCTGAGAAACTGAAGGCCATGAATTTAGGTTTTCCGGTAGACGGTGAGCTGCAGTTTGATGCCGCTTTTTCTCCCACGGTAGCAAAGGTAAAGGCTCCGGACTCTCATGTAGCCGGACATGCCAACACATTTATTTTCCCGGATATCGATGCCGGCAATATCGGTTATAAAATTGCACAGCGCTTAGGAGGCTTTGAAGCTTTCGGCCCCATTCTACAGGGTCTCAATGCTCCGATCAATGATCTCTCAAGAGGATGCAATGCAGATGAGGTCTATAAAATGTCAATTATAACAGCGTCTTTGATATAAGCCTGCTTTAAATGCAGAGATAACTTGAATCGCCAAAAGCATCAGAATGGAATATACTGATGCTTTTGGCGATTTATATGTTGAAAAATATTACCTATTAAAGGGGAAGAAACCTATGACAATGCACATTGCCTCGGATACCAAGGCGGCGGCACGAATAATCAACTCATAGCTCCAATACTATTATATAGATCATGATAAATATATCCGGACAACAGGAAGCGTCAGTGGGGAATGAACAGGGGGGTCTTGTTTGTTAAAAAAAGTCATATATGCTTGTATTGGAATCGCAGCCATGGCCCTGGGAGTTGTGGGAACGGTTGTGCCTGGCCTGCCTGCCACACCGTTCTTCCTGCTGGCCTTGCTCTGTTTTACAAAAAGTTCTGAAAAACTTAATTGCTGGTTCAGAGGCACAGGTCTGTATGCAAAATACGTGAAAGGGTATGAATATGGCCGGTCAATGACAAGAAAGCAGAAGTTTACCATTCAGGCTGCCGCAGGATTGATGATGCTTATCTCCTTTCTATCGATCGGAAATCTTGCTGTACGTCTGCTTCTTATCGTAGCCTTTATTCTGCACAATTATGTTTTTATTTTTGTTATTAAAACGCGTCAGGCAGGTAGAACAGAAACGACAAAAAAGGGATAGGTTGGTGACAAATATGAATTATGATGGGATTCTTATCGGTATTGGAACATTTCTTATCATCGGATTATTACATCCTGTTGTTATCAAGGCAGAATATTACTTTAGCAGCAGAAGCTGGCCGTTTTTTCTGATAGGGGGAATCATATGTATCGGCTTCTCTCTTGCATGTGCTAAGGTAGTATCTTCCGCACTTTTGGCAGTTTTGGGCTTCTCGCTTTTATGGAGTATAAAGGAGCTTAAAGAGCAGAAAGAAAGGGTGGAAAAGGGCTGGTTTCCCAGAAATCCCAAAAGAAAATAATAATGACAAACAAAAAACGATCCATAAAGGCAGTCCGTCATAAGACAGTATGAAAACTTAAACTGTTAATGGGCGTCTGCCAAGTAAAATGTCTAAAACAAACGTATCGTTTTTAGTGGGCGATACGTTTGTTTTTTGTTTTGTGTCCTTATAAGTAGAACGAAATATTTGTATAGGAGACAAAGCAATATGCCAAAACGGAAACGAGATCTACGGCTTCATATTAGGTGACTCATGAAGAATTAGATGCCATACGAGAACACATGGCAGAAGTGAATAGTCAAAATCAGAGTGCTTTTCTTCGCAAGATGATGATTGACGGATATGCCGTAAATGTTGACCTTGCGTCTGTAAAAGAACTCCTATCCTTGCAACGTCGAAGTGTAAATAACCTTTCTCCAATTGCTAAATATGCAAGTGTGTATATACTTGCCCTGCTTGCCATTAGCGAATAGGCTAAATTTACAGTAAAAACGGAAGCGCTGTTTGAGTCACCTCCGTTTATCATTTACTTTGTATTTCAATTTTAATGACCTGAGAGATGCCGGCAATACCTTCATCACACATTCATAATTATTCATCGTCAAGCTCCTTTTCATATTGAGATTTCAACTGTGCTATCCAATTTTTAAGCGTTTCTGCTAATGCAAATTGCTGTTCCAAAACACTTTTTCCTATCATTGGGCTATGAGGCTTTGCAATAATATTCTCGTTTAGGGTTTCAACCAAATTCAATATGTTGGACTCGATTTGCATTAAGCATTTAAGCTTTGTTTCCAACGACACACTCTCTAAATTAACGATTACGGCATTGAGATCCAAAAAGATATTAACTGTTTGGTCGGATATCTTTTCCATCAATTCTAAAAAGTAAGTATTACCTTTTTCTGTTAATTGATAAACAGCTTTTTCAGGCATCTTACCTTCTTTCGTAATGGAACCCCGGATATATCCCTTTTCTTCTAATTGAATTACCTTTTTATAGATGGAGGGAACGCTAACTCTAACCCACCGAGAGATATTTCGGCTTTCCAATTCCTTTTGAATATCATAAGCCCCTTGGGGGCGTTGCTTTACTAAACCCAACACGATTAAATCGATAGTTGACATATTTTTCACTCCTTCATAACGCTATACTTTATATTACTATAATGTATAAATACATTATTGACAACTACTATAAAAAATAGTAGTATAATTTATTGTATATGTCAATAAAATAAGCGAGGAGAATGAACATGAGTGAAAAAAATCCCCAATTAAATTTGGGAACAGAACCGGTTAAAAATCTCATATATAAGTTAGGCGTTCCAATCATGATTGGAATGGTCTTTACTGCTTTGGACAATATAGGTGATGCCCTATTTGTCAGTGGATTAGGAGTAAGCCAACTATCGGCAATTCTTATTTGTGCGCCACTTGGACAGGCAATTGTTGCATTAGGCTTGT
This sequence comes from Lacrimispora sp., assembly GCF_032078915.1. Taxonomy (GTDB): domain Bacteria; phylum Bacillota; class Clostridia; order Lachnospirales; family Lachnospiraceae; genus Lacrimispora. The sequence continues at coordinate 2,156 of NZ_DAMAUN010000020.1, read as the reverse complement.
TGTTTGGCAATGGAGCTGGAGCCTATATTCCAAGATTGTTAGGCTCTAAAGATATGGATAGAGCAAACAAAGTTGCTTCAACTGCATTATACGGAAGTTTGCTGTTGGGAATGATAGCAGCAGTTTTAATTTCTATCAATTTAGAAGCTATTTTAAGGGCATTAGGAGGAAGCAATGAAAATATTAGTTTTGCTATTACCTACGCCAGAGTATATGTCCCGTCTTTGCTTCTTAACATATTTATTGTCACCATGAATAGTTTGAGCTCAAGTGAGGGACGAGCTAAATTAGTGATGGTAGTAAATATATTAACTGCCATTTTGAATTTTATTCTAAACCCCCTCTGTATTTATACGTTCAAGATGGGGATTGTTGGGGCTGCTTATGCAACTGTGATAGCGCAAGGATTAGCGACATTGGTGTTGCTCTTCAACATCATGCTGAAAAAAAGTGTTTTCAATTTCAAGATTTCCAATATCAGCTTCAATAAGGAAATCCTATCGCCAGTATTCAAAATTGGCGTTTCCACGCTGATTTTCCAACTTTTAACAAGTATGGCTACATGGTTTACAAACAGGCAGGCAGCACGTTTTGGAGAACCCACAATTGCCGCTTTAGGAACAACAATGCGTATATTCTCAATTGGAACCTTGCTTGTATATGGTTTTTCCAAAGGGTTTCAAGCCATTGCCGGTTTTAATTTTGGGGCAAAGAAAATTGATAGAGTGAGAGAATCCGTCCATCTTGCTATAAAAAATACAACGATTTTCTGTTTCGCCTTTTCTGTGGCGTGTGCGGTATTTACTAAAAACATAATCAGCATTTTTGCTGACAACAACCAAGAAGTTATCACGATTGGTATTCAAGCAATATTGATTCAGAGTTTTTCATTTGTATTTTTTGGTTTCTATACGATTTACTCTCCTTTATTACTCTCGGTTGGAAAGGTGAAAGAGGGGTTTATACTTGGACTGTGCAGACAAGGAACCTGTCTGATTCCCATGCTATTCATTCTGCCGAACATGTTTGGCAGAACTGGAATTGTAATAGCTCAACCGGTTGCAGATATCCTATCTGTTTTAATCACATTTATTTTCGTTCGGATAACCTCAAATTTCTTAAAAGAAACTGAAAATAAAATACAGGCAGATGGGGATTCATGTAATTACCCTTTGTCTAAAAATGATTAACTGAATATAATTATTAGCCTATTTTACTTCGGGCCAAGTTGGCCCGAAGTCCTACCACAACTGAAAGGAGTTGACAAAATAAAAAGGAAACAGTATGTCATCGGCTTTGTAACAGCGTATGAGGATAATGTAAACGGAAAATTGAGTGATATTCGTTTTGAAGAATTGTCCAACGATTACGAAACCGAACAGACTGATTTGGAAAACAAGCTGGAACAGTGGCAAGCCGAACAGGACGAACAAGAACAGCACTCTGAAGATGTGGAACGGTTTATCCGCAAGTGCAAGCAAACACAGACTTAACGGAACTTACCCCCACAATACTGAACGATTTGGTTAGCAAGGTGTTTGTTGAAACACCGGATAAATCCAACGGAAAACGCAGGCAGAATATTCATATCAGCTATAATTTGGTTGGGATTCTGCCGGAGCTAAATACCCCCATACATGAAGAAATGGCGTAGCTTTTACGCTACGCCATACTTCTAAAATATACTGTCCTATTAAGGACGCTCTAAAGGATCGCTTTTTGAGTTGCGAGGAAATTGCCGTCAGGTGCAAGAAAACATATCGATTCGGTTTAGTGATATTCCGGTATATGACCAACCAAACCTTCGGTCCCAACGGAATCCTACGACGGTATTTGCCCAGATCTGAACTGGGAAAAACCAAAACTCCAATCCGTTGCTTAACCATACATAAGTAAATCGTCCAATGCAATTTCTCATGGACCCAGGATTGACAAATCTGACTCCAGGGCTTGGAGGACCAGGCCTTCGGGGAACGCTGGATGGTGGAGGTCCCATAGGTACCGGACCGCCTCCTCCTGGTGGTCTGCCAGTAGGCGGAGATGGCGGCCTGCCAGTAGGCGGAGATGGCGGCCTGCCAGTAGGTGGAGATGGCGGCCTGCCGGTAGGCGGAGATGGCGGCCTGCCAGTAGGTGGAGATGGCGGCCTGCCAGAAGGT
>NZ_DAMAUN010000019.1:36578-81854 GCF_032078915.1 Lacrimispora sp. | reverse complement strand
AACGGCCTGGACCTTATTGAACGTTCCATAAAATCAGATTCCCATATTACCTTTATTCTCCTTTCCGGGTACAATGATTTTGAATATGCCAAACAGGCCATGAAATACGGGGTCCGTTATTATCTTTTAAAACCAACAGATAAAAATGAGCTGATCGAATCTCTGGTTTCCATAAGGAAGGAACGCCTTCAGGAGGATGAAAGCAGGAAGATGCAGCAGCAGGATTTCTTAAGAAGCCTTCATTTCCCCCTGGAGCAGAGCTTTATTATGGAGGCATTGGAGCACCAGGATTCCTTTCCGGCCGTATTCCGTAAATACCAGGGCCTTTTATCCCTTCCGAAGAACTGCATTTATGCCTGTATCTGTTCCTTTGTGGAAGAAAACTATATTAAAAACTTTATTTGTGACGTCAAAAAGCTTTTAGATGCTTCCAAGGTTCCCCTGCAGTTCTCCATTATTTATGTAAAAAACACTGCGGTCCTTATATTCCCGGCTTTTACTCTGGCAATACAGGAACGGATCGAAAGTGCCATAACCGGGCTCCGGTATCCCGGTCAGTCCGTTACTTTTGAGGCAGAATTCCTTCACAGGGATTCATCTGAAAAGCTTTTTCAGGATATCATTCAGAAGATTTCCCGTTTTGAACGGATTCTTCTCTTCAGTGAAGGAGGAGATGTCCATGAAATCAGAAACCATATCGCTTCCCCCTGGATGATCAGCAGGCTTGAGAACTCTATCACCTCTGCAGAGGATATGGTACAGGCTGAGGAACTCCTTGGCTCCGTCTTTATGGACTCCATTCCTTTATCTACCGCCAGAAACCTTGCATTAGGATTATTCCTTCAGATAGGGCCGGAACGGGAAAAGTTTCCTGTAGACGCCGCCTGTGATTTCTTCCGGCGGCTCTACTCCTGTGATACGGTATCCGGGATCCGGGAGCTTCTTCGTGTGGTATTGGTCCGGAAAGACACCGCATGCGGACCTCATAAGACCGTCTCCAACATCGCCCTATTAAAAGCCTACATCAGAGAACATCTGTACTCTGAAAATCTCTCTTTAAAGTGGCTGGCCGAGAATTATCTTTTCGTAAGCATAGGATACTTAAGCAAGCAGTTCGTAAAGGAAGAGGGGATGCGTTTTTCCGATTACTTAAACAAGGAGCGGATGGAGGAAGCCATCCGGCTGATGACCTATTATCAGAATGATAACATAAAGCACATTGCCCGTCAGGTAGGATTCGGCAGCAATCCCCAGTACTTCAGTCAGGTATTCAAGCGGTATACCGGCTACCCGCCGACCGAATATATAGAAAAGCTGAAAAACAAACATTAAGCATGCATGGAAAAGGAGAAAAATAATGATGACAAACGAACAGCTACTTGAAAAAATCAATTTGGTTGTGGAGAAGCTGATGAATCTTGGAGGATATGACTATGACAAAGACAAGAGCGTCAGCAGCACTGATACAAAAAAAGGGCTTATCCAAAGAGATTTTGGCATCGAGGAGTGGGACTGGCCTCAGGGAGTCGGACTATATGGCTTATATAAACTCCAGGAATTTTACGGAGACAGCCGGTATCTTCCCTTCTTTGAGCGATGGTACAGCGGCCACCAGAAAAAGGGGCTTCCTTCTAAAAACATCAATACCACCGCTCCATTTCTACCCCTGTCCTTTCTATACGAAGGCCTTGGCAATCCGGAGGAATTTTACGATCTGTGCGTTCAGAGGGCGGACTGGCTCATCAACGGCCTCCCAAAAACTCCGGACAACGGATTCCAGCATGTGACCAGCGCCATCGGAGACCGGGATGGCGTGAGTTTAAACAACGGACAGATCTGGGTCGACACTCTGTTCATGTCCGTGCTTTTCTTAAACAGAATGGGATGCATATCAAAAAACGCTCTTTGGAAAGACGAAGCGCTTCATCAGTTCCTGGTCCACATCAAATATCTCTTTGATAAACAGACCGGCCTCTTCCACCACGGCTTCAGCTTTGAGCGCATGGATAACTTCGGAGGCATCTTCTGGTGCAGAGGGAACTCCTGGTTTACCTACGGGATCATGGAATATATAGATACCTGCGGGGACGGCTTAGATAATGGGGTGAAGGCTTTCCTGACTGACACCTTCAAATCCCAGGCCTCCGCCCTTTTACGCCTTCAGTCCCCATCAGGACTGTGGAACACCGTTCTCACCGATGATTTAAGCTACAGCGAAGTCTCCGGCTCTGCCGCCATTGCCGCGGGACTTTTAAGAGGGGTGAAGGCAGGAATACTTGACGGTTCCTATAAGGCTGCGGCCGACCGGGCCATTGAAGCCATTTGCGCCAATATTTCTGAAGATGGAACTGTGTTAAATGTATCGGCAGGAACCGGAATCGGCATGGATTCCGACCATTATAAGAACATCGCCATCATGCCCATGGCCTATGGACAGGCTCTTGCCCTGACCGCTCTGTGCGAAGCTCTGGAAAAGGAATAACCCTTCGGCAATGCTGCCCGGAAAGAAAAGAAGGAACATGGCTGTGCTCTTGCCATGTTCCTTCTTTTTATGCCTTTTCATAAACCTTCTCTGCTGCCTCTTATGTCACTAGGCCTCTCCCCCATCCTTTCTGTATTTTAACGGCGTCACATCCGTATGCTTCTTAAATACCCGCTCAAAATAGGTAATACTTTCAAATCCAAGAATTTCTGATATTTCCGTAATAGAATACCCACTGTTTGTCAGAAGTTCTTTCGCCTTTCTCACTCTGGCCAGGTTCCTGTATTCATTTACTGAAAACCCGGTCACCTCCCGAAAGATTCTGCTTAAATAGGATTTGCTGATAAAAAAAGACTCTGCCAATTCCTCTAAGCTCTCTCCTGTCTCGCAGTGAAGTGTTAAATATTCCGCCACCTCATGCACCTTTCCATGCTTTGCAGTCTGAACCGTCGGGGGCATCTCCTTAAGTACGGTCTTCTTCCTGCTTCGGTAGACCATCAGTAAAATCTGGGAAAGCTTCAGCCTTACCATTATCTCATACCGTTCTCTCCGGTGTATCAGTTCCTCTGAAATCCCCAGCAACAGCTCCTTCATTTCTTCCCATTCCGCCTGGGAAAGCCTTGCCACTCCATAATAATCTCCAAACAGCTTCTCAAGGGAAGAGACCCCTGCCTGCTTAAGCCATGGTTCAAGGACTCTCCCGCTTAGCTGGAGAAGGATCCTGTCATGTCTCCTGCTTCCAGCCTGGCTCGTCTTATGGACCTGTTCCCGATTCACCAAAACTACATCCCCTGTTTTCACATAATAGGTTTCTTTTTCGATGAAATAGTAACGTTCCCCTTCCAGAAGAAAATAAAGTTCGTAGGTATCATGAAAATGCTTCATTGTCATGGAATATTCCTGGTCCCGGACCACCTCATCAATGGTGATTCCCTCCATGCTTTCCGAAAATATGGTTTTTTCCATCTCAGCCTCCAAAATAGTAGCCAAAAGTATGATTTTATTAAAAAAAGCCCCAATTATATAAGATTTCTAATACTATAATCCATTATAATATAACTTATCTTCTCTTGCAATGCAAGCATAGATAAAAGGGCTGCTTTTCGCCCGTCCATCTGATTAAGAAAACATCCTATTGTTTTCTTAATATAACTAATATGAACTTGCAGCAATGTCCAAGAAACCTTTTATAAAATTAATCTTTTAACAGGAGGAAACCCTTATGAACTATGCAGACAACAAAGTCAGCGATATTAATATCGCCTATATCGGAGGCGGCTCCAGAGGCTGGGCCTGGACCTTTATGACGGATCTGTCCATGGACGATTCCTTAAGCGGAACGATCCGTTTATATGACATCGATGAGACAGCCGCAAAAAATAATGAAATCATCGGCAACAAACTGACAAACAGAGAGGACACCACTGGAAAATGGAATTACGTCACCGCCGCCTCCTTAAAGGAAGCTTTAACGGGCTGTGACTTTGCAGTCATCTCCATTCTCCCCGGAACCTTTGATGAGATGGATTCAGACGTTCATCTTCCTGAACGGCTTGGCATCTACCAGTCCGTAGGTGATACCGCCGGTCCTGGAGGAATGGTTCGTGCCCTCCGCACCATCCCGATGTTTGTGACCATCGCAGAAGCCATAAAAGAATATTCACCAAATGCCTGGATCATCAACTACACGAATCCAATGTCCCTTTGCGTAAAGACTCTCTACCACGTATTCCCTGAGATCAAGGCTTTCGGCTGCTGCCATGAGGTATTCGGCACCCAGAAGGTTTTAAAGGGAATCTGTGAAGAAACCTTTGGCTTTGAAAACGTTGACCGCCGGGACATCAATGTAAATGTTTTGGGAATCAATCATTTCACCTGGTTTGACCAGGCTTCCTACAAGGGAATCGACTTATTCCCTGTTTACCGTGATTATATTGATGCTCACTACCAGGAAGGCTACAACGAACCAGATAAGAACTGGGCAAACAACAGCTTCGAATGCGCTCACAGGGTAAAGTTTGATCTTTTCCGCCGCTATGGCCTGATCGCTGCTGCCGGTGACCGCCATCTTGCAGAATTCATGCCTGGAGGCGAATACTTAAAAGACCCGGAGACCGTGAAAAGCTGGAAATTCGGCCTCACTACCGTTGCCTGGCGAAAAGAGGATTTGACGAACCGTTTAGCTAAGAGCCACCGTCTTGCAGGGGGCGAAGAGGAAATTGAACTGAAAGCATCAGGAGAAGAAGGAATCCTTCTGATCAAAGCCTTATGCGGACTTGAAAAAACAGTGAGCAATGTCAATATCCCCAATTCCTTCTTGCAAATTCCTAACCTGCCGGCAGAAGCCGTGGTTGAAACCAACGCCTTGTTCAGCCGTGACAGCATTAAACCGGTGGTGGCTGGTGCCATTCCGGAAAAAGTCCTTGAACTGATCGAGCCGCATGTTGCCAACCATCAGCGGATCCTTAAAGCCGCTCTCACTCATGACCGCTCCCTGGTATACGAAGCCTTCTTAAACGATCCTCTCGTAAAAGACCGGGCCAAAGAAGAAGAAATCAAAAAACTGGCAGACGACATGATCAAAAACACCCTGGCTTATCTGCCGGAGGGCTGGAAATAGTATTATAAAAATAAGAAGCTGCTGCAAAAAGCTAATCAAACATCAGATACTATATCTGATACAGATTCTCCTTTTGCAGCAGCTTCTTATTCTATTCTGAGCCATTCCCCCAGTTTTTCTTGGGTAATCCGGCTTTTTACTTAAACAGGCGTTTATTTCTCCAGAAATTTCAGGGTAAAATGTGCCTCCCCCTGCTCATCGATCTCCATAATCATGTAGGATGGCTTTCTCCCTTCCTGCCTGGGATAAGAAAGGCTGCCCGGGTTTAAGATCGTGATCCCGTTATGTACCTCATAAAAAGGCCTGTGGGTATGGCCGTACATAGCAATATCAATTCCTCTGTCCGCCGCTTCCTGCTCCAGGCGCTCAACCCCAAGGGATACATTATAATAATGACCATGGGTCAGCAAAACCCGGTACTTCCCTATTACCACTTCCCTCTCCCGTTCTAAATCCGAGAAAAAGTCATTGTTGCCAAGAACCATCTGAAGCTCACAGCCTGCGGGAACCCAGCCCGCTATTTTGTCTTCGCTGCCTTCCGAGTCTCCCAGGTGGATCAGCATGTCCAGCGATTCGGTTTCTGCAATGATCTTATGTAAACTCTCATCTTTGCGGTGCGTATCACTGACAATCAGTATTTTCATGATTCTCTCCCTCCTGTAAAAGTTTCTTTAAGCCGGCCTTTCATGGCCTCCAGAGCCTTTCCGCGATGGCTGATTTTATTCTTTTGTTCCATGGTAAGCTGGGCGCTGGTTACTCCGAATTCCGGTATATAGAGGATGGGATCATAGCCAAAGCCTTCCTTTCCGGCAGGCTGGTCAGCCAGAAGCCCTTCCATGGATTCTTCCGTATGGAGCACTGTTCCATCAGGCAGCACTGCGGCGATATTGCAGACAAAACGGGCGCTTCTTTCTCCGCCCTTTGCATGGGCAGCTCTGTCGAGGATATTCTGATTTTTGATCTCATAGGAAGTGTCCTCTCCCATATATCTGGCAGAAAGGATCCCAGGCTCTCCATTTAAGCAGTCCACAACCAGGCCGGAATCATCTGCAAGCACGATTCCTCCGGTTCTTTTCCACACTGCCCTGGCCTTTATCTCCGCGTTTTTCCCAAAAGTAGCTCCATCTTCCACAATATCAAGGCTTGCACCGGCCTCTTTCATGGAGAGGATCTCCATTCCTAAGTCTTTTAGGATCTCCCTGATCTCCCGCATTTTGCCTTCATTTCCTGTGGCAAATACGATCTTTTTATCGTTCATCTATTCCGTCCTCCATAAAACGTTTTCACCGGTCTTTTGTGTATGCCTTTAAACACAGGTTACACCTTTTCTCTTCGGCCCGTTCCCATGTCATGCCATCAGCACTGATATAGCCTTCTCCATCTGCCACATTGACAAAGGTACGTCCATCTCCCGCATCATACTCAATGGCCGCAGGGTGAACTGCATCCGGCGTAGTAATCTTTACGATAACCGCAAAGCGTTCCCCTGGGGAAAGCTCTAAATCTTCCCGATGATTTCCCATAAGAGGCACCGTATAGTATCCTCCATAGTCAAAGCTTCCCTTGGAAAGAAGAACCTTCCGCTCAAAATCCTGACCTTCCAAAATATCGGATTCTATCCCCGCATGACGAACCACGTAAACCTCATAGGAAGTGTGGGGACCTGTTGCATAGAAGCCTGCCGCTTCAAGGCTCTGGGAGGTTCCGGCCTCGTAAACATTAGAAAACCATACGGTATCTTCTCCATATCCCAGCTGGCCGACCCAGCCCCGGAGATCCGACTGATAAATGTGGTCATAATTGTCCGTATCTTCCACAACCGTATAAACAATGTTATTCCTTCCAATATTGAAATCATAATAGGATACATAAAAATATCCCTGGTCTCCGAATCCATCTCCCCAACTGTTCATACAGATAAATGCCCCATCTTCCTGAACTTCCCCATGAAAGTTCTCCTTCGGATAAGCATCGTCCCAGCCTATGATCACAGAATCATGGTTCGGAGGCTCTGTACCAGTGTAGCAATAAGCATAGGCCTCCTCATTATAGGACTCTGACCGGATGTCCCCTTCCGCAAGGGAAGTATAAAGGGCACTTTGAACTCCGCCATACATAAGAACCGCCTGTTTGATTTTCCTGAAATCTTTATCTGGCAGGATCTGAATCTCCTGAACATGCTTTACCGCTTTTAAGCCATCGGGGGAGATACCGTCGCCGTATGGGTCGTCTGCTTCCAATACCGGTCCTCTCCATGACAGCAGATAGGCCATGGACATGGTATATTCCCCGCCCTCTTCCTGGGGAATGCAAAACCCATTATTCAAAGACATATGGTCTTCCGAAAATTCATAGCTTTCACCTGGAAGCAGGGCTGCTTCCAGGGCCTGCAGAGAGGCAAAAGCCCAACAGGTTCCAATGGAACCCTGGTTTTTCACAGAGGGAACCCGGCCTTCCTTTCTCCCATCATAAAAGGCCGGGAGCTGCGCATTTATAATTTCCGATTCCGATGACACCCTCCGGCTGTCCGCCTGAGCACTTCCCGGCTCTTTTAAGTAATCCTGGTCTGCTATATTCACAGGAATAATTTCCGGACTGGGAATCCGGTATCCTGCAGAAAAACAGATGATCATCAGAAATAGGAAAAACCATCCTTTATTCTTCAACCGAAGCTCCTTTTTAAGAAAGTCCGATTCGCCTTTGGCTCATCGAAGCCTTGGGGGCTTTGGCCCCATAAACTGATAGAAATAGGTTTTCATCATACCATTATAAATTTTCCGGTTTTTATCCGCCTTTCTGCCGATGTATTTCTCAGCTTCCTCGTAGGCAGTGATCATGTACAGGGACCAGGCATCAAGAGCCTTATACCGTTCTCCAATCTGCCGGTACAGCTCCGGTAAATTCTTCTTTTCCTCAATTCGTTCTCCATAAGGGGGATTCGTAATAATAAAACCGTACTTTTTGGGATGACTTAAGGCAGTTAAGGGTCTTTGCTGAAAGTGGATCATGTGATCCACTCCGGCTGACTCTGCATTAGCTCTGGCAGCCTTTACAATCTCACCGTCTATGTCATAGCCCTGTATATCCACCTTGACATTTGAATCCAGAAGGTCGTTTGCCTCATCCATTGTCTCATACCAGCACTTTCTTGGAATCAGGTTTTTCCAGTCCTCGGCAAGGAAGGAACGGTTCATGCCTGGGGCCATGTTGGCCGCCATCATAGCCGCTTCGATCACAAAGGTCCCGCTTCCGCAGAAAGGATCCACAAGGATCCGGTCCTTGTTCCATGGAGTCAGCATAATAAGGGCCGCAGCAAGGGTTTCCGTGATCGGAGCCTTGCTGGTTAATGTACGGTATCCTCTCTTATGGAGAGAATCTCCAGTGGTATCGATGCCAACGGTCACTTCATCCTTATGAAGGAATACCCGCAGAGCATAGCTGCTTCCGGTCTCCGGAAACCACTCTACACCATAAGCCCCTTTTAACCGTTCCACCATGGCTTTCTTCATGATAGACTGGATGTCTGAGGGGCTGAATAATTTACTTTTAATTGAGGAAGCTTTTGCCACCCAGAATTTCCCATCCTGAGGTATAAAATCTTCCCAGCAAATTGCCTTGGTACCCTGAAAAAGCTCTTCAAAGGATTCTGCATGAAAGCATCCCACCTTTAGCAAAACTCTTTCTGCCGTACGAAGAAACACATTCCCACGACAGATAGCCTCATCATCTCCAATAAAGGTAACCCTTCCGTCTTCTACTGATGCAATGTCATAACCGAGATCCGTGATCTCTCTTTTTAAAACCGCTTCCATGCCGAAATGGCAGGGTGCGATCAGCTCAAATGTTTTTTTCACTTTATTCTCCTAAGTTCATCTCTTTTATTACATTCCCGTCAAAATCCATGACACGGAACACCTTATCCTCCAGCATACCGTAAGTAGGAGGATTACCGCCCTTTGGAATGGACACAGAGCCTGGATTTAATATGGTAATGTCTCCAAAACGCTCCGCTGCCAGGATATGAGTGTGTCCATGAAGCAAGATATCTCCCTTTTGTACCGGAGGCAGGTTTTCCTGATTGTAAATGTGACCATGGGTGGCATAGATTGTCAGGCCGGAGACGGCAAGCAGGGCATAATCCCCAAGAATAGGAAATTCCAGTACCATCTGATCCACTTCTGTGTCACAGTTTCCCCTTACACTATAGATCTGGTCTTTGCAGTCATTTAGCATGGAAATCACCTCTTTAGGGGCATATTCCCTTGGAAGGTCATTTCTGGGGCCATGATAAAGAATATCTCCTAACAGGATCAGCCTGCCGGCTCCGGAAGTTTTATATACATCTAACAGCTTCCTGCAAAAATAGGCAGAACCATGAATGTCGGAAGCAATCATATATTTCATAGGTTATTTTCTCCTTTTGTATTTAATAGGTATATTTTAAGGCTAGCGGGGTATTTCTGTCAATGAATTTACCTATCCGCGAACCATATATTTTCCTTTGTAATAAGTGATTCCATTGGCTATATTGACTACATTATATCCAGACTGCTCCAAATTTCTGCAGACTATCATGCTTTGTCCGCCCCTGGAACAGTAAATAATCAAAAGTTTATCCTTTGGCAAGCTGCCCGCCCAACGATCCATATTTTCATATGGCAAATTTACCGCTCCCCGAATATGGGACTGCCTGTAGGACGATTGACTGCGAAGATCTATTATCATAATATCACTATAGTAATCGATATAGTGATCGATTTCCCAAATCGGTATGGTCCTGAACATATTATCACCTGTCCTTTCTAGTAATAATATATTCCATATTTTCAGGTTTGCGAAAATCATATGGAAACAGGAAGATTTCAACAAAAAAACGCAGGAAAGGACCTCTTTGTCACTTTCCCGCGCCTTTTCTCAAGAACAATTAGATCAACTTCCGTTATTAGTTGAATCTGTTACGGTTGTTGTCTTTGCTGGAATCACGGCTGCTGTCTCTGCTGGAGTTGCGGCTGTTATTCTGATTGTTGTTCTGATTGTTGTTCTGATTGTTGTTCTGATTGCTGTTCTGATTGTTGTTCTGATTGTTGTTCTGATTGTTGTTCTGGGAGTTCCTGGAGTTCTCCATATCATTGTAGTTATTCTTAGACATAATAAATACCTCCTGTCAGCGTTTTTCGTTACATCGTTAGTATGGCAGGTTTGCAAAATATTATACAATTGTTTTTTTATTTTAAAATTAAAGAAGAAATAATATATTATTCGAAAATGCGGCCATATTTTGTAAAAATACTTTGCATTTTTATCACAGCTATATTATAATCAAAATGAGGGGTTTTCCCCTCATCCTTATTAATTATTTATACTCCCCTCAGAAGCAGCCGAAATAGCTCCCCTATTCCGGCTGTTTCTCTTTTTACTGACCATAAGCATCAAAAGACCCCCGGCATAAAATGCCGAGGGTCTTATATCCCTTCCAAAATCCGGTTATCCGCTATTTCATTAATCGCCAAGAACGTTGACGATTTTTACAGGTGCCCGATAATTCCACGGAGAAGTCTTAATACCTGTACTATAAGTTGATGAATGCACTACTTGTCCATTACCGATATACATGGCAACGTGGTTTATGGATGATCCGCTTCCATAAAAAATCAAATCGCCCGGACGCATCTGATCTGCGCCGACTGCTCTTCCCTGGGAAGCCTGTCCACCTGAGGAGCGATTTAAAGTAAGGCCAGCTGCATGCTGCATCACATATCTGGTAAATCCGGAGCAGTCTACTCCGGTGCGCGGATCGCTGCCGCCATAGGCATAACGTCCGCCTACAAACTGAAGAGCGTAATTAACAATGCTTTGTCTGAAATTAACAACTGCCTCTGCCTGAGTCTTAACTTCTAATGCAGCCAGTGTTTCTTCATCGGTTAAAGATACGGTTGCATTGCCTTCTACTGGCATATAGCCATATGTATCATTGATCTTAACCTTCATATATCCGCCGCCCATATCCTGTACAACTTCAAAGGCGGACCCTTTGGAAGCGGTCATAAGCGCTTCCTTACCAGCTTCATCCTTGCTGATCGTTACATTATCTGCATCAACGGTCACCATATAGTTCCCATAACTGAGTCCTGGACCGGAAATTTCATCTGCTCTTACATCTGAAGGAACTGCTATTACCATTGCTCCGCAAAAAGCCATAAGCCCTAACGTTTTCCATGCTTTGTTTATCATCGGGAAATTTGCTCCTATTTTTACTTTTTGATTTTCAAATGTTACATAAGTATTAAATTCATTACGGTTATTATACAATTATTTTATCTTTTCGTCAAGTATTATTTAAAAGTGCACGAATTTAAAAATATTTTAGTTTAAAACCCGGACAAATTTCACAGGTTTGCGATACATGACGTTTGTTACGATAATTCCGGTCTTTTCTGTGGAAGCGTGGACTACACGGCCGTCTCCCATGTATAAGGCAACATGGTTAATGGATCCATTTTTTCCATAAAATACCAGATCCCCTGCACGGGCATCCTCGTAGCTGACGCTGCGGCCTTCTCCTGCCTGAGACCTAGAGCTATGGCTTAAGCTTACACCAGCCGCATTCCTTAACACATAGCTGGTAAATCCGGAACAATCCACTCCTGTTTTGGGATTGACTCCTCCGTAGACATAGCGTCCGCCCACAAACTGAAGCGCATAATCTACAATTTTCTGGCGCTGCATTACAGACTTGTCCACCTTTTCCTGAGTCTTCTCAATCAGGGTCGCAGCACTGCTTTGTATGTAACCTTCTCCTTCCGGAGTCTTTATTTTAATCCAGCCATCCCTTGGGGATTCAACCACTTCATAAGTCTGGCCTTCCCCTGCCTGGGAAAGAGCCGTTCCCGACTTATCAGCAGCTTCTCTGACAGACACAGGCATATCCATCTTCGCATAAAGTGTTGTGCTGGTTTCTACAGCAATTTCCGCTGCTTTCACCTCTATCTGGGGAGTCCCGCTTAAGCTGGCTAAAATCCCTAAAAGGCCCATCGCTTTCCACATTTTATTCTTCATATCAAATCTCCTGTTTTTACGTTTTTCTGTCGTTCCCGCAATACTTCGTTAATATGTTACATAATTGTTACATTTCGAATTATATACTTATTCCTCGAGTTTGTCAAGCAAAAACGGCAGTCATGGCGCTTTATGCGTCATAACTGCCGTCACAGTTTTGTAATATTTCCACGGACTTGTTAAATTTATTTGACTTTATCGTTTCGTTCCTCTTACAAACCAGACAATGAGGAATACCAAAAGCAAGGGGCCCATAATAGGCATCAGAAGGCTGAAAATCCCTGTAACAATGCTGGCAATCAGAAAGAAAAATAAGATGAGAACCGTAACTCCCAAAAGCTTCCAGTACCATTTACTCAAGTCAATGTAATGCATACGGCGTCCGGAATTACCCGGATCTTCATACACATTCCGGTCCGCGCCAGAGTAGGATTCATAAAAAGTTCTGCCGGATCCGCTGCTCTTTGCATTCTCGCTGGCCTCTAAAATAGTCTTGGCAATCAGTCTTGGATCGCCGATGGAGGCTATGACCGCCTCTTCCGTAGAACCATTTCTCACTTCCGTGCCGATATATTCTTCATAGTACCTGATATTTTCTTCAATTACGCTTCCAGAAACTTCACCTGATAAAGCCTCCCTTAAGCGCTGTAAAAACTCCTGTCTGCTCATCTGAGCCTCCTTCAATTAAGTAAATAGCTTTGATTATTGTATCATCCGACAGGGATTTCGTAAAGAAACCTTCTCTGAAAAAATTCTTAAAATTTCATAATATGACAGACTACTCTACCTTCTCCTTAATTACGCCATCCCGGTATGCCGCCACCAGTTCCTTTAAATCTGCAATCCGCTCCGCCAGCTCCGCGCCTTTATCCGTATCCGCCACCATGACCCGGTTCTTCATGTTCTCAACGACCGAAACCCTTGGTGTGCTTTCCTTATTCGGATCAAAGGGCTTGTGCTCCGCAAGTGCCAGATGGTTGGAGTTATAAATCAGTGTATAGCCTGCGATTCCTGTCTTAGTCTGGTAGGCCTTTGACAGCCCTCCATCTATAAGGAACAGCTTGCCTCTTGCCTTCACCGGCGATTCCCCTTCCTTTATTTTTACTGGAACGTGACCGTTGATGATGTGGGAACCTTTTTTAGGAAGGCCGAATTCTTCCAATATCTTATCACAGGACTCTTCCTTCATGCTAAGCCTGTAATAAGGGTTCATAGGCTCCTTGTGGGCAGAAGGATCTTCGATAAAATAATGTTCAAAGGTCGTCATCTTCCCCTTGCCGTAAACCGGAGATTTGGCTCCGCACCACAGATACCACATGAAATCCCTGGCATCCTCACTCTCCGCAGAACCCTCCGGCATAAAATATGCATTTTGAACCTTCCGGTCCACGTAATCCATTAACGCCTTTCCAGAGTAAGCCTGGTGATCCACCACGATCTCTTCAAAGGAGCCGTCCTCCCTCATGGGAATACAGCCATGGTAGAGGAGGTTTGAATTGTAACATTTGTACATGCTTCCATGAGAATACAGAAAACGAATATGCTTATGAAGAAGCTCGTTATGCATGAAAGAAAGCTGAAGGGTATGGAGAAGCTCTCCTTCCTCCTTGCTCAGCTTTAATGGTTCCTTAGGGTCTACCGTTGGGAAGAATTTATCAAGCATTGGATATTCCTTACCCTCTACGGTCACAACGCCCCGTTCAAAGTCAATGGACTCAATCAGGATCCGGTCACTCATCTCATATTCCGGATGGCGTTTTATGATCTGGCCTTCTACCTTAAACTGAATGATGGCAATGGCCTTGTGCATCTTTGCCGCCAACCCCGGATCCACCGCGTCATAGATGTTTTCATCAAGGATCTGGGGAACAAACCGATCGCAGGGATCCTCTCTGTAAATCCTGGCCGCAAACATGGATAAGGGACGCAGGTTAATGCCGTATCCGTCCTCCAGCACATCAAAGCTGTTATAGCTGATGGCGATACGCAGTACGTTGCAGATACAGGCCAGATTCCCGGTGGCGGCTCCCATCCAGGAAATATCATGATTGCCCCACTGGATATCAACGTCATGAAATTGCAGCAGTTCATCCATAATAATATCAGCCCTTGGACCGCGGTCGAAAATATCTCCGATAATATGCAGGCTGTCAATGGTCAGATTCTGGATCAGCTCGCATAAGGCTATGATGAACTTATCTCCCACCCTGATGTCAATGATGGACCGTATGATCTCATTATAGTATACACGTTTATTATCATCATTATAATCCACATGAAGCAGCTCATCTATGATGTAGGCAAACTCCGGGGGCATTTTCTTCCTCACCTTGGATCTGGTGTACTTTGATGAAACCACCTTACAAATCTGTACCAGCCGGTAAATGGTCACTCTCTGCCAGTCTCCGTCTGCCAGGCCCTTAAGCTCCAGCTGATTCAAGATCCGCTCCGGATAGTAAATTAAATTGGCTAACGCCACTTCTTCTTTCTCTGGTATGATGTGGCTGAAAGTTTCCGTGATTTTCTCACGGATAACGCCTGAGGCACTTTTTAATAAATGGACAAATGCCTCATGCTCACCATGTAAGTCACTGAAAAAATATTCGGTTCCCTTTGGTAAGCCCTGTATGGCCGTAAGGTTGATGATCTCGCTGGAAGCAGCCTTAATCGTCGGATACTCCCTGGCCATCAGTTTTAAATACGCCAAACTTCTCATAATACCTCCCCTTCTCCCTGAAGCGATGCTGCTGCATTTCTATAGAGCTATAGTAACATAAAAGATTTCAATTTAAAACCCTTTTTAGCGAGGCAGTCCCCGTGGGTCCAGGGCTTCCCTTGATTTGATTCCATACTAAAAGAAAGCTGCCGGCTTAAACACCATAGCCGGCAGCTTCAAAATTATCTGTTTTTCTCCGATGATTTCCCGGTTCCATTCAGGCCGGCGAATCCGGTTATTATACCTCTGTTTACTTTCAATGCGCCTGTTTTTTGTTCGTTAAGAACAAAGCTGGAATGAGCAATACCAAACAAAGGGTTAAGGCTAACGTAAAACCATTGTGGTAAGCAGTGGTCATGAGCGGAACCGTTGGTTCTTTCCCTTGAATTGAAAGGCTGACGACCGTTGCAAGTACTGCGGAGCCAAACGCACCGCCAATATTTTGCATGAGCCGGGTACCGACACTGGCTTGTGCGATTTCCTGTTTGACCATACCAGTGTATGCATCAGTCATCATTGGAATGGTAATACCACCGATACCTATACCCCGAACAAACAAAGCGATACTCACAGCAATGAGTGAAGATGCCTCATTGAAGAAGACAAATGGAATCGTGCCAACCATGGCTAATGTCAAACTTGCCAAGACAACATTACGCGCTCCCAATCGATCAGTCAGCTTACCAATCAATGGACGGGCAATTAACATACCGACCCCTTGGGGAATGAGGATCAGTCCGGCGCTCAAAACTGAGAAGCCCTTAATGTTTTGGAAAAATAAAGGCAATAACAGCATTGGACCGTTGGTGGCAATCCCTGCAAGGAACAAGCCAATCATGACAGCGCTGAAATTTTTCAGCTTAAACAGGTGTAATGGGAGAATTGCCTGTTCCTTTTTAACAGCAGCATATATCATGTAAACAGCTAAAATTGCGATTCCTGCAACAACATAACCAATCGTCGTGCTGTTGTTAAATGCAGCACTTTTCGCTGCTTTCGTGATCCCATAAATCAAGGCGGCGGAACTGGCACCCAATAAAATGATACCAATAAAATCGAATTTGGCTTTCATGTTAGCCGGCGTGAAGTCAGGCAACTTCAAAGTCATCAAAATGATGGCAAGAATACCAATTGGTATGTTGACAAAGAAAATGTAACGCCATGATAAGAATTGAACAATCACAGCCCCAATAACCGGGCCAAGGATCGGACCTAAGACCGTTGGGATGCCAATGGTCGACATCAAACGTCCCATTCGATCCCTTCCGGCGATTTCAACACACAAAGTAGTCACCAATGTTATAATAAAGCCGGCACCGAAGCCTTGAATAATCCGGAAAATAATCAGTGAATGGATACTGCCGCTTAATCCCGAGGCAATTGAAGCCCCTAAGAAGACTATATTAGCACCAATCATTAGCCATTTGCCGTTGAAACGCTGAACCATCCAACCAGCAAGGGGGACTGAAATTGCCATAGATAACACGTAACCCGTAATTACCCATTGAATTAAATCAAGTCCGATACTGAAATCATTACTCAAGTGCTTGATGGCAATATTGACCATTGTTGAATCAAGCAGCGGCATAACTGCTCCAAGCACTAAAATCCAAGCAATGTTCATGACGTTCTTTGGAATCGGCTCAAGTTCCGGAGCCTTCTTATTTTTACTCATCATAAATAAACTCTCCTTGTACACAGCGTTTTGTGCTCACATTTTTTACTTTACAAAGCGCCGTTCTTTATTTATAATGCAGTATAATCTATCACGTAACGTTCGAGTCAAATGCTTTTTTTCATATTGAAAAATTTTATTTTTTATAAGGAGGGAAAGGCAATGAAAAGTGTAAATGAAGTGAGCAAGCTCTCCGGCGTAAGCCGCCGCACTTTGCAATATTATGATGAAATCGGATTGCTGCCGCCAAGCTCGGTGAAAGAATCGGGCTACCGCCAATATGACGACGAGAGCTTGCGCCGGTTGTGGAGCATTCTATTTTATAAAGAGATTGGCATTTCTCTAAGCGGCATCCGGTCACTGCTTGAGAATCCAAAAGAGATGGAAAAAGAGGTATTGCTGCAGCATAAGCAAATTCTTTCGGAAAAGGTTGCTCAATTACAGAATATGATCCATTCCGTGGACCGTGTCTTAAACGATGAGTTTGATATTTCCATGCTTCGGGATTTTGATAAAAACCGAATTAATTCAATTGCGAAGGCATATGCAAAGGAGCTTCATGTATTATTTGAAAACAATTTTTTTCTGCCATTAGCTAAAAACTTTACAGCTCTCAATAAAGAATCTATTACAAAAAAAGTTGCATTTATGATGAATCTTGATTTGGGCGGACTAATTACGCTTGGCAACGATGTTTACCAAAGGTTTTGTGACGCCATGATGGATGGTCCGGACAGCCTGGCCGCAAAGGAGGCGGTCGGATTGCTAAGAGAGTTTATCGGAATACTGAATCCAAACAATGATATGGATTTTCACGAAATTGGCCAGTCGTATCTGGAGTATAAGGATAAAATAGATAAAAAGATTCCGGGACTTGCAGAGTTTGTAAGCGCTGCTGTTGAGCATGTCTATCTATAGTTCCGCTGCCATGTCATATCTATGGCTCTGTTTCCCGCGGCCATTTGACAAAAGGACTGCCATTTGGCCGGCAGTCCTTTAAGCCAATCAAAATCCTCTTATAATGTCCCTTTTGCTTCCTTCCAATCAACAAACAGATTGTAATGTTCTGTCTTAAAACGCAACACACAGTAATTGGGATCTTCCGGTCCCTCGAAATTTTCTTCAAGCCCCTTGTACCACATCTCTTTTTTTATATCCGCACCGGTTAATATTTCTATTGTACCCACCAGGGTGATATTGTGGTCTATTCCGTTAAAACAAACACTGGCGAGATTGCATTGTTTAATGCGATCGGATTTATTGCTTCCAAGTCCAGTGCAGAATGTGACCCAGCTGATACCTTCTGCCTTTGATGCGGATATCGTGGAGGCGGTCGGATAACCATCTTTATCAATCAATGCCAATACGCAATATCCCTCGTTTCCTCCACCGGTCTTTCTTGCAATAATTTCTCCGGCTCTGGTAATAACTTCTTCATTCATCATATTTGCCTCCTGTTTTTTTATTTGAAACAAATATATCACATCAATTAAGACAACAGTATGTCATGTTCCTACTTTAATAATATCATATTGTTAAAAAACTACCAATTATCAATCGTCAATCGGATATTCCCAATCCCCGCCCCTGCTTCATAAGGCTAAATTTTCATTATGCTTATAAAGCACACCTTGATGCTGCATACAGTAAGTGATATAATCTCTTCAATCCTGATTTATCAAAGTTCAATTGGAAAGGTGGTTAAATAACATGTGCGGCAGATATTACATTGAAATTGATGACAGCGAATTACGTTCTATTGTTGCCGAAGTAGAGAGAAAAACTGCTATAAAAACCGGAGAAATATTCCCGACTGACCTTGCACCTGTTTTATCCCCGGATGGAATCATGAAAGCAATGCGCTGGGGATTTCCTAAATATGACGGCAAAGGTGAGATAATTAATGCCCGAAGCGAAACGGCAGCGGAGAAAAATATGTTTCGGCGCCCGATGATGGAGGGACGCTGCCTGGTCCCTGCAAGCTGGTATTTTGAATGGGAACGCCGGGGAAAGCAAAAGGTGAAGTATGCCCTGATGGCTCCGGAAAAGAGTCCGGTATGGATGGCGGGACTGTCAAAAACAGACTTACAAACAGGAGACTCCTCTTTCGTTATCCTGACTCGTCCGGCCTGGTCCGGCATTTCATTTATTCATGACAGAATGCCGGTAATTCTCCCCCAAAAAAGCCATGACGAATGGCTTTATGGACATAACCCAATTAGTACAATGAATCAGGCAATTAATGAAATACATTATAAGGCTATATAAAGGACCAGCTCAACCATAGCAATTTTAAAAACCCATGCATATAATAGAACCATTATATAAAATCTCTAAGAGGCCAAATGCACATGAATGATTTAGGTACAATCACGCAAATGGGACGAATCCTGCAAGTTAATAATGCAATGGTTACAGAGGTTTTTACCCGCAGCAGAGTCACCGGATATATAGACATTATCTACTCCCAGTCTGTACAAAATGAAACGATATCCGAACCCTTAAGGCTTAATGCAAGCTTTTACACAGATGTTCTGAATCCATCCGGTCAGCATATATGCTTATGTGACATCGAAGAAGGCATGGTGGTGGACGCCTTATTTTCACCGATCATGGAATGGCGCATTCCGCCACAAGCTAACGCTTATTTAATTGTCGCAAGAGAATACGGTCAGCCATCATTTGATTCTACCACAGCTCAAATCACAGTAGTGGACATCGATGATTTTCTTTTCTATACTTACGATCCTGATAATCCCGGTGATCAGATAGAATTTCATATTGCCACTAAGGCTACCGTTCGCGATAAAAATGGCTACCCTGTTCCTTTCCGTACACTTTACCCTGGTTTATTAGTAAACGTGATCCATTCCGAAATTCAAACTGAGGTTATCCCATATCAAGCAGTTGCTTTCCATATTCAAATATTATAGCTTATGGGAACTTGCGAAGCAGGTTTCGATAAAAGAGCTGTTTTTAGCCCGTCCATCCGGCTATCGAAAGCGTCTTTTGCTATCGGTAATATAAATTTTACTTAATGATATCAGCAGGTTTCAGTCAGCCTGCTGTTTTTTTGTCCTCCCTTTTACCCCTCCCTTTTACCCCTCCCTTTTATTTCCACTATTAATCGAACATATATTCGATTATAATATAGCCGAGGTGATTCCATGAATAATGTCATATTTCATATCGATGTAAACTCCGCCTTTCTAAGTTGGGAAGCAGCATATCGAATCCATCATTTGGGAGGAACTTTAGATTTGCGGGATATACCGTCAGCGGTTGGCGGAGATACTACAAAAAGGCATGGTATTATACTTGCCAAAAGCGTACCGGCAAAGAAGTATCATATAAAAACCGGGGAGTCCGTGACTGAGGCACTAAGAAAGTGCCCTGACCTGGTTTTAGTTCCCCCAAACTACAACCTCTACCAGAAATCTTCATCTGCATTTATTCATATCCTGAAACAATATTCTCCTATTGTGGAGCAGTATTCCATTGATGAGGCTTTTATGGATATGACTGGTACTGAAGTCCTGTTTGAAGATCCTTATCAGACTGCAAATGATATAAAAGAACGTATACACAAAGAACTTGGCTTTACCGTAAACATTGGAGTTTCAAACAATAAAGTCCTGGCCAAGATGGCATCCGACTTTAAAAAGCCTGACAAAGTGCATACGCTGTGGCTAAGTGAAATAAAAGAAAAAATGTGGCCATTATCTGTAAAAGAATTATTTTTCGTGGGCAGGGCAACCTTTCAGAAATTACGGAATCTGGGAATCAGGACCATAGGAGAATTGGCACAGACTGATTTATCAATTATTAAAAGTCATTTTGGCAAGTATGGAGAGGTCATATGGTCTTTTGCAAACGGAATCGATGTTACAGCAGTGGAACCTGCTCCCCCGCCGAATAAAGGTTATGGGAATAGTACAACCACTGCATTTGATTTAGTGGATGCAAGCACCGCCAGGTTAGTACTGTTATCATTGGCAGAGACCGTATCTGCCAGATTAAGAGAGGACAACGTGAAAATCAGTGTGATTTCCGTGGGAATAAAGGACTATAACTTTGTATATTATGGTCATCAAAGAACCCTTGATACGCCAACAAATATCACTTATGAAATCTATGAAACCGCCTGCCAGATATTTGATGAGATGTGGAATAAGATTCCTATCCGTCATCTAGGGATCCATACAAGCCATGTAACCACAGAGAACAGCCGTCAATTAAATATATTCGATAAAGTAGATTATGAAAAAATGGAGCGGCTGGATAAAGCAGTGGATGAAATCAGAAAGCGTTTTGGAATTGACTCAATTAAAAGAGCAAGCTTTTTAAATGATAAAGCAGTCGATCACATGAGCGGCGGAATCAGCCGGGAGAAACGGACCGTAGACTACAGCAAACAACAGATATTGTAGGTGACAGATATGGGAGTATTTGGAATTGGGACTAATGCAAAGGATATTAACAGCAAAGAACCGCAAGGTAAAATGTATCATGTCGCCTGCAAGGTATGGTTCACCGCCAGCTGCAGCCCCAGGCCTTTAAGTCTTAAGTTTGAAGGCGATGATGGTATCATACAAACAGTATCTGAAATAATCATAAAATGTTCAGAAGATAAAAATTATAACGGAATTGCATCAAAAGAATTTCAATGTGATGCAATCATTGGGGGCCTGAAAAGAGAATTTAAACTGATCTTTTATATGGAATCCTGTAAATGGGTCATGATAATATAAATAGGTGGGGCCGGAATCCCGGGTACCCACCTGTATTATTTACACTGATAGTCCCGGATCCTGCAGTACCCTGCTATCCTTTAGTGATTATTACCACCACCAGTTACATCTGTTACATCCAAAAAAGCCATTACAAAAATTACATCTGCAATTTCTCCGGCAGCCTCTGTTAAAGCAACACATATATTTCCCTCCCTTCTAAGTAACGTTATACTATACTTTATGGTATCAATAGACGAGATGTGAAAATCAGGTTCCAGGCCAGGCCTTGTTTAACGGCTTATAAAGAAAGAGGGCGCATTACTCATGGCTAAAATTCAGCCATGGAGCAACACTCCCACAATCAATTATACATGGAGCACTTCCCCGGCATAAAGCCTTTCTCCTTCTTTCCTGTCACTAACATTGAATACACAGACATTTCCTGTAGCAAAACATTCTTCTGCTATGACAGCATCGGAAGTATGGAGGACTTCATCATTGCAGAGAATTACAACATAGCTTCGATTTCCGACTGTGATTTTCACGGCCTGAGCTTCGCTCTCTGTCAGTGGTTTATGAAGTGTGTGGCTGTATGTCTCCACAGCCTTCACTTTAGCCGGTTCTGCTGCCGAAGAAGTCCCGCCGTTTATGACCGTAATCATACTGGCAAATCCCTTCTTTTTCAAAACTGCAGTAACTACTTCATTTTCTTCCCACTGATTGTAATGCCTTGAGTTCACTCCCCTGTTGCTTTCAAGTATGGCATCTTTTGTCAGAAAGTTTAAAAATACTCTGGTTTCTTTTCCCTGGAAAGTCACTGAATTTACTTCTGTGAAAACCTTTCCTTCCGGTGCGAAATGGAAATACTGCCTGTATTCATGTTTTCCTTCTGCGTAAAACTGGTCATGAATCAGATAAATATCTGGTTTGATCCAGACGATACGCCGATTCACAAAGATACCCTTTTTTATATATCCCAGATGACCTCCCTGGACAAATTCTGCGATCTCTCCCGCTCTGTATGTTCTGTTTACAGGAAGAGAAAGCTTATTTGTATACCAGGAATCTTCAAATGCAGTAAAGGATTCCCCATCTACGGTTGTGGTATTATGGCCTGGATTGTCTTTCAAAGTAAAACGAAGAGGAACGTTCATATAGGTTGCTCTGCCGCCATCAACCAGTACATCTTCTCCGTTCACAACTAAATCCACATGCATTTTATCCCCATGGCAATGGCCGGTGCTCATTGCCCCGCAGGTAAAATGAAGAAGATTGGAATTCCGGTTCCAGCTTTCCCTTAAATAATAATTTCCACTGTTCTCCAGGCATGCTGATATAAAATCCGGTTCTTTTGCAGGAAGAAAGGCATAGTCAGCGCAGGCATTGCTTCCAAAGTCCCAGGCTCCTTCATAATCCATAAGCTCATAACCGCCCCATTTTAAGACAGGATCCTGGAATAACCAGGCTCCCATTGTGATTTTATCCCGTAAATCGGTATCATCAGAATCTCCATGAGTAAACTGATGGCTGTCTGGTTTTTTCCAGATAACATTTGCCAGTGCCATGCGATGAACCGCATCCTCCAAATCCGGCTTAAGTGATATCCCGTTCGCTCTTGCAAGGAAAATCACACAGCACAGGCAATGATATACTTCATTGTGATACATAGGGGATTGCTCCCACTGGCTGCCGTCTTTGTAAATCTGCACCTTTACGGACTTATAGATCCTCTCCAGAGCAATGGACGCCCATTCTTTTGTTTCATCGCTCTGAGGAAGTCCCATTGCGATCTCAAAAAGCCCGCTGTTTTCAAGGATGCACCAATTGCTCTGCAGTCTTTCGTCTCCGCCCTTTTCCACCAGTCTTCTGGCATGGAGCCGCAGTGATTCTGCAAATCGGTCTAAAAAGTCCTCTGTAATTAAGCTGCTGTCTTTAAAATAGCGGATCGCTTTCGTCCATGTCTCTCCCCGAAGCCCTGTTTCCAACAGGCGCCACGGTCCCATCACTGTCTTTTCATCAAGGGGAACCCTGTCTATCCAATCATTCATTAGCCTCAGAAAGCATGTTACATACGTTTCATCTCCTGTCATCTGCCAGGCCTGCCCCAGACAAATGAAAAACCTGTGTCTGTTAAACTGCCAGACAAATTCCGGATCACCGGAAGGCATATAGCTCCAGTCAATTTCCCCGGAAAAAAACACAGGTTCATAGGTACGCTCCATATCCCAGTTTAAATCAAACAGAAATGTATTTTCACATACCTCATTTGCAATCCGGAAAATATGCTCCACATCATCATTCCAATGTTCTTTACAATAACAGGCTGAATTCTCCGGGTCAGGGACAAAATAAGAAGCATCCGGTCTGTCAAAATATTGTTCTATTGTCATTTCCAATTCTCCATTAATACCAGTATGGCTCCCAGTCCGTAGAAAGCCGGGTCAATGCCTCCATATAAAAGTAGTCGCCCCAAAGAACACACTCATCAACTCCGTGGTTTGGACATGTGTTATATGGAGAACTCTTTGCATAGGTTCCATGTAACAGAAGACCATTTGATACGGCCGGATCAGTCACCGCGCACTCCATGACCAGTGCATGGAGAAGCCTTTTCGCCATACCTGTATAATATTCTGCTTTTTCATTTGGAAGATATTTGCTCATCTCAAGCATACCGCAGGCTGCAATTGCTGCTGCAGAAGAATCCCTTGGTTCATCGCTTCCGTCACTAAAATCAAAATCCCAGTAAGGGACCATATCCTTGGGCAAATGCTCCAGAAAATAATCCGTTACTTTGCAGAAAATATCAGCATATTCCTCATTTCTAAGAAATTTATAAGCGAGTGCAGATCCGTAGATTCCCCATGCCTGCCCTCTTGCCCAGGCAGAACCATCCCGGTACCCCTGATGGGTAACGCCCTTCTTTGGTTCTCCTGTCTCTATATCAAAGAAAAAAGTATGATAGGTGGAATGATCTTCTCTAATAATATTTTTCATTGCGGTCTTAATATGTGCTTCTGCTTTTTTTATGTAGCTATCCTCTCCAGTCACCTCACCTGCCCAGAAAAGCAGAGGCATATTAAGAAGGCAGTCGATAATCATACGGTAATTGTTCTCTTCCCCAAGCTTTCCCCAAGCCTGAAAAAACTGGCCCTTTTCATGAAATCTCGTCATCAGATTATCTGCTGCCATAATAGCAGCTTCTTTACCAGCCGTATTTCCCGTAAGTTTGTATGCGGCTACACAGGAGGGGCAGTATAAAAATCCCATGTCATGGTGATTCACCCCATCCTTTTCTTTGATCCTTCTGTAAAAATCCTTTACTTCGATTTCAGCTGCAGTTCTTAATGCCTCATCTCCTGTTTTCTCATAAGAAAGCCATACCTCACCAGTCCAGAACCCAGGTGTCCATTCGTAGTTGGTTCCCTGCTGGTAGAAATTATTCACACTGGCTTCCTGGGGAAATTGTTCTGTAAACTGATCCGTCGCTTTTTTGATCAGTTCTGCCGCCTTATCATAGGCAGCTTTCAGCATCCCATCATCAATTTCCCTGTGCTGTAATAGTTCTTCTCTTGTTTGCATATACCGTTCCTCCTCAATTCAGGCAAAAGATACTCTTATTCCTTCACTGCTCCAATCATAACTCCCTTTGTAAAATATTTCTGTAAAAATGGATATACGAATAAAATCGGAACAGTAGCCACCATGATTGTGGCATACTTAATGCTCTGTGCAATGGCCTCCGCATCAGCTCCCGCTCCTCCGTTCATCGCCTGTAAATCATTGGATATAAGGATTTCCCTTAAGATAACCTGAAGGGGGTATAATTCCCGGTCTCTTAAGATCGCAGAAGCCCAGAACCATGCATTCCATATGGAAACGCCATAATAGAGAACCATAACTGCCATAATTGCTTTAGACAGCGGCAAAATAATCTTAAACAAAATGGTAATATGACCAGCCCCGTCAATTCTGGCCGCTTCCGTTAAGCTGTCAGGAATGGATTCAAAGGATGTTCTTAAGATGATCATATTATAAGTACTGATCATAAAAGGAATGATGAGTCCCCATCTGCTGTTAATCAAATGCAAATCCTTTAGATTTAAATAAAACGGAATCATTCCTCCTGAGAAAAACATGGTAAACAACACGAACAGCATCAAAGGCTTTTTAAACATAACACCCTTTCTGGAAAAGAAATAAGCTGCAATTGCAGTCATTACCAGATCCAGACCAACACCTACCACCAGAATAAACAGTGTATTTGCATAACCTTTTAAAATCATTGGGTTTTCAAATACCTTCAAATATGCCTGAAGATTGAATCCCAAAGGCTTTAATAAGAATCCTGAATGTGCGATCAGCTGGCTGCTGTCGCTGAACGAAGCCATAGCCACAAACCACATGGGATATAAACAGATTAATGCAATAATAGTCAAAATAATATAATTGACTACATGAAATATTCTCTCTCCGCGGGAAATTTTAACTTTCATCTTTCTCCTCCTTTACCACAGGCTGTTTTCTGTTGTTTTTTTAGAGACCTTATTCGTAAAATACAACAGAACACAGTTGATCACAGAATTAAACAGACCAATAGCGGTTGAATAACTCCAATCCTGCTCAATCAGACCTGCACGGTATACATAAGAAGAAATAATATCTGCAGTTTGATAGGTAGACGGATTATATAGCAGAATCGTTTTCTCATATCCCATACTCATCAGGGAACCCATTCTTAAAATCAGCATGATGATAATCGTAGGTGCAATTCCAGGCAGCGTTACGTTAAGAAGCTGTTTCCATTTCCCTGCACCGTCAATAGAGGCTGCTTCATATAACTGACTGTCAACACCAGATAGTGCAGAAAGATAGATAATCGATCCCCAGCCAATCTCCTGCCATATGCTGGTGGCTGTATATATTGTCCGGAAATACGCAGGGTTCTGAAGAAGAGGATTCCGCGTTCCCCCAAACAGCGCGACAATATCATTAAAAAGCCCGGTTGTCAGGCAGAAATCCTTAATCATACCACAGGCAACTACCAGTGAAATAAAATGAGGCAGATAGGTAATTGTCTGAGAAAATTTCTTGAACTTTGCACTTTTTACTTCATTCAGCAAAAGGGCCAGAATAATAGGAGCCGGGAACCCAAATATAATACTATATATACTTAGCAACAGAGTATTTTTCAAAAGCCTTCCAAAATAAGGACTTGTAAAAAATCTGGTGAAATTTTCAAACCCCACCCACTCACTGCCAAATACTCCTTTGGCAGGTGTAAAATCTTTAAATGCAATAATTGCACCATACATCGGTTTATACATAAAAACAGCATAATAAATAAGGACAGGAAGCACCAGCAGATATAAAGTCCAGTTTCTCTGTAAATCTTTCCTGATTCTATTGCTCAACGAATTTCCCATCATTCCTTCCATCCCTTCCTTTCATCTGAATACTTGATCCAAAAACTTTGATCTGAAAACAGCCGGGGACTGACTATGCAATCGCCCGGCCATATTTTAATTGGAAATCAACCAGAATTATCTAGCCTCATAACGCTCTAAAGCTGCGTTCTCAATCTCAAGTGCACGGTCCAGTTTCATATCCTTTAATGTTTGGATATAATTATCCCATTTATCAAAGCTTTCTGTACCAAAGATAAATTTAAGGGTCATTTCATCTATATAAGTATTAAGTTCATTTGTAATAGTGGCCAGTTCCTTAGACTCCTCCTGTGTTGGAGTGATATTGGGAACCGTATGTTTGTTTGCGTCTGCAACTTCCCATACTTTTGGGCAATCCTTAACGGTAGGTAGCTGTAAATACTGCTCAAGATAGTTAAGATCCTGTACAAACGGACCGTTATAATTAGCACGTACGTATTTAGATAAAGACTGTGCCAGAGGCCAGCCATCCGGGTTATTCATAACCAGATCGGTATAAACGGCTTTTCCATCCTTCATCTCATAAGAAATACCTTCAACACCATAATTAAATAAGTTATGCCCTGCATCAGAATAGCCATAATCCAATAATCTGGCTGCCAATTCTACATTTTTACAGCTGGAGGTAATGGCTGCTCCCACGTCAGGGAACTTATTTTCCATATAGCCATATTCAGGTGTAGCACCCTTTTCTAACGTTGGAGTTGGAGTCGGAACCAGCAAATAGTCAGGATTGCTCTTCTGTGCGCTTGTCATAAACAGCTGCATACGGCTTGCTGCCCAGCCTACAGAAACACCTGCTTTATCACTGGTCATCTTAGCCGTTACCTGATCACCGTTAAGAGTAGCAATATCCTTATCAATCAGTCCCTCCTGATACCACTGGTTCATAGTCATCAGATAATCCTTATATCCGTCCTGAGCAGGTGCAAAAGCGATCTTGCCCTCATCATCTATGATAAACCATGTAGAGTTTGCAGCTCCTACATTGTAGGCGAATGCAAATGGATTGGACTGTTTGAAGTTGGTCCAGTCAAAGCTGACAGGAGCCTCGGCACCCTTCTTTTCCTTAAATGCAGTCAGTACCGTATGCCACTCGTCGATGGTTGTAGGAACCTCAAGTCCCAGTTCATCCAGCCAATCTTTACGGATGAACCCACCTACTGTATAGCGCAGCTTATCTTCGCCGCGGATGAATGGGAATGCAAAATAGTGGCCGTCATCTGTCTTAATCATCTTATCTACATCAGGGTTTTCTGCCAGGTATTTTTTAAGATTCGGACAATACATATCAAAAACATCATTTAAAGGAATGATAACTCCATCCTTAATTGCTTTTTCCGGGCCGCCTGGATACATCTTTACCCATTGCCACTCCATAATATCAGGAAGATTTCCATCCGCAATAATTAAATTGAACTGTTCCTTTGCCTGGTCCGCACCTGCTGCGGGATGCTGGAACTTAATTGTAACACCGGTCTGTTCCTGTAACGCTTTTCCTAATTCAGTTTCACCTAAATTAGTATAGTTGGCTGATGCGTTAGGATTTAGCGCAAGCCAGTAGGTAAGCTCCCCTCCCTTTGTCAGAGGATAAGATACCTCTCCCCCTGCTTCCGCATTCGAACTGTTTTCTTCCGTTTTTGCTGTTTCCTTTGTCTCCCCGCCTGCACCTGGGTTTGCCCCTGTTTTACTTCCACACCCTGCCAGCAGAGAGATGGCAGCCGCCGTTGCTACTAATACAGCAATCGGCTTTTTAAAATTTCTCTTCATAATACTTCCTCCTTTTTTTATGCACATTGCACTTATTTCCTTATATTCTACATGGTAATATGTGCATTTTATATATTCAAATATTGAAAAAGGTTGACAAAATCACATGATTTCATCAACCTTTCTTGACTAAAACTAAAATTCATTTACAATTTATCGAATCCTTACCGTCCATTTTTTAATTGTCCAGGCGTTGCTCCCGTAAATTTCTTAAAGGTTCTGATAAAAGTGGAGCTGTCCCGAAAACCTACTCTCTCCGCTACCTCAACCACATTAATCCCCTCTGCCAAAAGTTTCTCCGCTTCATCGATCCGCGTTTGATTGATGACCTTTAGAAGGCTTTCCCCTGTGTACTTTTTATAAATAGAGGATAGATAGGCAGGGGTCATATGAAAATGAAGTCCTGTCTGAGATATATTTAAGTCAGGATCGCTGAAATTCTCCTGGATATATTTCTGCAGCTTTTCACACAATTGTTGATTTTGTCCGCACTCTTTGGAGTTGTCCGAGGATTTACACAATTTATCAACGGCTTCTCCAAAGGTTTCCTTGATTTTCTCAAGAGGCATTTTTACAGAAATGCGCTTTAATCCTAAATCTTCACCTGGGATCTCCTCTACTTCCTGTACTCCTTTCATAATTGTTCCCATTAAGTCATACAGAAGGCATTTCAACATATCCAGAGATGCTTTATTCTCCAGAAAATTGACATCCAGAATTTTATTAATATAAGAAGAAGCCAATGCGCTGTTGCGGCTTTTGATCGCTGCAATGATCCGTAGTTCCTGATCTGTCGAGTAATCGTACTTTTTATGGGTACTGTTTTTAATTTCCCGATAACTGATGTAATCAGGATCCAGAACAGCCACAAATTCCTCTGCTTCTCTTGCTTCCATATAAGATAAATGAATCCCCTCAAGCCCTTTATGAGCTTCTCCTGCCAATACAACCGTCATAAATCCAAAATTCTCATAAATATATTTCTGCATTGCATCGATGATTTCCTCTAACCTCTCATCATATCCCGCTGAACGTTCAGGGATATTGACAATCATCGCAACGGTATCTCCCATCTCCACCTTCTCCAGACGAAAGCTGCCTTCAATTCCTTCGCCAAACACATTTCCAATAATAAACTTTCTCAGACTGTTTATTTGTATGTATTCTTCCTGATTTTCCTCCCGCCCGGAAGCGTCCTTTCCTGTAATAAGCAGTACAAGGTTGCTTTCTTCCCGGAACTTCTTAACAATCGCTTCCCGATCCGGTGTATCTTTACTTTGTTCAAAGGAGTTTATCATCAGATCCGTTAAATAATACTGTTTTACCACGTCCTGGCTCCTGCTCACCATCTGTTTAAAATCCGATCGCTCTGCCAGCAGTGAAATGGTTTTTTCCTCCAGGTACAAATATTCATTGTCAACAAATATCTCCTGAGTATTATCGTGTTTCCGGAATACCTCCATCAAAACCTTTAAAGGATTGTAATTGATTTTCATCATCCTGGAAGCGGCCCCGAAACCGGTAAACAGACAGATAAATATGCCAATAACGAAAATATTCCGCATCTTTCCTGCGGAACCGCTTATCATTCTCTCAGGCATCAACAGAACATATTTCCAATTAAACGCATCTGAAAATACAGTGCGTATAATATAATCTTCCCCATTCCATCTTATTTTCTGATCCCCATCCTGATTTAAATGGTCATATTGGATTCCAATGCTTGAATAATCTTCCGACCGGTTCATAATCTGATTATCCTCGTTTATAATCAGCCAATCCAAGCCCGACTCCCAGGAAGCCATTTCAATACTGCTGTTTAACGCATCCATATCCAGCCAGATTCCGATCATTGCAGAGGATTCTCCGAATTCTCCTTTTAAGTTGTTCATGGTCAAAAGGAGGGTAGGTCTCCCCTGCGTCCATTTGGAATTCATTGGAATCGAATCACGAAAGTGATATTCAGACAGATGCTTTTTCAAAATCTCAGCTGATTTTGTATCTTCCGCTCCAAAACAATAAAGATCGCTATACATGGGAAAATCCATGTTACCAAAGGAAGAGACCACTTTGTCACAGTTCTTAAAATAAACCATGATATCTTTGCAGTAATCTCCGCTCTTATTGATCGTTACCTTAAGATCCATAATTTCATTCTGAATCGTATAAAGCTGATAGGAATTGTCGGACCGAAATTCCCCCTTCACCACAGACAGCTGCTGTACGTTCTTGTTAAGAGCCAATTGTGTTAAAATATTCTCATAGTATTCCAGCTCTCTGTCACAGGTATTTTTCACAGTCTGAATCAAACTTCGGTTAGAGGTATCCGCCTGTTCCTTTGCAATATAATAAGCATAAAAATAAAACAAAATCCCCATGGAAATCGGGATTAAAAAAATGAAGCCATAAGATAAATACAGCTTTTTATAAGCTTTTCCCTTGTTTATCATACTTTTTACTTCCTTTAATCGTATCTTCTTATGGTATATTTTATCATAAATATACAACTAAATATAGATGTCTTGGTCTGCTTTTTATAATTCGGCCAAATCCTTCCTTAAATTCCATCTTTTATATGTTACAATTCTATTACATAAGTGTTACAATAAAGTTGTTCAAAAACAAAAAATAATAAGGAGGCTACATATCATGTTCTTTGATTTCAGCTCATGTAACTTAAGCGATTTATTAGATTTAATTTCTCAGTTCTGCAAATAATATTACGAAAAGGTTCAGCCGCCCTCACGGTTGAACCTTTTTTCTGTTATTCTTACTTCCTGCATAAGCAGAACGGATGCCCTGACGGGTCAAACATTGTGATAAAGTCATCACCGCCGTATTGATCCTCCGCCATAACGGCCCCTAATTCCTTTGCTGCTTCTGCCATTTCTAAAACATCGTCAACCTGAAAATCAAAATGCATTTGCTTTTGCTGCTTTTCATTTGCTTCCGGCCATATGGGCGGGATATACCCTGGTTCTTCCATGAATAAAAATACAATTCCAGTGGCGCTTCTGACAGCCGGCCGGCCAAATAACTCACACATTTCCCAGCCCAGCAATTCCCCATAAAATTTCTGTAACTTTCTTTCATCATCACAATCAACCATTACATTACCTAACAATGCTTCCTGTCTCATTTTTCCCTCCATAAACTCTCATTTATTTCATTGTATCAAAGGTATGGTTAAAAATACAGCGCTGGATTTTCCCGTACCTTAAGGTCAAGTTCCGCATATGATATAACAATAGAAAAAGCAAAGGAGTTTCTTATATGTGCAGCCCATGCATTTTTACCCCATACCGCGATGTAAACTGCAAAGACCTGGCGATCTTCTATGAGGCCACAAGGGAATTACGGGGCGCAACCTATAAGCCCTACCTGGTATCCATTCAAGAGGCCAGGGGAATCAACTTCCGCTTTATCTGCAATTCCTTCATTATGACACGTCCTCCCCAGAATGCCATAACCATGGTATGCATTTTCAAACCCTTTTGCAAAGAGGGAGAAAAGGAGGAGTTAAGGGCGGTTGTAACCAGTATATGCAAAATGGGATGCTATAAAGGTTAGTGAAAATAAGGTGATTTTATGAAAGCGAAAACCAAGATCGGAGATTGGATCTATCCTGCCCCGGTTTTCTTTCATTGGAAGCGGCCTGCCTGATCATGATTTGAACGGATCAAAGCAGGCCGCTTTTATGCTGCCATAGATTTAAAGTTTGTCCTCACCCTGATAACAGCCGCCAGTGGCAGCGGTTTATCAAAAGCATTAATAAGCCAGCCGGTATACATCAATCATCTCTGGTTTCCCCAGTGACCGGATTCCGGGCAAAGTTCTGGTTCCGTAAAAGGAGCATTTATCCGCCAGTATTTCTAAATCCGTTTCCTTTATTCCCGCATTCAGCTCTCTTAAGCTGACAGGCATTCCAAGGCTCTTAAAAAATCCTTCCAGTCTGCTGATCCCATGAAGAGCTGTTTTTAAAGGCTCTTCAAAGTTCATTTCCTCATTCAATACCCGGACAGCCAGCTGGGCAAACCTCATGGGATCAACTTCACATACGTACCTGGACCAGGAACAGAACAGGGCAGACAGACCGGCGCCATGGGCAATGGCCGGATACATCCCTGACAGCTCGTGCTCCAATTGGTGAACCTGCATCATATATTCCCTTCCCAGGCCAGTAAGCTCATTATGGGAGAGGCTTCCTGCCCACATAAGAGTTGCACGGGCCTCATAATCCTCTGGATTTTTATCTGCCACAGCTCCAGCTTCCATAACAGAGGTTAAAAGCCCTTCCGCGATCCGGTCCGTCAAAGGCGTATCCTTTGTCGTCCCTCCCAGATACCGCTCCAGCGTGTGCATCATGATATCTACGGTTCCGCATCCGGTCTGGAATTTGCTGACAGTAAACGTCAGCTCCGGATTGCAGATGGCAAACAGAGGACGATGGGTCAGACTGTTAAACCCTCGCTTTAAGCCTCCCTCTTCATTTGTGATCACGCAGGATAAGCTTGTCTCACTCCCTGAAGCAGACAGGGTTAGAATGTTTCCATGGGGGAGTGCTTTTGCCGGAACCTCTTCCTTTAAAAAGAATTTCCAGGGATCAATCTCCGGATTAAGTGCTCCGTCGGCAATGCATTTGGCCGAATCAATAACACTTCCGCCGCCCACTGCCAGAATGAACTCCACATGTTCCCTTCTGCATAGCTCCATGCCTTCTTTTGCCAGGGATAAAACCGGATTAGGCTGCACTCCGCCAAAAAGAACATATTCGATTCCATGCTCTCTTAAGGA
Source organism: Lacrimispora sp. (assembly GCF_032078915.1). GTDB lineage: Bacteria > Bacillota > Clostridia > Lachnospirales > Lachnospiraceae > Lacrimispora. Next base: position 48,561 of record NZ_DAMAUN010000019.1, on the reverse strand, counting down.
TTCTTCCACAAGCCCAAGCAGGCCGCTTTTTCTTACGCTGCCTCCTCCATAATGAATCATGATTTTATGAAATCCATATTCAGAAATAATGGCTCCTGCCTTTTTGTGGGTATCACGGCCGAATATCACCCTTGTAGGTACACAATACTCAAAATTATTCATTCTAACCTCACTTTCCGCTGCGGTTTATTTCTCATGTTCCGCATCATTTTTATTCTTAACAGAAATTATACCACGAACATTTCTTTTTTCCAATATGGACTCTCCCCACCTGTTTCCCTTCATATTTTTTATTATCACAGCATATCTTATAAAGGAAAGCCTTAGTAATCTGCTTTCCTTTTTCATATGTAAGTAGTTCGATTCACCTGGCGGCTCATCGAACGGCTGATCTGCTTTTTTCAGTCCGGGCCTGGCTTGCCTTTATTTAATGTAAATCATGCCATGGAATGACAAGGAGAACGCTTATGAACCTATTTAATAAAGATATCAGACTTTCCAATGTATCCAGACACCATATCATCATTTACATAGAAGTCATTATTCTGACATTTCTGCTGGTCTCCTTGTTTTTCATATCCCCAGGCGGGAAGCTTTCATTTCCGGTAGTCAATCAGGACAGTAACGCCAGTCCCTCGGAAGCAAAAAAATTTATAAAATGGGTGGATTTTGATGTGACTGCAAAGGCCATGCAGGAGGCCTTCCGATACGATGTCAACACCTGCCAGTCTGAGCCTCATTTAAACTGGGTGGATTTACTTGCTTATCTTGGTGCCAAGTACGGGGGGGATTTTTCCAGATATTCCACCAAAGATTTAGACGGGCTGGCGGAGCAGCTTCTTTCCGGTAAAACCATGGAAGAACTGACTGCAAAAATGACCCACTATTCCTATTACAGAGAAGCCTATGGAGCTGTGCTTGATGGCCTTGTCGGCCAGTATGATATTCAGATTTCCTCTCAAAATGCCCCACTATACGCCACTCCTGCCCTCCTTCCCGACGGCACCCAGGATCCGGATAAGGTCTGGGTAAAAAAGTATGGGCTGAAAAGCTTTTCCCCCATTGCCAAGGGCTTCCCCTATAATGACTTTGACGATTTTGGAGTTGCACGCTCTTATGGCTACAGACGGCAGCATCTGGGGCATGATATGATGGGCCAGGTAGGGACTCCCATCATTGCCGTGGAAAGCGGTTATGTGGAGGCCATCGGCTGGAACCAGTATGGCGGATGGCGTTTGGGAATCCGCAGCTTTGATGGAAAGCGGTATTATTATTACGCCCATTTAAGAAAGAATTATCCTTATCATAAATCCTTAAGCCAGGGCAGCATCGTTACGGCGGGAGATGTGATCGGTTATCTGGGACGTACCGGATACAGCCGGAATGAAAATACCAATAATATCAATGAACCTCATCTCCACTTTGGACTTCAGCTTATTTTTGACGAGTCTCAAAAGGAAGGCAACAATGAGATCTGGGTCAACTGCTATGAGCTGACCAAATTTCTTTCCATGAACCGCTCCGAAACTCTTAAGAACCAGGAGACAAAAGAATACAACCGTGTTTACGATATGACGGATCCCGGGATCCCTGATAATTTCATTCCGCCTGAACCTCCTAAAAAAGAAAATTGATCTCTAACTATAACAGGGGCTGTTGCGGCAAGTGCAACAGCCCCTGTATTTCCATACATTCGAGGAGTCAGGTGTGATAACGCTTTATTTTACTTTTGGCTGCTGCTGGGTAATGCAGTGGATATTTCCGCCCCCAAATGCAACCTCTTCGGTACGTACCCCAACCACTTTGCGGTCCGGATACATTTCCTGGATCTGCTGTAAGGCCAATGCATCGTTTTCATCGCCATACTGGGGAACGATCACTCCCCCGTTCACGACCAGGAAATTCATATAGGAAGCGATGGAAATCTCGCCATCCTCTCTTGGAAGGGTACCCTCTACCATATCAATCGCATCTGCACCATGAAGCAGAACAGGGTTCCTGGTCAGGCAAAGCTTATGTACCTTTAATTTACGGCCCTTTGCGTCTACTGCTTCGGACAATGTTTTATAAGCTTCCTGAGCTTCCCTATAGAAAGGATTCTCTTCATCTTCCGTCCAGATGCAGGCAACTTCCCCCGGTCTTACATACTGGGCAACATCGTCAACATGTCCATTGGTTTCGTTTGGATCAATGCCATCCTTAATCCAGATAACCTTCTGGCAGTTTAAGTATTGATCCAGCATGTCTTCAATTTCTTCTTTTGTCATATGAGGATTTCTTCCCTCACTTAGCAGGCACATTTCTGTGGTAATGATGGTTCCCTCTCCATCTACATGGAAGGAACCGCCTTCCAGAACAAAGCCCTCGGTACGATAGGAATCAATTCCTTCGATTTCACATACCTTTTGTGCCACAAGATCATCCTGATCCCATGGGAAGTAAAGTCCGTCTACCAGGCCGCCCCATGCATTAAAGGTCCAGTCACAGCCCCTGATGCCGCCTTTATCATTGATGACAAAGGTCGGTCCGCAGTCACGGATCCAGGAATCATTGCTTGTCATCTCAACCACCTTAATTTCAGACGGAAGATGGGCACGGCAGTTCTGAAATTGTGCAGGAGATACACAAACTGTGACCGGCTCAAACTGAAGAATCGCTTTCGCAACCTCAGTAAATACAAGCTGTGCCGGCTTTGCACCGTTTCTCCAGTTGTCCGGCCTTTCCGGCCATAACATCCAGATCTGTTCCTGGTCTTCAAATTCTGCAGGCATACGGTATCCATCCTGCTTTGGTGTTGTGTTCTCAATTCTCTTTGCCATAATTTATCCCTTCTCTTTCTTATTTATCTCTTTTTCTGTTTACAATCAGCTCACCAAGTATGAGGAACAGCGCTGCCCCGATGGTGATCGGAAGGACTCCCGCCAGAGTTTCCGGATCAAAGCTTAAAGGAACTGCGGTGAAGATCAGCGCAACGATGATCAGCGTCATTGGAACGAATGCCAGAACTCTTAAGAAACCATTGCTTCCCGGAACCTTAAAGGGCCGTTCTGTATCCGGGTCTATCTTTCGAAGCTTTAAGAAGGCCGGAAATACAGGAATATAGGAAAGCAAAAACATAACCAGATTCAGTGCAAAGAAGCACCAGAACAGATCCTGATTGGGGATAAGGGGAGCGATGATGAGAACCGTGCTGGCTACCAGTCCATTCATAATGGCAGCGCCAATGGGCATATCATTCTTTTTGCTTCTTATCTTAAATACCGCCGGCATATCCCCGTTCTCTGCCGAATAAGCAGCTACATTGTTTACTCCCAGTGACCAGGAAACCATATTTCCAAAAAGAGTAAGGAGGAAGCCAATGGCAACCACTGTTACAATGATCCCTCTGGTGCTTCCGGTCAAAAGCTGGACACTTGCAACCAAGCCGGTACTGGTACTGATCTGATCGGCCGGAATCGCAACACCGATTCCAAATGCCATAAAGATATAGATCGCTGCAATGACAATTCCGCCTGCAATAATCGCCTGAGGAATCTGCTTCTTTGGGTTCTCCATATCATCCGCAAAGGTACAAACAACTTCAAATCCAAGGCAGTTAAATAAAATAACTGATATGTAGGATAAGCTGTTTAAATTAAAATCTGGAATCAGGGAAGCTAAGGTGTATTCATTGGCAACTCCATGAGTTACCGCACCGTAGATACCAAGGCAGCCCAGGATTACTGCTATGAGGATTTTAATTACTGCCGCCCCGTTTAAGATCCAGGCACTGTCACAAACGGAAAAAAAGCTGATAAAAACAATGATCCATACAAACGTAAGCTCTATGATCAAGGACGGGAAAAATCCAAGTTGTCCTCCGGTCAAAAGATTAATGACCTCGGGGAACATAAGCGCCAAAGAAGCCATCCAAAGCGGAAAGTTGATCCAGTAATACCAGGACACCCTTCCTCCCCATTTTTTACCAAAGGCTTTTGACACCCAGTCATATAATCCACCGTCACCCTCATAGGTTGTCCCCAGTTCTGAGGAGATCAAGCCATATGGTAGCAAAAATGCTATTAAGAGGAAAATCCACCAGAAATACTGGGAATTACCAATCGCTGCCACCGGACTTGCTGCTTCTGCCACAAATACAACGCATATAACCGTCATTATGGCATCAATTAAACGAAACTTCTTCTTTGGCGCGTCTGACATCATTCTCCCCCTATCTGATATTTCTATCATCCATGAATTTCTCTAACTGTTCCTTTGCTGCTGCGATCTGAAGCTCGCTTGGAGCCTGATCTCTCTGATACTGTGTAAAGTAAACAAGCAGGCCTCTCATTGCGGTTAAGCGGTTTCCTGCCTCTAAGAAAGCAATGGAGCTGTCGCTGTCAAGCACTTCATCGGTCACGTCTTCTCCCCTGGTCGCAGGCAGGCAGTGCATGAATTTGCAGCCGATATTTCCAAGAGACATTAAATCTCTGTTTACCTGATAATCCTTAAATGTAGCAACACGCTCTTCCTTTGGAGTCTCGTTTTCATACAGTCCATACCATACATCTGTGTAAATGAAATCTGCTCCCTTTACGCTGTCACGGTTGTCGGTTACTTCCCATGTACCTCCGGAAATCCTGCAGTTTTCTTCCATGATCTTTTTGTGCTCTTCTAAAAGCTGATTGTTCTTTGGTCCGTAATGAACGAAATGCATACCAAGCTTTGTGGTGATAAATCCGAGAGAAGCACATACCTGTGTTCCGTCGCCTACGAAAACAACCTTGCAGTCTTCCAGCTTTCTGCCTCTTGGAAGATGCTCTACGATTGTACAAAGATCGCCGATTTCCTGGGTCGGATGATTGTAATCACTCATACCGTTTAATACCGGGATCGTGCATGCTTTGGCTAACTCCACCACGGTATTGTGTTCAACCACTCTGGCCATTACCACATCGATCATCTGGGAAAGCACTCTTCCTGTATCGCCGATGGTCTCATGTCCGCCAAGCTGGATCATGCCAGGTCCCAAGTACTGGGCATGTCCGCCAAGCTGTTCCATAGCTGTTTCAAAGGAAACACGGGTTCTTGTGGATGACTGCTGGAAAATCATTCCCAGTGTTTTTCCTTTTAACAGAGGGGGATTATAACCTGCCTTAATGCTTCTTTTAATTGCCAAAGACAGTTCAATAATGTCTAACAACTGCTCTTTGGTAAAATCGTTGGTGTCAATAAAATGTGTAATTCCGTTTGCTTTCATGGCAAAGTCTCCTTATATAAATTTTTATTGTTAATTAGTTAAATGTAAATATGGTGCCTGTCTTTCCGTCCAATGCTTCAACCGCATTGTCAAGAGAAGTGATGATCGCCCGTTTTGACGGATTGGATCTTACAAACTTCATGGCTGCCTGAACCTTAGGAAGCATGCTTCCCGGAGCAAACTGTCCTTCCTCACAATACTGGTTTGCTTCCATCAGGCTAAGATGGTCCAGATTCTTCTGATCCGGTTTCTTGTAATTGACTGCCACCTTTTCTACTTCCGTTAAAATCACCAGAATATCTGCCTCCACTTCTTCTGCCAGGAGTTCTGCTGCAAAATCCTTATCAATCACTGCTGCTGTTCCATGGAGAGCGCCGGCTGGATCTTCAATGACCGGAATTCCTCCTCCTCCGCAGGTAATGACAATTGCCTTTGGCCATAACTCCTTTACGGCCTCAATCTCCACAATCTTTTTAGGAATCGGAGATGCGACCACTCTGCGGTATCCCCGGCCGGCATCCTCTTTCATGACGTATCCCTTTTCCTCTTCCAAAGCGCTGGCCTCTTCTTTTGTATAGAAAGGTCCGATGGGTTTGGTCGGATTGTGAAAAGCCGGATCGTGTTCGTCTACAATCATCTGGGTAGCGATGGTGACAACAGGAAAGTTCTGATTCCTCTTATTGAGCGCATATTTCAGACCCTGCTGCAAATGATATCCGATATAACCCTGGGACATTGCCCCGCATACGTCAAATGGCATAGGCGGTGTTACATCTTTAGCAGTTTCAGAAGCAAGCAAAATTCTCCCCACCTGAGGTCCGTTCCCATGTACAATGGCCATCTCATAGCCACGCTCATTTAGTTCTGCTATATACTCGCAAGTCTTATGAACGACTTCAAGCTGTGCTTTGGCAGTTGCTTCTCCCTTTCCTGACTGCAGTGCATTTCCGCCTAACGCAAGGACTATTTTCTCTGCCATCAGTAAAACCTCCTTTTGTGATTTTTGATTTGCTGTGATTTGCTTTTGCTGCGTCGTCACAAGATGAAAATAGCAGTTCTAACGCCGGTTGAGAATGCAACCATAGGATAGATATTTATAACACTTTTAACTCTAATCCACATAAACTCCTCTAAACTCTTGTGCAATATGCACTAATAAATGGGCTTTTCGGGAAATTTAGGAGTTGAAAAAACTTTTTTATTTGCTATACTGATGATGGACAACTTGAGGACGAACAAAAGTCAGGAGGAATTATGGGAAAAGGTATCGTATTCATTTACAATCTGGTTTTGATCATGGTATACTCCGGAGTCTTTTGGATGTCTTTTTCGCTCTTTTTTAATGGAAAAGAAAAGATTCTGTTATGGATAGGAATAATATTCGGAGCAGTTTTAACGGATGATATTGTGATTTTTGCATCAGAAATGTTCGGGAATTTTGCAGAATCTTATAATAGGATTTTTATGATCGTTCCGACCCATAAGACCATGATCTACCTGATCCTGTCACTGGGATACTTAACCATCTTCAAACGGCTGTTAAACAGAGCGATAACCTACCGTGATTATGGAATTTTAGCAGTATACGTGACCTTCATGCTGTTCGTGCCGGCCATGGACAACAGTGCCTGGAAAATATGGCTCTATTTCCTCCCAAGCCAGCTTTACAACGCTTATATAGGAGCGGAATGTTTAAGGATAATAAAAAAGAATCCTGAGGAATATCAGGATCCTTTCTTTAAATGGTGTAAAAGACTTTTTTATATCACTGTTATCATGAATATCCTCATCATTGTGGAAGATACCATTGTCATCTTTAATTTTGATACTTATTCAAAATATTATATTAATATGAATAACAGGAGTTTAACCTCTGATATTCTATATCTTATTTATGCCGTATTTTCTGCCGGATATCTTATGTACTACTTAAAGATATTGTTAAAGAATAATACCATTGTTTCGGAAGTGACCAGCCATACCAGGGGGAACCTGCCCTCTGATATCGAAGAAAGTGTTCTGTACCGTTTCAGCGAAGCGAACCATCTTACAACAAGGGAGAGGGAAATACTGAGAGTGCTTCTAATGGATAAAACCAATCAGGAAATAAGCGAGGATTTATATATCTCCCTGGGAACAGCGAAAACGCATGTTCATAATATCTTTCAAAAAATCGGGGTTGTAAAACGCCCTCAGCTTCTCGAGGTTTACGCCACCTACCGGGATGAACAGCTAAATAAAGAACCGGAAAAAGAAACGCCGTCCCCATAGGCCTTAGCCAGCCGGGGACGGCGTGTTTTATTTTAGAAGGTGGATAAACAATCCGCTGCGGAGCTTCGGCTCGAACCATGTGGATTTAGGAGGCATTAAAAGTCCTGCATCCGCCACGGCAAACAGCTCCTGAATGGAGGTGGGGTACATGGAAAATGCTGCTGTCATATCCTGGCCGCAACGTTTCTCCAGTTCGTTAAGCCCCCGGATCCCTCCGATAAAATCAATTCTTTTATCCGTTCTGGGATCTCCGATTCCCAAAACAGGACCAAGCAGATGATCCTGGAGGATGGATACATCCAGGCCCTTAACCGGATCTGTGGATTTTAAGGAGTCAAAAGCTTTTAAGCAGTACCATTTCCGGTTTAAGTACATCCCAAAGGATCCTTTGTCCAAAGGTTCAAAGGCTTCGGTTCCCATACAGGATACTTCAAAGGACTGCCCTGCCTTTTGAAGAAACTCATCTTCTGAAAGGCCGTTTAAATCCTTTACCACCCGGTTATATGGCATGATCATCAGCTGGTCATGGGGAAACAGGACGGAAAGGAAATAGTTAAATGGTTCTTCTCCTGTATATCCCGGATTTTCCATACGCCTCTTAAGCCCAACCTTTACAGCGGAAGCCGCCCTGTGATGTCCATCTGCGATGTAAGTAGAGGGGATCGTTTGGAATGCCGTTTCGATCAGGGAGATGCTGTCTTTGTCCTGGATCTGCCATACCCTGTGGCTGATTCCGTCTTCTGCCGCAAAATCATACAAAGGCTTTGTCCCTGTTATTAAATTCACAATTTCGTTGACCGTTTCATTGGAACGGTAGGCCAGAAAAATGGGGCCGGTCTGTGCATCGGTAGTATCCACATGGCGGATCCGGTCCACTTCCTTTTCTTCCCTGGTGTTTTCGTGTTTTTTTATGACTCCATTCACATAATCATCAATGGAAGAACAAGCCACGATCCCCGTCTGACGCCTTCCGTCCATCGTCAGTTCATAGATATAATAGGCTTCCAGACAATCTTTCCTAAGAGTCCCGTCCTCTATCCAGCTTTTCAGCATTTCCCCGGCTTTTTCATAAACACGGTCATCATAGGTATCCACATCATCAGAAAACTGTGTCTCCGGCCTGTCAATGTTTAAAAATGACCTTGGGTTGGCTGCCGTTACCTGGCAGGCCTCCTTACGGCTGTATACGTCATAGGGAAGGGCTGCCACCTGCCTGGCATACCGTTCATCAGGTCTAACGCATTGAAATGGTTTTACAATTGCCATAGTATCTCCTTTATTTGTTTACAGTTCAGTCATGCAGAAACATGCATGTGATTTGTGCGTGTGCGCCCGCTCACTAAACACAAATCACATACATGTTTCTATAGGGCCGACGCCCAAACTGCTAAACTCCTACTTTATTTAACTACTCTCACCCGGAGTACGCCCTTTATTTCACTTAGCTTACGTATGCTCTCTTCATCCGGGACGCTTTCCAAATCAAGCAGGGTATACGCGTACTTTTCACGGCTTTTATTGGTCATATCGGAGATGTTCATATCTCCTGCTGCCAGTGTTCCTGTAATCTGTCCGATCATGTTTGGAATATTTAAGTGAAGCACTGCGATACGGCTTGCCGCTTTGCACACTCCCATATCACAGGCAGGAAAGTTTACGGAATTGCGGATATTCCCGTTATCGATGTAATCCACGATCTCTTCTACCGCCATTTTGGCACAGTTATCCTCTGATTCCTCGGTAGAAGCGCCTAAATGAGGGATAACGATGGCTCCTTCCATATGAACGGACTTTGGATTGGGGAAATCAGTCACATACTTTTTCACCTTGCCGGTTTTTAAGGCCTCTGCCATATCATCCTCATTCACCAGGATGTCTCTTGAGAAGTTCAGTACCACAACCCCATCCTTCATACGGTCAAGAACAGCCTTATTCACCATTCCTTTTGTGGAGTCAATTAACGGCAGGTGAAGGGTTATGTAATCGCATTCCTGGTAAATAGTATCTGCAGATGTGATGTGCTTGATATTTCTGGAAAGCTTCCATGCTGCATTTATGGAAATGAAGGGATCATACCCATAAACCTCCATCCCTAAGGAAGAGCAAGCATTGGCCACTTCCGCGCCAATGGCTCCAAGTCCGATGACGCCCAGCTTCTTTCCCTTAATTTCATATCCTGCAAAGGCTTTTTTTGCTGCTTCCGCAGATTTTGCAATATTCTCATCGTCCTTATTGTCTTTACACCAGCGTATGCCTCCTTCAATATCTCTGGAAGCCATCATAAGGCCTGCAATGACCAGCTCCTTGACTCCGTTGGCATTGGCTCCCGGTGTATTGAACACCACGATCCCCTTTGCGGCACACTCATCCAGGGGAATGTTATTGACTCCTGCCCCAGCTCTTGCGATGGCTAAAAGACCCTCAGGGAATTCAAGCTCATGCATGGAAGCGCTTCGGACAAGGACACCATCCGCTTCTTTTATGTCATCTGTTAAGGTATAATTTTCTGTCAGCAATGCGGTTCCGCAGTCGGAAACCGCATTGAGGCAATGAATTTTTCTCATCATGTCTCCTCTCTTAACTGTAGGGTCATTTCCCATGCTTTGCTTCAAAATCTTTCATAAAGGAAACCAGCTTCTCCACACCTTCTATTGGCATGGCGTTATAAATGCTGGCCCGCATACCGCCTACGCTCCGGTGGCCTTTTAAGTTTTCAAAGCCTGCTGCCTTTGATTCCTTTACAAACAGTGCATCCAGTTCCTCGCTTCCGGTCACAAAGGGCACATTCATCAGAGAACGGTCTTTCTTTACTACAGTACCGGTAAACATCTGGCTCTGGTCCAGATAATCATATAGAATGGCTGCTTTCTTTTCATTGAGTTCTTTCATTGCTTCCAGGCCACCCAGGTTTTTTAACCACTGAAACACCTTTCCGCAGATATAGATTCCATAAGCCGGCGGTGTGTTATAAAGAGACTTCTCATCGGCATGAGTCTTATATCGGAGCATGGTAGGCGTTCCAGGAAGCACTTCCTCTGTGATCAAGTCTTCCCGGATGATGGCGATGACCACGCCTGCAGGCCCTACGTTCTTCTGGGCGCCTGCAAAAATCAGGCCGTATTTTGAAATGTCAATAGGTTCCGATAAGAAACAGGAGGAGAGATCGGCAACAAGTGTTTTTCCTTTTGTATTTGGCAATGTTTTAAACTTAGTCCCGTAAATTGTGTTATTTTCACAGATATAAACGTAATCCGCATCATCAGAAATCGGCAGATCCGAAACATCCGGGATATAACTGAAGGTCTTGTCGGCGCTTGACGCAACCGCATTGGCTGTACCGAAAAGCTTTGCTTCCTGGTATGCCTTCTTCGCCCACTGTCCCGTAATGATGTAATCCCCTACGCGATTCTTGAATAAGTTCATGGGAACCATAGCAAACTGCTGGGAGGCTCCGCCCTGTAAAAATAATACCTTGTAATTGTCCGGAATCTTCAATAAATCCCGCAAATCCGCTTCTGCATCACCGATGATGGATTCGAACATCTTAGACCTGTGGCTCATCTCCATAACTGACATACCACAACCTCTGTAATCCATCATCTCTTCTGCGGCTTCTCTCAGGACTTCTTCCGGCAGCACAGCAGGCCCTGCGGAAAAATTGTACACTCTGCTCATAATCTTCCTCCTCATACTTTTGTCTTAAATCTTTAAGTCTTCTGCGTCAAACGCATCCTGGATGGGCGCTCCCGGTGATACCATTGGGAATACCTTGTCATCACAATGAATCTGACAATCTATAACAACAGGAACGTTTAACTCTATAGCTTCTTTAAGGACAGGCTCAAAATCGTCCTTACTGGTCACACGGTAAGCCTTAGCTCCCAGCCCTTCCGCTACCTTTACAAAATCCACCTGATCATTAAGAACTGTATGTGAATACCTCTTTCCATAGAACAGGGTCTGCCACTGACGGACCATGCCTAATACGTGGTTGTTTAAAACCACCTGAATGATGGGAATATTGTAGCGGGTAGCCGTGGCGATCTCATTCATATTCATACGGAAACATCCGTCTCCTGCCACGTTTATGACTACCTTATCCTTGCAGCCCAGCTTCGCACCCAGGGAGGCCCCCAGGCCATAGCCCATGGTTCCAAGACCACCGGAGGAGAGGAAGCTTCTGGGATATTTATACTGGTAGAACTGGGCAGCCCACATCTGATGCTGGCCTACCTCTGTTGTAATGATGGCGTCTCCCTGTGTGATCTCGTAAATCTTTTCAATGATATAGGGACCGGTCAGCGTGCTCTTATCAAAGCGCATGGGATACATATCCTTCAACCGGTCAATATGGGCCAGCCACTCTTCATGATTGATGGGATCTAAACGGGCATTCAGCTTTCTTAAGATCACTTTTACATCACCAACGACGCTGGCATATGTCTTAACGTTCTTATTGATCTCCGCCGGGTC
>NZ_DAMAUN010000019.1:0-36568 GCF_032078915.1 Lacrimispora sp. | reverse complement strand
CGGGTCTACATCAAACTGAAGGATCTTTGCCCTCTTGGCAAACTTGGCGGCATTACCGGTCACCCGGTCACTGAACCGGGCACCCACTACAATCAATAAGTCACATTCTGTTATTCCAAAATTAGAGGTCTTGGTTCCGTGCATTCCTACCATTCCGGTATACAATTCATCGGTCCCGTCGAAAGCTCCTTTTCCCATAAGACTGTCTGCCACCGGGGACTGAATCTTGTGGGCAAAGGAAGAAAGCTCCTCCGAGGCATTGGCAGCAACCGCCCCTCCTCCTACGAAAATATACGGCTTCTGGGATTTCCGGATCAGCTGCAGCGCTGTCTCTAAATCCTCCTCGGTTATGGTATCTTCCTGCCTCTTGACAGGCTCCGGAGTCTGGGATTCATATTCAAAGGTACCGGCGGTCACATCCTTTGTAATGTCCACCAGCACAGGTCCCGGTCTTCCGGTCTGTGCGATCTGGAAGGCCCTGCGGATGGTGTCAGTCAACTTTGTTATATCCTTAACGATGAAGTTATACTTTGTGATAGGCATGGTCACACCGGTGATATCGATCTCCTGGAAGCTATCCCTTCCCAGGAGGCTCACTGCCACGTTGCACGTAATGGCAACCATTGGGATAGAATCCATAAATGCGGTGGCAATTCCGGTTACCAGGTTGGTGGCTCCAGGCCCTGAGGTGGCCAGACATACTCCCACCTTGCCGGTGGCTCTTGCATATCCGTCTGCCGCATGGGCTGCGCCCTGTTCATGGGAGGTCAGGATATGGGTGATCTCATCTTGATGTTTATAAAGGGCATCGTATATATTTAAGATCGTACCGCCCGGATATCCAAAAACAGTATCCACTCCCTGCTCTTTCAGGCATTCGATCACAATCTCTGCTCCTGTCAATGTCTTCATAGGCTGCTCCTTTTTTTATATTTCGAGAATCGCTCCCCGGCTTGCCGGGGCTGCCATGGCCGCATAGCGTGCCAGATATCCAGTAGTCACCTGAGGTTTCCTTGGCTGCCAATTGGTCTTTCTTCTGGCCATTTCTTCATCAGATACCTTCACGTCTAACCGGTGATTATCAATATCAATGGAAACAATGTCTCCCTCTTCCACCAGGGCAATGGGACCTCCCACCGCTGCCTCCGGACATGCATGCCCGATGGAGGCACCTCTGGAGGCGCCGCTGAAACGTCCGTCGGTAATAAGGGCCACTGTAGAACCTAACCCCATGCCTGCAATGGCTGAGGTGGGATTTAACATCTCCCTCATGCCCGGGCCTCCCTTGGGGCCTTCATAACGGATAACAACCACATCTCCTGCCACAATCTTTCCGCCCTTGATGGCTGCTATGGCATCCTCCTCACAATCATACACTCTTGCCGGGCCTTCATGCTTTAACATCTCAGGCGCTACGGCGGAGCGCTTTACCACTGCAGAATCAGGGGCTAAATTTCCCTTTAATATGGCGATGCCCCCAGTCTGGCTGTAAGGATCTTCCACCGGCCGGATCACTTCAGGATTCTTATTTATACAACTCTTAATATTCTCTCCAACTGTTTTACCTGTTACTGTCATACAGTCTAATTCCAGAAGTCCCAGCTTGCTGACCTCGTTCATAACAGCATAAATGCCGCCTGCTTCATTTAAATCTTCCATATAAGTAGGTCCTGCCGGAGCCAGATGGCAAAGGTTAGGAGTCTTTGCACTGATCTTATTTGCAATTTCCAGATTTAAATCAACTCCTGCCTCATGAGCAACGGCAGGAAGATGAAGCATGCTGTTGGTGCTGCATCCCAGAGCCATATCCATGGTCAGGGCATTGCGGAAGGCTTTTTCCGTCATGATGTCACGGGGACAGATGTTCTTCTTAAGCATCTCCATAACCGCCATACCCGCATGCTTTGCTAACTTAAGACGTTCCGAATAAACCGCCGGAATGGTTCCGTTTCCTTTCAGTCCCATTCCCAAAACCTCGGTCAGACAGTTCATGCTGTTGGCCGTATACATGCCTGAGCAGGAGCCGCAGGTAGGACATGCCTTTTGCTCGTATTCCCTCACATCCTCTTCCGACATGTTTCCTGCGGTATAAGCTCCCACCGCCTCAAACATGCTGGAAAGGCTGGTTTTATGACCGTGCACACGCCCTGCTAACATTGGTCCGCCACTGACGAACACTGTGGGTATGTTAATGCGGGCTGCTGCCATTAAGAGTCCAGGAACATTCTTATCACAGTTGGGTACCATGACCAGGGCGTCAAAAGCATGGGCTCTGGCAAGGCATTCTGTGGAATCTGCTACCAAGTCCCTGGTAACCAGGGAGTATTTCATTCCTATGTGTCCCATGGCGATTCCATCACATACCGCTATGGCCGGCACCATCACCGGTGTACCGCCTGCCATGGCGACTCCCATTTTAACGGCATCCACTATTTTGTCCAGGTTCATATGGCCTGGTACGATTTCGTTATAAGAACTGACAATACCGATCAGAGGTCTCTCCATCTCTTCCTCTGTCATTCCCAGTGCGTGAAACAGGGAACGGTGAGGCGCCTGCTGCATCCCTTTTTTTACTGAATCACTTTTCATGTGCTGCACACTCCTTTTCTTTTCCAATCCGTTCCGCAATTAAATCTCCCATCTCTGCGGTTGAGACTTTTTTACCCATTTCCGAATATATGTCTGCCGTCCGGTATCCTTCCTTAAGCACCTGCTCCACGGCTGCTTCCACGGCTGCCGCTTCCGTATCCAGATCAAAGGAATAACGAAGCATCATAGCGGCGGAAAGAACGGTTGCAATGGGATTTGCAATATTTTTACCCGCAATATCCGGGGCAGAGCCATGACTTGGTTCATACATTCCAAATTTGCTTTCATTCATGCTTGCCGAGGAAAGCATTCCAATGGAGCCTGTGATCATGCTGGCTTCATCGGATAAGATATCGCCAAACATATTCTCTGTCAGGATCACATCAAACTGTCCTGGATTCATGACAAGCTGCATCGCACAGTTATCCACCAGCATATGGGTTAAGGTCACCTCCGGATAATCCTTTGCCACCTCTTCCACCACGTTTCTCCAAAGCCTGGAGGAATCCAGTACATTTGCCTTATCAACGCTTGTTACTTTTTTCCGGCGTTTCATGGCAATATCAAAAGCCTTAACGGCGATTCTTCTTATTTCATTTTCATTATAGGTAAGGGTATCCACGGCAGTCATAACGCCATCCACCTCTTTGGTATACCGCTCTCCGAAATACAAGCCTCCTGTCAGTTCTCTCATGATGACCATGTCAAACCCGTCTCCAATGATCTCCTTTTTTAAAGGACAGGCATCCGACAGCTCTTTATACAGATAAGCTGGGCGGATATTGGCAAATAAATTAAGACCCTTACGGATGGCAAGTAGCCCCGCTTCAGGTCTCAGATTCGGTGCCACATCGTACCATCTTGAATTTCCTACATTTCCGCCAACTGCCCCAAGGAGAACGGAATCACTGTTTTTCGCTGTTTCAAGGGCTTCATCTGTTAAGGGAACGCCATGTGTATCAATGGAAATGCCGCCCATCAATACTTCTGTATACTGGAACTCATGACCGTATACACTTCCCACTTTATCAAGGACCTTTCTCGCCTCTCCAATGATTTCAGGCCCGATCCCGTCGCCGGGAATCACTGCAATGTTGTAATTCATCTCTTCCACTCCCTCTATGACACTGTACTCTGCTAATATATTTCTTCTCATAATAGAACATTTATCGGGATTTTTCAACTAAAATAAAATAATTTTCGGGAAAAGAATATATGAGATTGGAATTGATACTATAAATTAAAGTTATAAGATAAAAAAATAGGAACCGATCATCTGGTTCCCATTGGCTGTTTTTCTTCCTGAATCTCTTCTGGGCTCAATGCCTCAATTTTCCGGGCAATGTCCATTTCTTCCTGGATCAGTTCCTGGAAATGCCCGCATACTTCCTTAATGATTTCCCGGTTATTCTGCCTGAAAGAAGCCTTATATAACCCATGTTTCACTGCCGTCCACTTTAAGAAGTATTCCTTATGGAAATACTTGTCATATGCTTCTCTGAACAATGGCATGTTTTGAAGATAATGAAGATAAAGATATCGGTTGTTTATCAAAGCATCTATGTACTTTGCAAGCAGTTCTCCATTTTTCTGTTTTCCATAAGCGCATTCTCTGATTTGTTTAAGGAGATTATCCTGTGTTTTCTGATGAGTGTACAAAATTTCCTGTGTCTCCTGCCGGATTCCCTTACAAAATTGTTTTTCTGCAGCTTTATGAATCTGACAAAGATCAGAGGCGTGGGTTATCATATCTTCCTCTGTTAATTCCATATATTTTTTATCATACGTAGGGTCAAAACAGGAAAAAACCCCTTTTTCCTCCTTCCGGGCAATAAAATAATGGAAACTGTGCAATGTATGATAATAGGGAACCCACGGAATGAAAAATGCATCCATTTCAACTACATTCCATTGTCCTAAGGTAAGACAGGATATATTTTTCTCCATTTCCTGTTTGGAACAGCAGTTTAAAAATTTCAGGCTTACACCCAAGGCTTCCAGATTCGCAGGCATTCTTCTGGATAAATATAAGTGATGGATCTGGTCATAAGTAAAGTCGGTTTCCGACCATAAGTCAGCAAGCACATTCCGGTAATCCACTCCTATGAGAACAGCAGCATTTATCATGCTGCTGGTATAGCAGTTTAATCCCTGAAGATAAATCAGATTCATAGCTGCTCCCCTTTTCTCCTTTCATTTTTTCCAGATGCAGTTTTTCTGACCGCATCAACTATTTGAATTTTCCGGGGCTGTTTAAATCCTGACAAATGCACTTTGCAGTAAGCCCTGATTTCTTCCTCGATTTTTTCCTGACTGACCAGAGGATCGGCCGGAACGATATCTGCGCATACGGTTTCAATTCCTAAAGGATCCGTTTCTCCATAAACAACACAGTCATTTACTAGCAGACTGTTTAAGATACAGGCTTCCACTTCTTCCGGATATACGTTGAATCCTCTGACAATAATTACGTTTTTCTTCCGCCCGCAGATATACAAATAGCCGTCTTCATCCAGGTAGCCAAGATCACCCGTATACAAATAGCCATGTTTCAGTACCTTCTTAGTTTCCTCTTCATTTTTGTAATATCCCGACATCACATTGGGTCCCTTTACAAGAATTTCCCCATTGGTATAAGGAATATCCGTAATCACCCCGTCAGCTTCTATGGATATTTTAATTCCTTTTATTGCCTTTCCAACGGAATCCAGCTTCTTTAAACTGATTTTCGAGCATTTTGTAATCAACGGAGCAGCTTCTGTCATCCCGTAGCCTTGCCATAGCTGGATTCCCGGATAAGCTGCTAAAAGTTTTTTCAATGTGGTACCGGAAACTTTGCTTCCTCCAAATCCGAAATATTTTAATAAATGAATATCATAAGGAACGGGCCTGCCCGCTGTCTGTTCCATCAAAAGAGGAACCGCTGCCCCGCCCTCATAGTGGGTCACTCTATTCTCCTGAACCGCTTTATAAAAGGAGTCCAAAGTAAAACCTTCCTTAAGAAGAACGATAGGGAACGCTTTCATGAGACATGCACACAGGATCATCATTCCGTATGCAGAAGAGAACGGAGCTGCAAGGATGTACCTGATATTCTTCTCATCCAACTCCTCAAAACACATTTTATCGATATATCCCAAAACCGAAGTTTCAACATTCCTTTCTGAAAGGGGTACAATTTTCACCCTGCCGGTAGAGCCTGATGTTGTTAGCAGAATTATGGGTTCATCGGGTCCCGGGCTGTTTTCGAAAAGAACCGGCATAGATTCCCCCAGCAGACATTCCTCAACGTAAATCACCTGTAAATCAGGTACATCCATGGATTTTATCTCATCAAAAAACGAACGGAATCTTATGGAAGTAATAATTATATCTGTGGATGTCTGGTCCAGGAGAGGAGTTACTTCGTGTTTTGTCAAGCGGACACTTATCGGAAAAGCTGTTTTCCCCAGCAGGAAAATTCCGAAAAGAGCAGCGATATAATCGCTCCCATCCGGTAAAAATATTGCGGCAATTTTCCAATCATTCCTGGGCAGACAAGCCTGTATTGCCCCGGCTTTTTGAACCAGGTCCTGAAACGTAATCCTTGTTTCTCCGTCAATTATCGCTTGTTTTTCCAGGTTTGTTTGTTTCATGAACAATTCTCTGATCATTTTAAATTCTTCTCCTTTACTTTCCTCTCAGCCAGTTCAATCATCCGGCCGACTTCCAGACAAGATTCCATTTCCGTAATATCAAAGGTAATAGAATACGTATCTTCTATCTTAAGTAAAAGATGGATAAAAGAAAGGGAGTCAAGCCCCAGATCCTTATACAGATTGGTCTTTCTTCCTGAAACCGGAAACTGGGCTGCTTCCTCTATCATACGGATAATTTCGTCATTGATCATAACTGCCGGTTTACCCTCCTTATTCTCTCGGAATATTCCTATTTACGAAGAAAGGCCTGTATCATGCTGCAAGGCTGGATACAGACCTGCTTCTATTGTTTAGTCAAGCAAAATCCCGCCGCTTACTGAGAACCTGACGAATATTTCCGAAGTAACACCTTCTGCTCTGCATCCGACAATAATTCCAACAAGGGAACCCGCCGGGATCGAGGCATTGATGTCTGTCAGGGAACCTCTTTCCAGTGTATATTTAGGAACCTGCCCTCCACCTGCCGGCGCTATAAACGGATCCGAATAAGTCAGGGTATCCTGAAGTATGGTAAACACCATCCCGCCTGTCATCTGTCCAGGTGTATCTGATGTTAAAACTGCAAGGGCAGCAAACGGAAACAGCGTAGATCCCTCCGGTAGGAAAAGTGACATTTTGGCACCAAATAGTACATAAATGTTTTTTACGACTGCATCATAAGGCATAACAAAACAACTGCGGTAAAATTGATCATAGTTAACGAAGTCAAATGTAATCGTTCCTGCTGCCCAGTCACCCTCTTGAAGCTGTGTAGGCCTGCCTGAATTAATTGCATTTGCTTCATATCCAGCAAATTGAATAATTGACGGATTGCCCAGGTCATCCGTGGAAACCTCGGCATATTCATCGTCTATGGCAAAGGGAATCACTCCTGACATATTGGTGCCTGTTCCTGCAGGCCCGGTAGGTCCAGTTGCCCCGGTAGGCCCAGTCTCTCCGGTAAGCCCTATGGGACCAGTGGGGCCGGTTGGGCCGGTTGGGCCAGTTTCTCCTGTAAGTCCGGTGGGACCTGTCGGGCCAGTTTCTCCGGTAAGTCCTACGGGACCTGTGGGGCCGGTTGGTCCGGTCGAGCCAGTTTCTCCGGTAAGTCCTATGGGACCTGTCGGGCCGGTGGATCCGGTTAGGCCAGTGGGTCCGGTCGAGCCAGTTTCTCCGGTAAGTCCTATGGGACCTGTCGGGCCGGTAGGGCCAGTTGCTCCTGCAAGACCGGTGGGACCGGTAGGGCCAGTTTCTCCTGTAAGTCCTATGGATCCAGTGGGGCCGGTTGGGCCAGTTGCTCCTGTAAGACCGGTGGGACCTGTCGGGCCAGTTTCTCCGGTAAGTCCTATGGAACCGGTCGGGCCAGTTGGGCCAGTTTCTCCGGCAGCTCCGGTCGGGCCAGTCGGGCCAGTTTCTCCGGTAAGTCCTATGGAACCGGTCGGGCCGGTGGGGCCAGTTTCTCCGGCAGCTCCGGTCGGGCCAGTCGGGCCGGTTGCTCCGGTAAGTCCTATGGGGCCAGTTGCTCCTGTAGGTCCGGTCGGGCCAGTTTCCCCTGTAAGTCCTATGGAACCGGTCGGGCCGGTGGGACCTGTCGGGCCAGTTACTCCGGTAAGCCCTATGGGGCCAGTAGGTCCGGTATCTCCTGTCAAACCAATTGGCCCGGTAGGACCAGTAGGCCCTTGAGCCCCAGCGGGTCCAGCGGCCCCAGTTGCTCCGGTCGGTCCAGTTGCTCCGGTAAGTCCTATGGAGCCAGTAGGTCCGGTCGGACCGGTCGCTCCGGAAAGACCGCCAGGTCCAGTCGGGCCAGTAGATCCAGTCGGGCCAATAAGTCCCCGTGGTCCCATTGGTCCCATCGGTCCAACAGGTCCTTGTGGTCCCATCGGTCCTTGAGCGCCAGCTGCCCCGGTTGGTCCAGCAGGTCCGGTAGGCCCTGGTACACCTTGTGGTCCTGTTGGCCCCACGCAGCATCTGCAGCCTTGGGATCCTGCCGAATTACAGCAGCGGTTTTCATCAAGGCAGCGATTTTCATTACAATTTCTACATTTATTCATTATAATCCTCTCCTGTTAGAGCGTAAATTACGGTTTCTACTTGTAAGACTTTTGTATAAAGCTGAAATCATAACATAAAGAGGTTTTTTACCTCTTTATACATTAATATATGTGTCTAATCTCTTACTGTCTAATTCCCTTACTGCGCCCCCCTCCATTAAAAAGGTTTGCTGTCAGTCATAGCACACCCATGGCATATCACAACAACGATTCTGTTGCAGCATAAAAAAGCACCTGCCAAAATTGGCAGGTACTTAACCTAAAATGAAACCGTTATTAACTAATGGATCATATCCTGATAGAACTCAAAAGCCTCTTTCGCAGTGAATCCTTCGTGTACGATCTTTCGGACAGCCGCACTCATCTCCACAGGGCTTTGGCTCTGGAAGATATTTCTTCCCATATCAACCCCTTTTGCCCCCTGGCTGATGGAGTTATATGCAAGCTCCAGAGCTTCTTTCTCTGGAAGCTTCTTGCCTCCTGCTACCACAATGGGAACAGGGCAGGCCGATACCACTTCTTCAAAGTTTTCACAGTAGTAGGTTTTTATGATATTTGCTCCTAACTCCGCAACAATGCGGGTAGCCAGCTTAAAGAACCGGTCTGTACGCTCCATCTGCTTTCCTACTGCCACAACTCCCATGGTAGGAATGCTGTAGCGCATGCCCAAATTTACCGCTTTTGACAGATTATCAAGGCTCGAAAGCTGTCCATCCCCTCCGATAAACGTCTGAACCGCCATACAATCCGCATTCATACGAATCACATCCTCTATGTCAACGGCAAGAACTTCATGGGACAAATCCTCGTCAAGCATAGAAGAACCGGAGGTAACACGCAGTGCAATGCCTTTCCTTCCTTCTGCCGGCACACAGCTCCTGATTGCCCCTCTTGTCCCCATTAAGACATCGATATTAGGAAGCAGCTTAGGCACCACTAAATCAAGTCTTTCCAGGCCAGATACAGAACCCATAAAATATCCATGATCAAAGGCAAACATCACCGTATTTCCGCTGTTCTCATCAAAAATATTCGATAAATGCTTCTTCATTCCCCAATCCAGGTGAGCTGCCCCCTTTACGTAAAAAGGCTTATTGTTTGCAAATGGTTCATCCAGGTGATAGTCATGTTCTACTTTCATTCCATCCAAATCTGCCATATTCTTTCTCCTTTTGCTTCTATATTATTTACTGCCATGATTCCCGGCGTTTCAGCCATATTAGAAATCATAGTTGTTCATGTTATCTTTATTAAATACCGTACGCTCCGGAAGGAGAACGACTCCATTGTTTACCTCACCGGTAGCGGCTCCCTCAACCAGACAGTCATTTGGCATTACTTCCACGGTACCGATTTCCGGGATATCAATCTTGTCTCCTACTTTCACCTGATTCCCTGAGGACAGATAGGCGGCAAGATAGCAGCCAATCGCTCCCTGCACCTGGCAGTCCCAAAGCCCCCACTGCTCAATCACTCCCGCATTGCAGTAATCCTTAATGGACATCGGGGAGGCAAAACCGGTAATGGTCACATCTTCTTTTGTAAGTCCCTTGTTCTGGGCTGCTTTACACTGGCCTGGAAGAGCCGTAGAGTCATTGCAGATAATCAGGTCAATATCCGGGTTTGCTTCCAGAATAGAAGCGCCGATCGAAACCGCTTTTTCCGCATCCTGTTCGGAATAATAATTATTCGGAGCCACATTCACCCAGTTAGGATAGTTCTCTTTGATATAGGCTTCACCCGCAACTTGCCAGGAATTCTGATCCGCTACCGTTGCCTGAGAATAGTGCCAGCAGTATTTCACAGCGTCAGCTTTGACATCCTTCCCCCGCTTTGTTAAAGAATCCACTCCCATATCTACCAGCATCTTCCCAAGCATCTCAGGAGTTCCCTGTGAAACCATTAACGTACGCACCGTATCTGAAACATCAGAATCCCATGTGACCACAGTCAGACCTGCGTCAGCCGCCTCCTTTAACGCGGAATCAAGCCCTGTTGCATCTACAGAAGAAACACAAAGGGCATCCACACCGCTTGCCACCGCATTGTTGATTACCTGAACCTGGTCTGCTACAGCCGCATTGGCGCTTCCCTGATAGTCAACGGTAATTCCCCAGGACTTTCCATACTTTTGTGCTCCCGCATTGGCGGATTCAAAAAATGCATTTCCCGTCAGCTTAGGAATAAATGCAACTGTTTTTCCAGAAATACCGGAAGGACCGGTATTGTCTTTGCTCTCTTCCGCTTTTGATTCTGATTTCGTTTCATTAGCTGGTGCATTAGATGCCGCAGCCGGTTTTCCTGAGCTGCCGCAAGCAGTGAGCGATGCCGCCATCAGTCCTGCCAATACAAGTGCCATTGCTTTTCTCATAAATAAAATCCTCCTTATATGTTTTGATCGTTTTATATTAATGAGGTTTTTACCTCATGTTACCAATCACTTCCGTTCTCTTTTCAGAAAACGTGCTTTGAGAGCCGGATTATTCAGGACAGCCCTGCCCGTTACCACCGCCAGTAAAAGAAGCCCTGCCGGAATGTCCAAATACTGCTGGCTCACCTTAAAGCACAAAGGAAGCCCGAATCTCAAAGTTCCGATAACTACCGCAGCAAGGGCCGTTCCAGGTACGCTTCCTTTTCCTCCTGTACTTAAAGTACCGCCTAAAACCACCGCAGTAATAATGGGAAGGGTCAGGGTTGAGCCAATATCGCTTTTTGCCGTACCAAGATAAGAAGTCAGGATGATTCCTGCCACCGCCGCACTGATTCCAGAAAGAATGTAAGTGCTCATAATAATGAATTTGGCATGAATGCCTGAATATTCCGCTGCATCAGGATTTACCCCTACCAGAAATACCTGTCTGCCATATCTGGTTTTATGTAGAAGAACATAGGCCAGCACTGCCAGGATAAGAAAAATGATCACCTGACTTGGAATCACACCAAACAGCTTTACTTTAGAAAGTCTTAAAAAACTATCCGGGAAACCGCTGATTCCTTTGTAGCTCTCCGTTGCTGACAAATTGGACACCAGAAGAGCAATTCCCGAGTACAGAAAACTCCCTCCAAGAGTGACCACCATAGGCTGCACGCCGCAAAATGCGATAAAATAGCCGGAAAGGGCGCCGCATAACCCGGCTGCAATCATAGCGATCAGGGAAGCAGCCCAAATGTTCACTCCTCCATCCTGCCAGGCAACTCCCAGAATAATGGATGAAAGCCCTACAATGGAACCGGCCTGGATATCGATCCCTCCTGTGATCATGACAAAGGTGACAAACAGTGAGATGATACAAATGGAAATGATATCATTCATACTGCCAAACAGCACTCTAGGCATAAGGAACTTACTGTTCTTTGATGCAAAAACAACGATTTCCAGAATTAATATCAAAGAGAGTACAAATTCCCATTTTTTCCAGATATGAGATTTCATTTCTTCTCTCCTCCTTTTTCTGCAGTCCTTGCGGCCAGGATCCGGTGACGGTTTTTCTCTACCGCCCGGTTCTGTGACACAGTATTAATTACAACAATGGTCAGCAGCATGATACCTGTGATCGTATTGTCATAATCGGAAGAAAATCCAAGAAAGACAAGAATCCTGCTGATGGAGGACATGATGACCGCACCGATGGAGGCGCCAGCCAGGCTTCCAATCCCGCCGCTTAAGCTTAAGCCTCCCAGAACGCAGGCAGCAATTGCCTTCATCTCATATCCGTTCCCTGCCGTAGGCGTAATAAAGCCAATGCGGGACGCATAAATCATACCTGCGGCGGAAGCAAACACTCCGCACAGGACATAAGCTACAATCTTCGTTTTATCTGCCGGTATTCCCACCAGGGTCGCACCAGCCGCATGGTCTCCGACTGCGATAAAATATTTTCCCTTTTTCGTTTTCGTCAAAATAAGATGGACAATCAGGATCACAAGAACTGCCAGAGCATAAAAGACAGTTAAGTTTCCAATCAGGAGGCGGTTTGACATTCTGGTAAATTCAGCCGGAAGATTTTCAACCCAAGCACCCTTCGTGTATACATAAATCATCCCCCGCACAACACCGTTAACACCCAAAGTAAAAATCAGAGAGGGAATGTGAAATACCGCCACGCCGACTCCATTGACCAGTCCTGTAAGAATACCGATGGATAGAGCGGCTGCCGTAGCCGTCACCACCCCATATCCATCTCTTAAGAGAGCGGCTCCCACTGCCGCCGATAAGCCCAGCACTGCCCCGATGGAAACATCGATTTCTCCCGTTAAGATAACAAATGCAATTCCTGCCGACAGAAGGGTAAATACAACGCTGTCATTAAAGCAGTTCCATATGGCTGCCGGCTGCCAGAAACTCCTGTTCACCAGGCCCACCAAAAAAATCAATCCTGCCAGAAACAGAAAACTATTTAACTCACGGATTTTTCCAATCTTTTTCATGCTTCCACCTGCTTTCCTTCTGTCACGCCAAAAGATGCCGCCATAAGGCTTGCCTGGGAGATCTCATGTTTGCCTAATTCTCCTCTAAGCCGTCCCTGAAAGACCACAACTGCCCTGTCTGAAAGCTCAACAATCTCTTCCATATCAGAAGAAATCAGCATAACCGCCACTCCCTGCTTTTTCAGTTCGTGGATAATCGCATACACATCTCCCCGTGCCGCAGCATCAATACCACGTGTGGGCTCGTCCAGAATCACCAGCTTTGGATTGGTAGACAGGGACCGGCCGATTACGATCTTCTGCTGGTTGCCTCCGGAAAGGCTTCCCGCAATCTGATCCAGACCCGTGATCTTGATGCGGAAGTCCTCCACATATTTCCGGGTGATCAATTGCTCCGCCTTCCTATTTAAAAATATACGCCCAAGGGATTTCCCCGGAACCAAAGCAGAGGTGATATTGGCCGCAACATCACTGATACCAAACAGGCCATTTAAGCGTCGGTCCTCCGGGACATAATTGATACCGTTTTTTAAAACCTCCCTGGTGGAAAGGCTTGTCACATCTTTTCCTTCCAGAAAAGCCTTCCCTCCAAGAACCTTATCTTTTCCAAAAATCGTAACTGCAAGTTCGGTACGTCCGGCTCCCACAACTCCTGCGACCCCAAGAATCTCTCCCGGATAAATCTTAAGGTTTATATCCCGGAATCCGTAACCGGAGTAGCCTTTCAGTTCAAATACCGGCTCCAGTGCAGAATAATCCAGATGACTGGATTCCTTTTCCCCAGCTATCTGCTGCCCATCCATATTGGGAGGAAGCAGACCCTTAACCAGCATCTCCCTGGTAAAGTCCGAGGTTTTTCCCTTTAATGTGATCACCCCGTCCCTCATAATTGCCACATGGGTAGCGATCTGGAATACCTCAGCCAGGCGGTGAGTAATATAGATGATCCCAATACCCTTCTTCTTTAAATCCTCCACAATCCGGAAAAGGCTTTCCACCTCATCAAAGGTCAGTGCACTGGTAGGTTCATCTAAAATCAGAAGCTTCGCCTGCCTTAGAAGCCCTCTTAAAAGCTCCACCAGCTGCTGTTCTGCGATAGAAAGGCTCATTGCCTTCCGGTCCGTATCCAGATGCCAGCCGATCTCATCCATGATGTGCCGCAGCCGTTTCCTAAGAACAGCCGTATTTTCACTAAAACCGATCAGGATATTCTCTTCAACAGTCATATTAGGAAACAGCATGGGTTCCTGGGGAACCATATAAATCCCTTTTGAAAGAGCAACAGACGGTTTGAATACCGAAAGCATGCCACCCGCAACTGTTACGTTTCCGGCATCCGGCTGGTAGATACCCATTATGATTTTCATCAAGGTGCTTTTTCCCGCTCCGTTTCCGCCAATCAGGGCAAGTACTTCTCCCTCTCCTACGCTTAAATCGATGCCTTTTAAAACAGCATTGGAGCCAAATGATTTGACAATACCGCTGACAGAAAACAGTGTCTGTTCCGAACGGGCTGCTTCTGATTGTTTCATATTTCCTCCCACCCATCATACTTGATATTTTTGTTCGCATCGCTAACTTTTGTTCATGCCCATATCATACATGACCCAAAACATGTTGTCAATAGTTTTTTCAGAAATATATAGCATTTTTGAACTAATTTAAGCGCTATATTATGTATTATTTATGATATTTTACTCATCAATTTCAGGTTTTCATTTTTTGATCCGGCACTATTGACATATGAAATTCCATTTGTTATACTAAAGAAAATTTAAAACATTTTATTCAACACAAAACATTTGTTTAGAATAACAAAGAACAGGAGACCTAAAAATGAACTATGAAGATTCCCTTATTATTAAAACAGCATGGTATTATTATATAGAAAATATGACACAGCAAAAAATTTCCGAAAAACTCGGAATATCCCGTATGAAAGTGATTAAGCTTTTGGAGAAAGCCAGGCAGGATGGAGTGATCCAGTTTCAGATTTCCCAGGAACGAAGCCGCCACTTAAAAGTCGAACAGGAGTTAATCCGCAGATGGAACTTAAAGGATGCATTTGTGGTACCCTCAGAACCAGGCAGCCCCTCTATCAATGATACCATTGCCAAAGCCGCCGCCATGTACATCAGTGACCGGATTACAGAAAACACATACGTCAATATAGGATACGGAGATACTCTTGGACGGGTTATCAATCATCTGGCCACCATAACAGAAGCACCTCTGTCTGCAGTATCTTTAACAGGAGGAGTCAGTTATTATCTTCCAAATACATTTTCCAGCAAATTTAATGCAAAACTGTTTCTGTATCCTGCACCGCTCGTTGTTTCAACCAAAGAGCTTTGCAGCGCCATGCAAAACGAACCTTCCGTACAGGAAATTTCCCGCATGGTGAATCTGGCTTCCATGACCGTCGTAGGCATAGGAGGGATCAGAGAAGATGCAACCATAATCAAGAATGGAATTTTCACAAAGAATGACTTTCTCTATTTGTCCATGCAGGGAGCCGTAGGTGATATCCTGAGCCATTTCATCGATCAGGACGGAAATCCCATTCATACCGATATTGAAGACCGGCTGTTAAGCACATCTCTTGCAACCCTGCGAACCCTGCCCAATGTCATTGGAGTCGCCGCAGGTGACAGCAAATTAAAAGCCATACGTGCTTCTTTAAAGGGAGGCTATTTAAATGTGTTAATCACAGATGAACAAACGGCATTAAACCTGATGGAGGAAGATCCCGACTCACCGATATGAAAATAGAATGGAGGAATGGAGATGTCATCAAATTACCTTTTAGCCATTGATGCAGGCACCGGCAGCATCCGCGCCGTACTTTTTGACAGCAAGGGCAATCAGATCTCTTGTATTCAAGAGGAATGGGAACACAGGGAAGATCCCCGGTATCCGGGGAGTATGGATTTTGACTGGGTACATAACTGGGAGCTTGCCGCATCCTGTATCCGAAGGGTCTTATGCACAAGCGCCGTCGATCCTTATGAGATAGCCGCGATCTCCACCACCTGCATGAGAGAAGGCATCGTTCTTTACGACAAGGAAGGAAAAGAAATCTGGGCCTGCGCCAACGTAGATGCACGGAGCAATGAGGAAGTAGAACTACTGATCCGCAGAGACCCGGGGCTTGAACGCCTCCTCTATCAGGAGACAGGACAGTCATATGCACTGGATGCCCTCCCAAGGCTTCTCTGGGTAAAGAATAAAATGCCTGATATTTATAATCGGGCCGCATACATTGGAATGTTCAACGACTGGCTTATATTTAAGCTGACCGGTCTCCTGGCCGTAGAGCCAAGCAACGGATCAACCACAGGATTGTTTGATTTAAAAACCCGCTGCTGGAATCCGGAGATTGCCGGACGGTGCGGACTCCGGACAGATATTTTTCCCCTTGTAAAGGAATGCGGGACCATAATCGGGAAAACCACTTCCTGCTGCAAAAACCAGACTGGACTGCCGGAAGGAATTCCCGTTGTCGTAGGCGGAGGAGATGCCCAGCTGGGCTGTATTGGCGTAGGTGTGGTACATGCCGGGGAAGCCGCCGTATTCGGAGGCAGCTTCTGGCAGTACGAGTACAACACTGACAAGCCGGACACAGATCCGGACTGCCGTGTCCGTGTGAACTGTCATGCCATACCAGGCATCTGGCAATTTGAAGCCCTTGCCTTTCAGCCGGGTCTTGTCATGCGATGGTATCGGGACAGCTTCTGCCATGCAGAAAAAAAGCTGGCAGAGGAAGCAGGTAAGAGCATCTATGATTTGATGAATGAGGAAGCAGAGAAAATACCGGCAGGGTGCTATGGAATGATGTGTACTTTTTCGGATGTAATGAACTTTATTAACTGGAAACACGCCGCACCCACCTTCTCAAACTTTGGCCTTGATCCGGGGAAATATAACCATTATACCTTCTACCGGGCTATTTTAGAGAATGCGGCTCTGGTTACAAAGGGGCATCTGGATCTGGTCCAGGATGCCATCGGCCATCTTCCAAAAGAAATTACTTTTGCCGGCGGAGCCTCTAACAGTTCCCTCTGGGCCCAGATCCTGTCTGATGTCCTGGGGCTTCCGGTAAAGGTTCCTAAGGTAAAGGAAGCCACTGCACTGGGCGCTGCGATCCTGGCCGGATATGGAATCGGCATGTATCAGGATATTGCTGAAACTGCAAAAGAGCTGGTAACGATAGAGCGGCAGTTTATGCCAAACATGGAGAATCATAAGATTTATGGTGAAATCTATGGGAAATGGAGAGAATTTTATCAGGCTCAGCTGGCTCTCTGCGACCTTAAAATCACTAAGAATATGTGGATAGCACCCGGTTTATAAGGGAAGAAAAAGGAGAAAAAATATGTTCATTACCAATGAATCAGAAAAAGAATTCCGTTTTGGGGACAGCGGACCAAAATATTTGATGAAAGGACCGCGCATGAATTTTGCAGTCGTACAGTTCCAGCCAGGTGAGGATTTCACCGCTCACTACCATAACGTAATGGAGGAGGATTTCTTCATTTTGGAGGGAGAGATCAATATTGTTGTAGATGGAGTCGTCCACCATTTAAAACAGGGAGATTTCATTCACATTGAACCTTCAGAAGTTCACTACTGCTTTAATCCATACAAGAGCAGAGTAAAGATGATATCCACTCTGGCACCTTATCAGCAAGTGGATAAGGTGGAAGTAGAAGACTATACGTTTTAGATTTCGAAAATGGTACCCTGATTCATCAGGGTACCATTTATTATTTTTATGAAATGCCTTTGTCTATCGTTAAACATTTATCAATAAAAGCTTTTTCAATTTCATTAATATTGGAGGAACCTTCCGTACGGGTGTAATAGCAGGTGGAGTCCCCGTCCAAGGAACCTACAGACAGGGTAAAGGATTCTTCCGAGCCATTCTTATCATAAGTATAGGTAATGACCGCAGCCGGCTGATCAAGGCCGTAGCCTGCTAATTCGTTGTCCTGCACCTTATAATTGGAGCAGCTCTTTACCTTTAAGCCGCTTAAGGAATCAGCCAGGACATTTAGGCCGGAATTATCGGAAAGCTTGTTGTCCGGCGAATCCGCAGAATCCCTGTACCATTCGATCGTCCCATCTTTCTCATCCAGCTTCTTTTTTACATAATCTTCACTGACGCCTGCCTTTGTTATTGTAATACTCTTTATGTCAGCTCCGGAAACTGCCGGGAACTCCTCCAGGACCATCAGATCATTTAGTCCTGTGCCGGTTTCATTGTACAGGGTGGAACTGATGAGATAAGGGGTATCCTGCCCTTCCAGTGCTGCATAATAATCCCCGTCACCGGTGGCATTGCCAAGGAGGATCACGGATTTCGTTCCATCCTCTGCTGCTGCAGCGATCTTTCTTATGGGCTTATCCAGACCATAGGCGCTTAGGCTGTCTCCGCCTTCCAGCCTCCGCAGAGCTTCAAGCTTTGAAACCGTGGAAGCAAGGGAATCCATTTCCTCCTGTTTTACCGGGAAAAGGTCATCTCCGTCATAGCTCCATTTGCCATCCTTTTTTGTAAAGGACAGCTCCTGTCCGTCTAAATCATAGGAGAGACTGGAAACATTGGTAAGGTCGGTGAGATAGACCTTCTCTCCCTCCTCCTTCTCCTTCGCCTGTTCCTGGGAGCGGTTCAGATACTGGCCCACTCCCACATAGACCACACACAGGGCCGCCAGAGCGGCCGTTCCATAGAAAAGACCTCTTTTCTTTTTCATGTTTCAGCCTCCTTTTACAGACGTCTGCGCTTCAGCCAGATCATCAGCCCTGCTGCCAGTGTCACCACCGGGATAACAAATATAAACAGGATTCCCCACATGCCTCCATGGGTAACGGTGTTATAGGTCACATCCAGGCTCTTGGCAGGAATGGATACATTGGAAACATCATCAAAATTAGATGTAACTGCATTCATGAACAGATTTAAATTAGTTAAATTGGTAAAGCTGGTGTTCAGCCCTTCATCGATAAGGGATGGGGTAGTGAATACGGTCAAACGTGCCGTTCCGGAACTTAAAGTCTTCTCTGATACGGCTCCCAGGATATAGGTTCCTTCTGTCTGCTTATCGGCCGTTACCAGCATACCTCCATCACTGGTCTCCATAAAAGGAGTTACTTCCACTCCTTCCGGCAAATCCTCTTTCTGGGTCATAGCTGCGGACTGAAGGACCAGGGCTGCACTTTTTCCATCAATGCCGTTTGTCACTTCGCTTCCTGCCTGAATGGTTGGGAAGATATAATAGGGATTGTTCTGATAAAAGTTCTTGGTATCTGCTGCAAGTCCATTTTCCAGATTCAGGCCGTAATCGCTCATAAGGGCACTTAAGTTCGGGCGGTCCTTTTCTCCATAACCGGCAAGGATCAGAACCCTTCCCCCTTTATCCAGGTAATCAGAAATCATCTTCTTTTCATCATTCGCCAGGTCTGATGCCGGAGCATTGAGGAGCAAAAGTTCACAATCCTCAGGAATGCTTCCTCCTGTCAGTAGATTCAGAGAGTTTACGGTCAGATTAGACTTTTTTAACATATCGGAAGCCGTAGCTCCAAGGGCTGCCTCTCCATGGCCTTCTGTCACGTAAACCGTTTTCTGCACATCGTTGATCACATGGGAAATGGCCCCGGTAATCTGACCCTCTCCGTCAAATTCCGTTTCCTTTGACTGTCCATAATAATAGTAAGACATTTCATCCATTTTAATGATATCCGTCAGTGGGATGGATTCTGTCCTTCCTGTGGAATCGCAGCTTACCAAAAGCGTGTTATCCTGCGCCTTAAGCTTTTGTACCTGGTCCGGATGAAGAACGGAATCCACGGTCACTACCTTGATGTGGCCGGATAAATCCTCGTAGCGTTTTATAAAGCTTGTAATCCGCTTATCCACAGAGTCCGGATCGGCCACCACATAAATCGTAACATCCGTATCAAGTGCCTTAACAAGATCCTTCGTGGTTCCGCCCAGGGTATAGATCGGGCTGCTGCTCATATCCCATTGCCTTACCTTCTCCGGAAGACGGCCTACGATAAGGTTTAATATTACCACGGCTGCTATGACAATCAACGTTAGGATTGCCGTGTAGCCTCCTTTTTTTAATTTTCTGGTCATCTCCATCCTCCTAACTCCATCTGCGTTTCTCTATGGACTGTACGGTCAAGAATACCAGCAGGAATATGATGCTGATATAGTAAACCAGGCCGCCTGCATCAAAGATGTCATGACTGGCAAAGTTCTGAAACACGTCGGTCACTGCTATCTTTTCCAAAACATTTGTCAGTGCACGCTCAAAAAGGCCCTTTTTTACAAGGTACAGCACTGCAATGCAGAGGACTCCTGCTGCTTCCAGACCGGCTGCAAGGGGACCATGGCCCGTCATTCGGGACACCGCAAAAACCATCCCTGACCAAAGAATCAGAAACCCTGCTGCTGAGCCAACCGCCGATGTAGGTAAAAATCCCACAAGACTGGGCCATAAAAGCAGAAGAAGGATGATTCCAAAGGTCCCTACCGCGGCAATGATCTGGCTTTCTGTTAAGGAAGAAATAAACATCCCGATGGCAATATAGACACAGCCCAGCAGGAAAAAGGCCAGTAAAGAAGCATAATCTGCTTTTAAATTTGCATTTCCGTTCAGCTTGATGATGAGAGGACAGATTCCGGAAAGCAGTACCGGGACGGCAAAGACGGTTATCATGGAAAGATATTTTCCAAGAACCATCTGGGCAACGGATACCGGGGAGGTGAGCAGAAGCTGGTCTGTCTTCGTCTTCCGGTCATCTGCAAAGCTTCTCATGGTAAGCACCGGAATGCCGATCATGATAATGGTCACCATGCCAGACAGAGTATATGAAAAGTAGGGGTATCCGCTCATCATGTTATAAGCCATAAAATAAATTCCTATAAACAGAACCATAAAGGCGATAAATACGTATCCGGTCATGGACTGAAAGTAGGCTTTCAGTTCTCTTCTATAAATTGCTGCCATTATTCTTCATCCCCCTCTCCGTCTTTCATTTCTTCCGTAAGGTCCGCCTCTGAAGGCTCCTCTTCATAATCATCTGTTTCAAGGCTTTCGCCTGCCCCGGCAACCTCTGCCGCTCCTTCTCCTGTCAGTTCAAGGAACACTTCTTCCAGGGACGCCTTTGTGGTCTGCATGGATAGAATGGGAAGCCTCTGGCCGGCAAATGCAAAGAATATGGTTTCCCGGATATCCTCTCCATCTTCTTTCTCTTCCGCTTCTGTACAGATGCGGAATTCTGCCCTGTTTATTCCCTCTTCTCCGCTCTCCCGTACAGACACATCGGCTGCCTGGGGAATGGCTTCCAGTATTTCAAGGATCTGTTCTTCTGTCCCTTTTACTAAAAGCTCCATTCCGGCAGTTCCGGCCATCTGGCGTTCCAGATTCTCCGGCGTATCGCTGGCAATCAGTCTTCCTTTGTCAATGATCATGATATGATCGCATACTGCGCTGACCTCGGAAAGGATATGGGAGCTTAAAATAACCGTATGTTTCTGTCCAAGCCTGCGGATGGTATCCCTGATTTCGATGATCTGTTTAGGATCCAGTCCAACGGTAGGTTCATCCAGAACAATGACCGGCGGAAACCCTAAAACGGCCTGGGCCAAACCTACACGCTGTCTATAGCCCTTTGATAAGTTGCGGATCAAACGGCCTTTTACATCCACCAGTTTGGCAAGCTCCATGACCTCATAAACAGCTTCATTCCTCTCCTTTTTCGGTATTTTCTTCAATTCGGCAGCAAACTGCAGCTGCTCTTCCACAGTCATATCCACATAAAGCGGCGGAAGCTCCGGCAGATACCCGATACACTTCTTTGCTTCCTCCCCATCTTCCAGTATATTATGGCCATTGATCAGCACATCACCCTCCGTGGCTCCGATGTACCCGGTCATAATGTTCATTGTGGTGGATTTTCCGGCCCCGTTTGGCCCTAGAAATCCATAGATCTGGCCATCGTTGATCGTAAAGCTTAAATGGTCCACAGCCAGATGACCGCCGTAATCCTTTACCAGATTTCTGACTTCAATCAACTCTCTCTCCTCCTGTCTTATATGCATTTTGCATCCTTACTTAGGGTAAAAGGGAATTGTGAAAATTGTGTGATATATTCTTGTTGATTGTGTGATAAAAGTATGAAATATTTCGACAAAATAAAAAACAAAAAAGCCTGGGCAGCTTCTGCTGCACAGGCAATCAAAATAAAGGGATCGGATCAAGTCCCCCGCAGCTTGCTGCGAGGTATTTGATTTATCTTATAATAAAACATATACTGCTGGAGGATCCCGGCATATCCCTGATACCGTTCCAGGGGAAAGCCCTGAGGATAGTGAAGCTCTAAGATCTGTTTTACGTGGGTATCCACAGGAAAAGCCCCCACATGGTGAAGCCCGAACAGGCAGATGCAGTCTGCCACCTTCCTTCCGATTCCATACTGCTCCATCAGAATGCTGTGGGCATTTTTATAATCTGCTTCCTTTAAGCATAAAAGCCATTCCTCTCCTTCTGGACCGCTGCACTTCTCTGCAATTGACAGGATGTATTTATCCCGGTACCCCAGACCCAAACCTGACAATCCCTTAAGGCCCGCCAAAGAAAGGCTCTCCGGCTTAGGAAAGGCATCAAAGCTTCTTACCGTTTCTTTCCAGCTCCCGTCAGAGGACATGGCTAGACCCAGCCCTTTCTTTTTGTCTCCGAACCGTTTGCACAGCTCCTTAACACTGCCTGTGATACGGGTGATGTTGTTATTCTGGGAGATCAAAAAAGTCACCAGCATCTCCCATAAATCCTGATGAAGGATCCTGACACCCCAGCCCCATTCCATGGCTTTCCTAAGATATGCATCTTCAGAGTCCACATGTTTTTTATAGCCGCCGTAATCGGTCTGCAAATCAAAATAACCGGCCCATGTTTCTTTAAACTCCTTCTCTCCGCAGGAAAATAAGAAGCTGTCTCCATCTTTGACTGCTTCCACATATTCTCCCGCAGCTGCGATCGACCAGACTCCGTTTTCGCCCTCCCGTTCTTCCATGCGGAAGCACTGGCCGGACCTGGCAATCTGTTCAAAATCCATATCCTTTATCTGAATCCGGTACATAATAAGCGTTTCTCCATTTCATTGCAAAGCCATAAGGCCTTATGTTTCCAGGTCATTCTTAGTTATCATTCAAATGGGACAAAAATTCTTTCAGCCGCTTCACATCTCCGTCCTCAAAACAGTACCCATCCATGCCGCAGGCCCTTGCCCCCTCAATGTTCATGGGCAAATCGTCAATAAAAAAGCATTCCTCCGGCTTTAATTGGAACCTATCAAACAAATGGCTGTACATTTCCTTTTGAGGCTTCAGACACTTTACCTCAGCGGAAAATAATCTCCCGTCAAAATGTTCAATTCCTGGGATGATATTATAACAGGTCAGCAGACGAAGGGAAGCATTGGAGCAAAGATAGATGCCATATCCCCTCTCCTTAAGCTGTCCTACCAGTTCCCCCATCTCCTTATCAGGCCACATATTATATTCATGCCAGTGCTCAAGGCAAAGAGCTGCCATTTCCTTTGCATGGGCAGTATCCAGACGCGCCTGCATCTTCTTTAAAGCATCTTCCTCTGAGATCAGCCCCATATCCAGAAACAGCCACTCCTGAGACTCGAATACAGCGATTCTAACTGCCTTCCTCTCTGCCTCATCCTCAATAAAATGCCTGCAGACAATATCTCCATCGTAATGTACCAGCACTCTGCCCATGTCAAATACTATATTTTTAATCATGATTTTTCTCCTGTAATAATTCATTTTTCTTTTTAAACCAGAAATAATAGGGTACCTCATAAAGCAGCATACAGGCCCAGCCCGCCAGGCATGCATAGGGAACGCCATTCATTCCCATAGACGGAACCAGCAGGATGACCAATGCCACCCGGACGGAAATCTGGATCAGGGTGGAAATCAGGGTGATGGACATATTTCCCATTCCCCGGAAAAAACCCTGGATCCCATTGGTAAACGCCGGCAGCAGATAAAAAAATGCCATAAGGTGTAAATATTCCGCCCCAATCCTTACCATGGTCCCATCCCCATTGGGCACAAATAATCTCATCACCGGTTCCTTCACCAGCAGGATGACAATGCATATGATCGCCCAGTAGCCTGCTTCTATGAAAAGTCCGGTCCGAAAACCTTTCTTTACCCGTTCTCCATTACCGGCTCCACGGTTCTGTGCCACAAAGGTCATCATACCGCTTGAAATGCTTTGTTCCGGAGTAAAAGCAAAGTCATCCACCCGGTTCACTGCCTGAAACGCGGCTATGGTGCTGACGCCCAGAGGATTTATGACTCCCTGTATCAAAAGTTTGCCGATAGGCTGGCAGGATTGCTGCAATGCCGTGACCGCTCCATGCTTGACCGTAAGACTTAAAAGCTCCCGGTCCATACGGAATTCCTTTGGCTTAAGTTTAAGAAGGGGAACCTTCCTATATATGTATAAGATACACAGAAGAGCGGAAACCGCCTCCGCAATAACCGTAGAAAATGCAGCCCCGAAAACTCCCATATGAAACACTGCCACAAATACCAGATCCAATAACGCGTTTAAAACCGAGGCCATAGCCAGAAAGTGGACCGGAGTCTTTGAATCGCCCACACTCCGAAGGGCAGAAGCCACTCCGTTATAAAAAAAGGTAAAAGGCGTTCCGATTAATATGACCTTTAAATAAACAGCCGCATCTTCTGAGATTTCCTCCGGTACACGGAGAAGCCTTATGATCCCGCCGGAAAAAAGCAGCCCCAGGCCCGCAATGACCAGGGAAAAATAAAAACCAAACATAAGGGTGGTCGCTATCTCCTGTTTTAACCTTTCATGGCTTCCTGCTCCAAAAAACTCACTCATCAGCACCGAAGCACCGATGCAGATCCCCGTAATTCCCAGGATCACAATGTTCATGACCGGGCCTGCGGCACCAACTGCTGCCAGTGCCTCTTCTCCCGCAAACCGTCCTACCACAATGGAATCTACCGCGTTATAGGTGAGCTGGAATAAATTTCCCAAAACAAGCGGAATGGAAAACCGTATCAGCCCGGAGGAAATATTTCCTCTTGTCATATCCTTCATCATATCAGCCTGCCCCTTTGGCGGATCAATAGCTCCTTAGCTTGTCACTGCCATCATCCTTTGTATTTTCCAGGCGTTTTACCACTACGTAGTAGCCTGTATTGTCATTGACCTTTACATAGACCCGGTCGCCTACCTTATGTCCCATAACAGCCCTTCCCAAAGGAGACTCAGAGCTGATAAGGCCTTTCATGGAATTTCCACGGACGGTTGTCACAAGCTTGTAGGTCTCCTCCTCGTCATCATCCTCAAAATACAAGTCAACCGTATTATAGAGCCCGATCTCATCGTCTTTGGATTCTTCGGATATGACCTGGGCCGTCTTTATCATCTTCTCCAGATAACGGATCCTGCTTTCATTCTGGTTCTTATCCTTTTTTGCGGCATGATATTCAAAGTTTTCACTTAAATCCCCATGAGCTCTTGCTTCTTTTACCGCTTCCAATGCTTCCTTTCGAACGACCAGCTTCCGGTGGTCTATCTCTTCCTGCATTTTCTTAATATCATTTTCCGTTATTTTGTCAAACACGTTGTTCCTTCCCTCTTTCTACATTCTACTATAGGATTTGTCATACCTTCTTCTGGGCAATTACTTCAATACGACCGGAAGCAGTCCCCACATGACGGTATGATCTTATGGAAAGTCCGCATTTCTCCGCCAGAGCCTCTATGCCACTGTCCGTAAGGCAAACCTCCGCCGCTTCTCCCTTCCATATGGAAGCTCCCTTTTTTTCCAGATTTTTAATGGATTTATCCAAATCCGGACCATCAAACCAGAGAATCCCATCCTCTGCCAGATACTCCGCCGCCTGGGTCAGGATCATTTTCAAATCCTGAGTACGGGAGATCCGGTCAATGAGGACGATCCGGTAGGCCTCCTTACCGCCTTCTATCCGTTCATCGTCTTCCTCTAAGGACATGGCCTGAGGATTATATCCGGCCTTTCTGGCCTCTTTATATAATGGGCTTTTCTCTTCTCCAATAAATAGCATGGTTCCTTCTGCTGCAACTTCACCGATGTCGGCTAAAAGCCGCTCGCATCTTGCCTTTGTGCGGTGAGAGCCCTTCTTTGTGTTTACAAACCGGCTTTCTTCCCTTGCAAGATAATAATTTCCGCAATCCCTGCACTTCATAAAGACCCGGACAGGCTCCAGTACATATTCATCCGCCTCTCCGCCTTCCATATAGAACACTGCTCCATAATGGGGGACACCTTTCCCTGAGCAGACTGGACACCGCTCTACTTCTGCCGTCATTAAGTTCCGAAGCTCTTTTAACGCTGAAAAATACCAGCGGTACAGTCTGTTTTTAAATTCCTGGTCGAAAACAAACAGCCGGGTCCTTATGACTTCCGCCATCCATTTCGTTTCATGGACCACCGATTTATCTGCCATAAATCCGTCTAAACTCTCCTCCAGAGTGAGAAGCCCTGTGACAGTATCCTCTTGCAGCCGTTCATTTTCCTTATAGGCCATAAGGTGTTCGATTCCTTCCACAACACTGCTGCATAAATTGACCATTACCAACAGCTGATTCATTCTGCCTGTTGCCATACCATTTCCCTTCTTTCAGTTGCCTGTCTTGTCCATGCATACTCTTTTATATTATCATTTTTAAGGGGTGAAAAGCAAGATGCAATCAAGAAAACCGAAAATCAGTACCCGGGAGCCGCCAGCCATGGTTCCCGGGTACTGATTTCACTGAAATGATTGTCCATCGGATATTCGCAATCCGTTTACTACTTGATTAAGTTAAATTTATAAAAACAATTCGCCTTACGTAATATTTCTGCTGAATAAATCGGTTTCTTCCAGCAGGCTGTCAATGCTGTCAAGGTTCAGGCGGTGCAGCAGCTCGATCACATATGGATTCTCCGCCGGATGCACATAAGTCGCCTTTTCTCCGTAATCATTGACAAGTTCTGTTCCCTGATCCACTCCTAAAATGGACCTTGGTCCGCCGACGCAGCCGCCCACACAGCCCATGCCTTCGTAAAAGTTTGCCTCTATCTTCCCATCCATAATATCCTGGATCATCTTCCTGCACGCAGGTACACCATCCGCCTGTTTAGTACGGATTTCTGTTTTTTTATTGGGATTAATGGCTCTTACCGTACTCTCTACCGCTTCACTGACCCCGCCCTTTCTGGCGTAGATCCTTCCGGCCCTTGAAGAATGGTCCTTTTCACTTTCCTCCATGACAGCCGGATCGATTCCAAGGGCATCAAATATATTCTTTACCTCCTGGAATGTAAGAACAAAGTCAACCGCACCGGCCAGATCCTTTTCCCTGGCTTCCGCCTTTTTGGCAAGGCATGGTCCAATAAATACGGTCAGAGCATCGGGATGGAGTTCTTTTACAACTCTTGCGCAGGCAACCATGGGCGATACTGAGCCAGGCACATGAGGAACCAGCTGGTGATAGACTTTACGGATCATTCCGATCCACATGGGACAGCAGCAGCTTGTCAGCTGGAAGTCATTGATATCATTGATATTTTTATCAAATTCAAGGGCTTCTTTTAAAGTAAGGATGTCCGCAAACAGGGCAACCTCCAGCATTCCGTCAAACCCAACCGCTTTTAATGCCGACCTAAGCTTACCGGGAGTAACCTCCTTTGAAAACTGGCCTAAAAATGCGGGAGCTATCATTGCATATACCAGTCCCTTGGAGCTTCTTATCGCTTTTAAAGCCGGGATAATGTCCGTACTGGCTGTCAGTTTTTCCGGTGCGCAGCCTTCAATGCAATTTTCACAGCCCAGGCACAGCTCCGGATCAACAGTGACCCCGTCCTTTCCGATCCCCAATGCGCCGAAAGGACAGCGCTGTAAGCATTCCTCCCGTTCCTCTTTGGAACATGTGCAGGTTCCGGTGCGGATCACTACCGGGTGCTTCGTAGGATTCAAAAGACAGTCCAGATGATGAGGATCGTATGAGGTTTCCAAATCCATCTCCGGATCCAAATTATCATCTAGTACGGACTTCACCAAACTTTCATACAACTGCTTAAATGTCTGCATAAGATACCTCCCGCAAGTATGTTTCGATTTTCTTTATAGTACTGATATTTTTATCAATTCCGGTGATTATATGATAGTTATTATTATAATACTTTTTCTTCATCCTTACCATACCATTCATGGGGAAGATGATAATTCCAGGAAAATTATGGTTTGTGGAAATAATCATTGTTTTTTATTCATTTTCTATTTTCCCAAAAATTCTTTTTTTATATGCAAATGCTCAATTTTTCCCGTAAATTCTCCGTCTACGAAATCAAGCTCTATGATATATGGCATCCAATCCATGATCCGCAGGAAAGAATCGCAGTCATAGTCTGTATCATAATAATTCAAAATACTGCTAAGTGCAGTTCCATGGGTTCCAATGACTATATTCCTGCCATCCTTGTCTCGAAGGATTTCCTTTAATGCAGCCACATTCCTGTCCTGTACCATGGCAATTGATTCTCCGCCCTCCTCATGAAAGTCATGATCTTCCCAACGCTTTCGAAACAATTCATGATGATTCCCGTTTCTCCCGCTTTCACGTTCACGGAGACGTTCATCTGTGATGATCTCCTTTTCATAATGCGCTGCCGTTTCCCCTATGGTGTCCAAACTCCGCTTATATGGACTGCAATAAAAGGAATCAATATTTTTATCCTGCAAAAATTCCAGCACCTTCCTGGAGTCTTCTCTGCCTTCCATTGTCAAAGGCCTGGTCTTGTCATCCTCCCAGGCATGGTCCGGCTGTGCATGACGTACCAAATACACTCTTGTCATTATGCTTTATCCTCTCCCTTTGTCTGTTATTTATCACATGAAATCCATTTCATGATTCTACGGTATCAGCCGGTTAATATCTCTTGGAAACAAGGTGGAAAACCGTACATTCTCCTGTTCAAGCAGCTTGCATGTAAAACGTTCCAGGCCCAGGCCCAGTCCTCCATGTGGCGGCATCCCATATTTATGCATCATAAGATAGCTTTCAAATAATTCTGTATTCATGCCTCTGCGTTCCATTTTCTCAATCTGTTCCTTATACCCATGAATTCTTTGACCGCCTGTTGTTATTTCCAGTCCCCGGAATAAAAGGTCAAAGCTTAAGGTTTCCTCTTCATTCTCCACGCTGTCCATGGCATAAAAGGGTCTCTTTTGGCTTGGATAATGAGTTACAAATACAAATTCACTTCCTGTTTTCCGCTTAATCAGCTCGTAAAGAAGTTTTTCTTCTTCCGGCTCAAAATCATCAAAATCTTTTATCGGTCTATGATACTCCTTTGAAATCAATTCTTTTGCTTCTTTAAATTTAATTGCCGGAATTTCTTTGATCACAGGCAGCTTCACTTTTAACAGCCTTATTTCATCTCCATATTGTTCCTTTAAATGTTCCATTACATGTTTTAGCATCATCGTTTCCATCTGCATAATATCTTCAAAGCTGCGAATGTACCCCATTTCAAAATCCACGCTTGTATATTCATTCAAATGCCTGGAGGTATCATGTTTTTCCGCCCGGAAAACCGGAGCAATTTCATACACTCTTTCAAAGACGCCTACCATCATCTGCTTGTAAAACTGCGGGCTTTGAGCTAAATATGCCTCTCTGCCAAAATAGTCTAACCGGAAAATATTAGCTCCGCCTTCAGCGCCTGCATAAACGATTTTAGGCGTACGGATTTCTGTAAATTTTTCCTTTTTTAAGAACTCACGTATTCCATAAGTGATCCCTTCCTGCAGTTTAAAAACAGCCCGTTCTCTTTCGTTGCGAAGTGTAACCGGCCTGAAATTAAGCAGTGTTTCCATAGAAGTATCTACACATTTATTATTAATTACAACCGGGCTTGGCTCTTCCGGCTTTGATAATATCTCTATCTCAATCATCTGAAGGTCATAGCCTGTTCTGGATCTTTCTTCCCCTTTGACACAGGCAGTCACGATTACGCTGCTTTCTTCCTTTATTCCATCAAGAGAAAACCGGGAAACTTCTTTCGAATAAATGCATTGAACCACGTTCCGTTTCGTTCTCAATAGTACAAAAGCAAAATCGCTCATTTTCCTGATTTTATAGATACTTCCATGAATCCTTATGGTTTCACCGATATGGTTTATCAGCTCCTCCGCCTCAACGGTTATCTCTTTGATCTCTCCGATAATACTCTTCATTGTTTTCCTCCTGGATTTTGATTATTCTATTTTATTGCCTAATATATCCATGAGGACATCATCAATATGTCCCATATGATCACAACCTTTCCTTTTCTCGTATGGGTAAAAAAATAGAACCACACGAGCAAATTAAATTTACCAATGTGGTCCTTAAATATTCTATCCACATAGGCGCAACGCTTTTAGCGCTTGCACCTGCGGTTCGTCAC
The DNA here is from genome assembly GCF_032078915.1 of Lacrimispora sp. Lineage (GTDB taxonomy): Bacteria > Bacillota > Clostridia > Lachnospirales > Lachnospiraceae > Lacrimispora. Next base: position 6,285 of record NZ_DAMAUN010000019.1, on the reverse strand, counting down.
AGATACAAGCGCTGTCAATCGTCGTCCCAATTCAACTTTTTAAGTTGTTGATGTTGATTCATAATAGCTGCCTCCACTTATAGTTTGATACAGGTTATCACAAAGAGCTTATATTGTCAAATGAAATATTCAATGGTATCTGCCGGTTTCTTCTGTGTCACGCTGTTAAAAATGATGACAGCCTCTCTTGTTTCCTTGGGTCCAAGGGCATAAGTCCCCTTTCCCGTATCATTAAACATTTCCCATGGCACACACCGGTTCCTATGGTAAGGCATATCTGTGATCAGCTCCAATCCCTTTTGCTTAAAAGGTTTCTTTCTGAAATATGGATCAAATAAATAAACATTTTGACTATCGGCCCCTGTTACCAATACATAGTGCCAGCAGCCATACATCACCCGCGCCACCACAACTCCGTCCTGCTGCAGGCCATACATAATCTTGCTGTTTTCTCCCATATACACTTCATCCCCAGTCAGATATTCACTTTGAACCGGGAATTTTTTCATCTTTCCGAATTGGTTGATCCAGTTGCTAAAAAACATCATAGCCATACGTGAGGTTCCATTTTTCCCGAACTCCCCCTTGGCATTATAGGAATCGAGACAAAAAAGCATAATATGTTTGATGATATCCGGCGGAATCTGCTCCCGGGTGAAAAGGTAACTCATTGCATTCAGTAATGTGGTCGGGCCGCAGTCGTATTCCGTGACCTGATAATTTAGCGGATTTTTCATATTGGGGTTCACTTCCTTCAAAGATTTTCATACACGGTTACCAGTCATATGTTAAAAATACCGGGTATACTCATAATAGCTTTTTAGCATTACAGGAGCCAAACGATATTCCTTAGTCAATCAGATATTCGCAATCTGGCCCCTACTTGATGAGGTTAAACTCACATACCATATTTCTTTCTTATAAGCATTATTTGTATCATTTTAACACACTATTGTCAATATATTTTCATCTGGTATGAATACCTTTTATATTCTGCAGTCACAACGCGAAAACTCTTATGACACTGATGATTATTCCTTTAATCGGTTCTGCAACTTGAATCTCTACTGGCAGATCGTCTGGGTGGTTCACTATAACATTGTGCCACAAAACTTAACCGTTATTACATGAATTCAATTTATTCCGGTGAAATTCGGCACATAAGAAAAACTCCTTGAGAGAAACTCTCAGGAGTCTTTTTCTATCCTGCAGCTTGCAGGCAATCCTTGTCTTTTGGAAAATAGCTGTGAGGCTTAAAGTTACCCTTTCAATTGTTCTCTTAGTTTTTTCTTTAACTCTTCCAATTCTTTTGAAGATGGTTTATTTTTATCATCATACATAATTTCTGCCAGTATCCACCATCACTTTGCATTGCAGTCCGGTAGCAACAGGATCATCAAACCAAAGTGTATAGACTTTAAAGACATCAATATCTAACAATTGATTAAGACCTCTTAAGTTCTCGATTACGTATATACCATTCTTCTCCAACATCCTGTCAGCAGGTTCATGCTCTTTTCCACGGCGTATTCCCGGGCAGTCAATTCCCAAAAAGCGAAGCGGTTGATTCGTAAGCCATTGGATCAGCTCATTGGATAACTGCGGATGATCTCGGAAATAATCAGCGGTACCATACTTTTCTTTTTCACTTCGACCAGTGTATATGAAAAGAAAGGCATGTTCCGGTATGTGTAAATTCTTAATATCAGAGAGGGATATTTCACGATCTTCTGCAATATCTGATACATCCCAAAGAATACCCGGGCACGTAATGTAATCTAGTGGGATAACACTTTTCTCATAGGTATCTAAATGTGTTCCCAAATGTCCTGCGGCAATATGGCGGTTTTCCTGCGTGGAGAGCCATTGCTCCATTAAGCACTGATCCACTTGTGTTGTCAAATCATATTTCATAGCGATTCCTCCTGTATTTTGGCTTTCAGATAGTTATTAAACTTTTGTAAAAAGTCAAGTATTGCTTCTTGCTCCTTTATTGGAACAGAATATAAAAAGGCAATATCCCGTTCTTCCCATTTCGTATGAGCAACCTCATGTTCTTTATACAGAACCTCTCCTATAGAGGTCAGCCGATAGTAAATTTCTTTTTTATTATCCGGGAGAACATAACGCTCGATAAGACCCTCCTGCAGCAAACGCTTAGCAAGCCTTGTAACTGCACCTCGAGTCATAGAGAGAAGCGCGGCGAGCTGCACTCCATTTGGGTGTTCAAGCTTTCCGATCGCTTCAATACAATGCAATTCTGAATTACTATATCGTGAATTTAAACCACTATTTATAAGATTGCTAAGCATATCCTGATTGTTATAAAGCTGCGTAAACTGTTGAAGTATTTCCCGCTCCATTTTATATCTCCTTTTTGTTTCCTAGTAAGCAATCTTATGATAACACATCAAATTATTGTTGTCAAGTCAACAAAAATAAAATTCAAACAACAGCAAACAATTCACGCACAAAAATGGGGAACAGGATAAAATATAATCCAGTTCCCCGCTCTCGTCCATTTCATATTACAGCAAAATCGACTCCACTATTTTCTTAAATCCCCATCTCTTCCTTTACACGCTTAAAGCATTCTACAGCAAAATCCAAATCCTCCCTGGTATGGGCGGCAGATATCTGAGTACGGATTCTTGCCCTTCCTTTTGGAACCACCGGATAGCAGAAGCCGATGACGTATACGCCGCGCTCCAGCATCCTTGCTGCAAATTCAACGGCCGTCTTTGCATCATACAGCATAATCGCCACAATCGGATGATCACTTTCTATAATATCAAAGCCTACTTCTTTTATCTTCTCCCTGAAATAACGGGTATTTTCATGAACGCGGTCCCTGTACTCCGTGCTCCGCTCCAGAATTTCAAAAGTCTTTATGGCACCGCCGGCGATTGCAGGAGCTACGGTATTGGAAAACAGATACGGTCTGCTCTTCTGGCGAAGCAAATCCACGATTTCCTGTCTGGCGCTGGTATATCCTCCGCTGGCTCCACCCAGAGCCTTGCCCAGTGTACCGGTGATGATATCCACCCGGCCCATGACGCCGCAGTGCTCCGGAGTACCTTTGCCAAGCCTTCCCATAAATCCTACCGCATGGCTGTCATCCACCATAACCAGTGCGTCGTACTTGTCAGCCAGATCACAGATTGCTTTTAAATCAGCCACAATGCCATCCATGGAAAATACACCGTCTGTGGCAATCAGACGTATCCTGGCATCCTGGGAATCCTTTAAGCACTGTTCTAACTCCTCCATATTATTATTGGCATAACGGAAGCGCTTTGCCCTGCATAAACGCACGCCATCGATGATGCTGGCATGATTTAATGCGTCGCTGATCACCGCATCCTCCTCTGTCAGCAGTGTCTCAAACAAGCCTCCGTTAGCATCGAAGCAGGAGGAGTACAAAATCGTATCATCCATTCCCAGGAAGGAAGAGATTTTTGCTTCCAGTTCTTTGTGTATCCCCTGGGTTCCGCAGATGAAACGTACGGAAGACAAGCCATATCCCCATGTATCATAAGTGGCTTTGGCCGCCTCTATAATCTCCTGGTTGTCAGAAAGTCCAAGATAATTGTTGGCACACATATTGATGACATTTTCTGTCTTCGTAGTATTGATTCTGCTCCTTTGAGGAGTTGTGATAATGCGCTCTTCCTTATAAGTTCCGTCTTCTCGGGCCTGTTCCACCGCTTCTTTATAATAGTTTAATGCTTTTTTCATAATATCACTTCTCTCCTATCGTTCATTTTCCATGTCTGGCTGAATAACCTTATCTATGTCAATCCGTTCGTCCCATCCTCTATTAAATCTTCGTCCAGTCCAGAACTACCTTTCCGCACTGTCCGCTGTTCATTACGTCAAAGCCCTTCTGGAACTCCCGGAAATCAAACTTATGGGTGATGATCTTCTCAATTTCAAGGCCACTGTTTAGCATAGCCATCATCTTGTACCAGGTTTCAAATATTTCCCTGCCATAAATTCCCTTTAACTGCAGACAGTTGATCACGATCTTATTCCATGGCACCACTGTATCACTTCCCTGAAGTCCCAGCACTGCAATCTTGCCGCCGTTGTACATATGGTCAATCATGGAAGTAAACGCCTGGCCGTTGCCGGACATCTCAAGTCCGACATCAAAACCTTCCTCGATATGAAGCTCTTGCATCTTATCATCCAAGCTCTCCCTGGCTACATTGACAGTATGGGCACCGCAGATTTCCCGGGCAAGGTTCAGCCGGTAATCATTGACATCCGTGATCACCACATGTTTGGCTCCCACATGGCGGCAGATCGCTGCAGCCATGATGCCGATGGGACCGGCTCCTGTGATCAGCACATCCTCTCCCACCATATCAAAGGACAAAGCTGTATGTACCGCATTGCCCAGAGGATCAAAAGAAGAACATAATTCCTCAGGGATTCCCGGCTCACAGATAATCACATTGGTCTGCGGAATCACCAGATACTGTGCAAATGCACCGTCACGGTTTACCCCTACACCGACGGTATTTTTGCAAAGATGGCGTTTTCCTGCTTTACAGTTACGGCAGTGTCCACATACGATATGGCCCTCTCCCGATACGATATCGCCGATTTTATATTCCTTCACAAGGCTGCCCACTTCCACGATTTCTCCTACAAATTCGTGTCCGATGGTCATCGGCGGTTTTATCGTCTCCTGAGACCACTTATCCCAGTTATGGATATGTAAATCCGTACCGCAGATTGATGTGTAGTGAATCTTGATCTTCACATCATTTTCCCCTGTGTCGGGAATGGGGACCTCTCTAAGCGCCAGCCCACGCGCCGCCTGTTCTTTTACAATTGCATACATCATTCTTTCTTTCATTGTAACCTCCACCTTTCTTAATTGCTTTATATGTCTTTGTGAGACGAAAAATGTCTTTTATGTACAGACATATTCCTATTTAATGTCTCCCCCTCAGGGACATAATATCATGAATGACGGTAGATTGCAATCCCTTTTCTTATGATTTTCGGTAAGAAATTCAGAGGGAAATACGCAAAAAAAGATGGCTTCCAAAATGGAAACCATCTCCTTATATATACTATATTTTTGTTCTTGTGAGTCATAATCCAGGAAAGCTCATGCACACCCAAATTCCCGATATACAATGGCTTTGAAGCGTTCTCAGAAACTCGGAGATTATCTCTTTGAGAACTGTGGAGCACGACGGGCTGCCTTTAAGCCGTACTTCTTTCTTTCTTTCATTCTTGGATCTCTTGTTAAGAAGCCTGCCTTCTTAAGAATCGGGCGATATTCAATATCTGCCTGAAGCAAAGCTCTTGAAATACCGTGTCTGATTGCACCGGCCTGTCCAGTGAATCCACCGCCGTGAACGTTAACCAGAATGTCAAACTTATCAACTGTCTCTGTAGCAACTAACGGCTGACGAACAACAAGCTTTAATGTTTCAAGACCTAAATACTGGTCAATATCTCTCTTATTGATAGTGATCTTGCCTGTACCTGGTACTAAATATACTCTAGCGATAGATTTTTTTCTTCTACCTGTTCCGTAAAATTTTGCATTAGCCATGATAACTTCCTCCTTTCAGCACCTCTGATTAAAATTTGAACTCTAAAACTTCTGGTTTCTGAGCTGCATGACCATGCTCTGCACCTGCATATGCGTGAAGTTTTGTTATCATGCTTCTTCCTAAAGGTCCCTTGGGAAGCATTCCCTTAACAGCCAGTTCAATAACTCTTTCAGGCTTTTTAGCCATCATTTCTCTTAAAGTTGTTTCTCTCATACCACCTACATACTCAGAGTGGTTGTAGTAGATCTTCTGATCTAATTTCTTACCGGTTACGGTAATCTTATCTGCATTTACAACGATCACATAATCGCCGCAATCCATATGCGGTGTGTAGATCGGTTTATTCTTACCTCTTAATACTTTAGCTACTTCTGAAGCCAAACGTCCTAATGTATATCCTGTAGCATCAACTACGTACCATTTTCTTTCAATTGTTGCTGGACTAGCCATAAAAGTCTTCATTGGACAACCTCCTGTAAATTATGGTTTTTTTAAGCATAACTATATTGCAAAATGCTCACTCCGGGGCTTTGGCTGAACATTTTCGTCTAACGTCACAGTTATACATTATATTACATTCAGCCGGAAGTGTCAACCTCTTTTCCCATAAAATCAAGGTTTTTCGGCCTGTTTTGTGTCACATACCATACCTGACTCTCAGGATCAGCCTGAAAAATATAAAATCCGTAGGGCTTTCCCAAAATGA
>NZ_DAMAUN010000018.1:0-82989 GCF_032078915.1 Lacrimispora sp. | reverse complement strand
ATTTCTCTTTTTCTTTTTGTAATCAGGCCTCCGATACGGCCGCTTTCCTTTGCACTCAGACTGCGCCAGCCGCTCTCTATTACCTTATCACCAAGGCCAAGCTCTGTTGCAATTTCAAATTTAAGTACTTCCTCCGGCTTCATATTACGAGGATCAAATGGTTCGTTTCTCTTTCCCTTTGACATATTCTCAAATCTCCTTTTCTTAAATCTAAAAAGAGTATGCCCCCTACCAGGAGAATTAAACGTACATTCCTTCCGGTATTTTCAAAAAAGCAGGCTGCGCCGGAACTCTGGTCCGCTGCAGCCTGCTTTTTGTTTCCTGCCTTTGCAATGCCCTTTTATCTTCTGGGGATGATGATGGCCGCAATAAAATAGGCCACAATCCCCGTGCCTGTGCAGGCAAGCACCGCCCACAAAAGCCGGATGAGAGTAGAATCCACGTTAAAATACTCCGCAATTCCACCGCATACCCCGCAAAGCATTTTGTCCGTATCGGAACGGTATAATTTCTTCTGATTGTCTTCCATTTGTTTATCTCCTTTCAATTCTTTGACCTGTAAATCCTATCATTATATTATCGGAATAAAAAACACTTCCGATAATTGGTTGGACGGGATAAAAGCTATATTATAACTCATTCATAAAATCCACCTGGATCGCTCCTGTCTTGCATTCCAGCTCCATATCTTTTCCAGCCCCGTTATCCATCTGCTTCCTGCCCTTTAAGGCCGCGCTGCCTTCATTTCCGACCTTTACAGCTCCCATCTTGCACGAAATATCGTAATTGTAATCTTCCTTTTTCCCGGCTAGTTCAAGCTTTATGGCACCGACCTGGCATACCGCCTCAATATCTCCGGAAGTTGTTCCGGAAAACTCCACAGCGCCGGCACTGGTTTCCACGGAAAGACTTCCCACGCTGCCGCCGTTGATCTTTATGGCGCCGGCTTTCGTTTCAATATTCAATTCATCTGCGGAAAGAGCCTGAGCCGTCATCGCCGGGCCGGAACCCTCATAGCCTGAAAAACGGCTTGAATGTACTGATTTTAAGTTAACGTCGGAAAAGCGGTAATTCTTAGGAACCTGTACCGTAAAAAGCAGATCCGGGCCATCCTTTCTTTTCCAGCCATCATATTCCTGAAGCTCCAAATCACCATTCTCTTCGTACAGGATAAAACAGGATCGATCCCTGTTGCAGAAAATCTTAATCTCATTTCCCTTGGGATCTTCCACAAAAACCACATTTCCTGTACGTATTACTATATCCAGATTTTTTACTTCCTGAGAAGAAAAAATTTCCTGCCCCTTTTCTCCTACATAAAAAACTTCCGGAACGTAAATATCATCAAAATTAACCCCATTCCAAATACCATCCAGAGTAACTCCCGAAATTCCCCTTTCCCATTCAATGACTCTTTGAGGGACTATATCCCGTAAATTTCCTCCCAACACAGCGGCAACGGCTGAAATCCCCCCGCCGATCAGGATGCAGACACTTCCGGCAATCAAACAAATCTTTACAAATCTTTTCATAAACGGCTTCTCCTTCCATGAAATAACCTGCTAAGGGCATTCACACAGCTTCTGAAAAGAAATGGAAGAAAGCTCCCATAAAAAGAACCGCAGAGGGCCAGAGCAATCATTCCTAAGCCAAAGAACAGGATTCCCAGCCCTAACAGCAGGGCTCCGCTTAAGGGATGAATCACCATGGAGACGACACTGCCCAAAATCAAGCCGACCCCGGCCGCTAAAAGGGCAAAGGTCAGTGCCCCGACTCCAACAACTGCTGCCACAAGGCAGCCTATAATTCCTCCTAACAAGCCAACAAGACCTCCTCCGATTCCCATAAGGATAGGCGAAGCTGCAATAATTAATATGATCCATAAAACAGTTTTTACGGTACGGTTTCCATCCATGCCTCTTCTTCGCCTGTTATGCTTTTTCTCCTGTCCTTCGTGGCCGTATCGGCCGTCATCGGATACCTCCGGAAGATCATACCGCTTTGCCATCTGGTAATTCGGATCTTTAAACCGTTCATCCCGATAGCCGGTCTCCGTGAATTCTCCTCCGTCATCTAAATTCCCGGATATGTCCGAGCGGATAATCGCAGCGATCCGCTCAGGGCTTTCAAACTCCTTGATTACCTTTTCTTCATTTTCCTGCCCCGCTTCTTCCAGATAATCCCTGTAATATTCGATGGCATCCGCCTTTTCATCATCTGGAATATCCGACAGCAGATACTCCAGCTCTCTCATAAACTCATCCCTGCTCATATATGTGCCTCCTCAAAAATCTGGGATATTTTCTGGGAGTAGCCTACCCACTCACCTTTATAGAGATTCAATTGAACCCTACCTTTTTCCGTAATCTTATAATATCTTCGGTTCCTGCCGTCAAATGCCAGATCGTAAACCTCCAGACACTCCTCCTTCTGCAATCTTCGGAGTACCGGATAAAGGGTTGATTCTGAAATCTCAATGACATTTCTCACATCCTGCGTGATTTTATAACCATAGGTACCCTCCTGATCCCTTGACACTATTGCAAGGACAATGGCGTCCAATAATGCTGCTCCTGTGTTAAAAACCATGTGCCCACTCCTATTCTTATAATTGCCCACGCTTTCTGGGCATACAGGTATACCCGAAGGGTGTATCCTTATGATTGCCCACGTTTTCCGGGCATACAGGTATACCCGAAGGGTGTATCCTTATGATTGCTCAAATTCTCCGGGTATACAGGTATACCCAAAGGGTGTATTCTTAATACTTGAACAACGTTAATTTATTTCATCCTTTGGCGCCTGTGGTATGATGACCGCAGCAATGACGTAAAGGACCAGGCTTCCTCCTACCAGAGAAAATCCCATGAACGAACGGAACAAATGGCGCCATGACTGAAGAAACATCAAAAGAACCCATATCAGCCTTATCATAACAGGATCCACCTGAAAATATTCTCCAATACCGCCGCACACACCGCAGAGGACTCTGTTCTTTACAGACCGGTACAAACGTTTTGGTTCCACGATTGCCCACCTTCCTTTCTTCTATTGAACTGATATATAATATTGTTTTATTCTCTATATTATACGTCGTATAATATTATTATATGCCATATAATATTACTTGTCAACACCTATTGAATTTTTTATCCTACCCACATAAAAAAGAATTAAAAACGGATGCTTCAGGCAATTCACCTTGAAAGCATCCGTTATCCAGTCATCACCGTATCTGGGCGATCCGGTTTACCACATCAATATATTCGCTGCAATACATTTGATAAACTGTCATGACAGCTGCCCGAAAGCGCACCTGTTCTGACGAGCTAAGCTCCGTGACAATGCAGCCGGCCTTTATCAGCCGCTGCCTGACATTCTCCTCACGGATCTCCCACAGCCTTCTTTCATACCTGGCAGACTCTTCTGCGCAGGCCGTAATGATCTTCCTGTCCGCATCACTTAACTTCTCCCAGGTAGCCTGGGAGGCCACCTGCATCTCAGGGATCCGGGTGTGGGCATCCAGCGTGATGTATTTTGCCACCTCATAATGTCCCATGGTTTCATAGGACGGCCAGTTGTTTTCCGCGCCATCGATGGTGCTGGTTTCTAAAGCTGCATATACTTCAGAATAAGCCATTGGCACCGCCCTGGCACCAAGCGCCTCCACCATAGCCGACATCATGTCGGAATTTGCAACGCGAATGCGCATCTTTTTCATATCCTCTACGCATTTTATAGGGCGGGAAGAATTGTAAAAATGTCTGGCGCCTGCATCATACCAGGAAAGGGCCACCAGATCGCTTTCCTTTAAATCATCCTTAAATTCCTCTCCGATTTCTCCATCAAGCACTTTCCACATATGCTTTTCATCTCTGTACAGGTAAGGCAGCTGCAGCACATTAAATTTAGGCTTTATCTCAGCCAGGATCATGACCGAAACCCGGGCAAAATCAAGCCCGCCGTATTGAAGCTGTTCCACCACTTCGTTTTCACTCCCCATTTCACCGCCGGCAAACACATTGATCTTGATCCTTCCGGACGTCTTTTCCTGCACCAGCTCTGCAAATTTCCTTGCTCCCTGTACGGTTGGATAATCCTCCGGCTGGTTATCCGCATAAGAAAGCACATATTCCGGTGCCTCTTTCCTGCCCCCTAAAAAAAGAGCTTTCCCCGGATTTCCCGGTTTCAGGAGAATGATTAAAAAGCAAGCTGCAGCCACTGCGGAAACAATCAAAGCCGCCCTTTTGGCAATCTGTTTGTCCATTCCTTTTACCCCCAAAACGCCTCCCCTGGGCACAGAGGAAGCGCTTGTTATTTATATTATTTTTTGGTTATGGATTAATGATGCTCTGTACTTCAGCGTCATCCACATTATCAGTATTTACCAGGATTACACCTGTATCTACTGTCTTTTCATTTACAGTGTTTCCAGCAGACAGTTCAAGAGCTGTCTTTACGCCGTCATATCCCATATAAAACTGGCGCTGTACTACAGAAGACACATCGTATTCGCCGCTGCGGATCATGGTTTCAATTTCTGCAGAGAAGTCAAATCCAACCATGGAGATGTCGGTGCGTCCTGATTCTGTAAGACCAGTTACAAAACCTACGGTAGAACCGTTGTTAGGACCAAACACTGCTTTTAAGTTCGGATATGTGGTGATAAAATCCTGGCAGAAACCTACTGCCTTGCTGATATCTCCATCGTTTACCTTAATATCGTTGTTTAATACCTGCCATTTTTCAGGAGCATTTTCCTGCCAGTATTCGTTAAAGCCCTTCACACGGTCATTGATGGTCTGAGAACCGGTGGAGCCAACCTGAATGGCGATCTGAGCATCTTCTGTTTCAGAAACTCCCTTGTCTTTCAGTCTGCGCATCAGTTCCTCAGCAGCAACTTTTCCTGCTTCTACGTTATTGGTCAAAAGAGCTGCACTGTAGTTTTCGCTATTGATCACTGTATCTACCAGAACTACCGGTATTCCTGAATTATACGCCTCTGTGATAGGAGCGTCAAGGGATACACTGTCTAAAGGAGCGATAACGATTCCATCTGCCTGTGCGGATACTGCATTCTGCAGCAGGGTAAGCTGGCCTTCGATATCTGATTCCAGAGCAGTTCCTACTACTACTACGTTGCAGCCCAGTTCCTTACCGGCCTGTTCTGCACCGGCCTGAAGCACGCTCCAGTACTGGTTTCCAAGAACCTTTACAATTACGTAAATGGTTTTCTCTCCCTTTGTTGTTTCACCCTTAGCGGAATCTTTTGATTCTTCCGCCTTTTCAGTAGCCGCCCCCTGGCTGGATTCTGCTGCCCCGGTGGTCGCGTTGCTAGACTGGCTTCCACATCCGGTCATACCGGCAACTGCCATAGCCGCTGCCAACAAAACTGCCGTTACTTTTCTCATTTCTTTTTTCCTCCTGAATTGATTGTTTTATTTTTTCAAGCCAAAAAACCGCTTGATTGCCCCTAAGTCTCCGCTTTTCTTCGCTGTCTGAGATGCTACTGCGATCAACAGGATTATACCTACGATCATCTGCTGCCAGAAGGAATTGACACCGTTTAAGTTCAGTCCGTTCCGGATTACTCCCATCATCAAGGCTCCGATTACCGTATTAAGAATCGTTCCTTCTCCGCCCAGGATGGAGATGCCTCCCAACACAGACGCTGCAATCGCTTCCATCTCATAACCGTTTCCTGCCGTAGGCTGGGCACTGGAAAGACGGGAAGCAACCAGGATTCCGCAGATTGCTGCGGATAAACCGGAAATACAATATGCAAACATACGTGTCTTTACTGCATTAATTCCGGAAAGCTTTGCAGCCTCTAAGTTGGAACCGCAGGCATAGATCTGGCGTCCAATCCGCATTTTTGCAAGAACAATTCCTAAAACCAAAGCATAAACCAAAGTAATGATAACGCTGTAGGGAAGTCCATCCCCTCCGATCCTTCCGCCGCCCAGAACGTAAAACTGTTTCTGAATCTCCTTAGAAGGAATGTTCGTTGTATACAGAGGTGCACCGTTTACAAGCACGTTTGCCATGCCTCGGTATACCCACTGGGTTGCCAGAGTTGCAACAAAGGGCACAACGCCCAGAATTTCAATAAAAAATCCATTCATAATACCTGTCATGATACCCATGATCAGGCAAAGTGCGATACATACCACAAGAGGCAGTCCCTGCATCAGAAGTGATACCATAATAATGCCTGACAGTGCCATGGACGCGCCGGCAGATAAATCGTTTCCTCCGCAGACCAGACAGAACGTCAGGCCGCAGCCGATGATGGTATAGGTAACGATCTGCTGCAGAAGGTTCTGTAAATTAGCCGGGGCTAAAAATTTAGCAGGCTGAAGAATCGAAAACAGCACAAACAGTCCGACCAGGATGCACAGTGAGTAGATTGCCCGCCGTGTGGCTGCATTTAGCTTGTTGAACGAACCGCCTTTCTTTTCCTGCACCATTGCTTTTAAGTTTCCCATCCTTACTCTCCCTTTCTATTACCGATGCCTGATAACACGGGCGCCGGTTTTCCTTCTAGTTTGTTATAACCTGCCGCAAGATACAGGATATCTTCCTGAGTAGCGGTCTTTGCATCCAATTCTCCGTTGATTTCACCCTGGTGAATGACCAGGATCCGGTCGCTCATGCCAAGGATCTCCGGCAGTTCAGAAGAAATCATGATAATGGACACTCCCTGGGCGCTCAGCTTGTTAAACAGCTCATACACCTCATACTTGGCTCCTACATCGATTCCCCTGGTTGGTTCGTCAACGATCAGCACCTTTACATCATTGCACAGCCATTTGGCTAAAACTACCTTTTGCTGATTGCCTCCGGAAAGATTTCCGCAAAGCTGATGCACGCTTGGGGTTTTCGTACGCAGAAGCTCTACATATTTTTCCGCATTCTTAAGCCCTTCCTTGTCATTGATAAATCCATAATGAGTGATGTTTGGAAGATGTGCCATGTTCGTATTATATTTAATATCAAGGCCAAGAGCCAGACCATCACGCTTCCGGTCCTCCGTAGCATATCCGATCCCATGCTTAATGGCCTGGATCACAGAGTTGACCTTGATTGGTTTTCCTTCCAGCGTAAGCTCCATGGAATCCGCCTGATCCGCACCGAAGATGCAGCGCATAAGCTCTGTTCTTCCAGCTCCTACCAGACCTGATATTCCAAGAATTTCTCCTTTTCTCACACAAAAATAATCCGCATTTACTTTAGTGCCTCTGCGGACATTTCTGGCCTCAAGAACTATTTCTCCGATGTTACGCTTGTATTTAGGATATTTATCCTCCAAAGAACGCCCTACGATCATATTTACCAGTTCATCCATGGTGATCTCATTTAAATTCCTGGTGCCTATGTACTGGCCATCCCTGATAATCGTAACCCGTTCACAGATCTGATTAAGTTCCGCCATTCGGTGGGAAATATAAACCATACCCACTCCCTTTTCTTTTAAGCGGCGGATAATACCGAACAACTGCTCGATCTCCTTTTCAGTAAGGGTTGCTGTCGGCTCATCAAGAACCAGTATTTTTGAATTAAAGCTGATCGCTTTAGCAATTTCTACCATCTGCTGCTGAGCAATGCTTAAGCTTCCCACATGGGCATAGGTATTTAGTTCAATACCCAGATCATCAAGGATCTTCTGCGCTTCCTCATGCATCTTGCCGTCATCGATGAAAATTCCTTTTTTATGAGCCCTGCCGATAAATATATTGTCTGCCACACTAAGATGACCGCACATATTTAACTCCTGCATGATGATACACACACCAAGCTCATGGGCCTTTGCAACGGAATCAATGTCCACCTTATTTCCTTCAATGAATATTTCACCTTCATCTGCCCGGTGAACACCGGATAAAATCTTCATCAGGGTGGATTTACCGGCTCCGTTTTCACCGACAAGCCCAAGGACCTCCCCCTTATTTACTGACAGACTTACCTTATCGAGAGCCTTGACTCCGGGGAAGCTTTTACTTATCCCTTCCATTCGAAACAATTCCTGTTCCATGCCCCTTCCTCCTCTCTGCTTTATATACACTCTCTGTGTTTGAATTCATTATAACGACAGGTTTCGACAGATACTATCGTAACTTTTTATCATCCATAGTAGAATTTTATCTTTTCAGTTAAATGTGCATAAAAAAACACCTGTCATCTCATCATGACAGGCATTTTAACAAACAGATTAACTTTGAAGGTCTTTCAGACTGGACATTCTGTACTCCGAAGGATTTACCCCTTCCAGCCGTTTGAAAACCTTTGTAAAATAATTGGAATCCATGTAACCCACTCTGACTCCTACCTCCTTTACGTTCACGTTGGGCTGGGCCAGCAGCTTTTTCGCTTCCTCCACCCTGTATTCTGCCAGATAAGAGGTAAAGCTTTGCCCGAACTGCAGCTTGAACATCCTGCAAAAATAAGGCTCTGAATATCCCACGGCCCTGGCTGTCTCGCTCATGGAAATATCATTCATATAATTGGACCGGATGTATTCCTCCACCATGGATGTCATCACAGACAAACGGCTGCCGCTAAAATCGGACTCCTCATCCAAAACCGGATGGGCATCTGCCTCTTCTCTTTCCTTATGCGGTTTGATTTCCCCCTGCGGATCCTCCTGTTCACCGGCAATCCGAAGAGCCTCCTCAACCACGTTTAAGACCTCTTTCTGGGAATAAGGCTTCAGCAAATATTCCATGGCCCTGATGGAAATCGCCTTTTTCGCATAGTCAAAGCGATCGTAGGCTGTCAGAAAAATAAGGCAGCAATCCTTATTTTCCTTCCTCATGATTTCCGCAGCCTGGATTCCGTTCATTCCCGGCATACCAATATCCAGGATCACCACCTGGATATCTTCCCTTTTAAAAATCTCCACTGCCTCTTTTCCGTTCTGCGCCTCAAAGATCTGACATTCCTCTCCAAATTTCTTCAGAAGCATCTTTTTGAGCACAATTCGCTCTATCATTTCATCTTCCACTATCATTAACCGATACATGATCCATTATTTCCCTTCTCCGACCAAATTCTATCTGTACCACTGTGCCGTTGTTTTCTCCGCTGTCAATGGTTACCTTTCCATATTCGTAGTAATAAGAAATCCTTCTATATATATTCCCCAGCCCGATTCCAAGGCCTGTCCCCTTTGTTTCAATGGCTTTCCTGATCGCTGACAGGGTTTCTGAGTCCATACCCTTTCCCGTATCCGCTACGGATATCCATAAAAGCTCTCCTCTTTTCTCGATCCGTATGTTGATGCTTCCGCCATTCTCCTTTTCCTGGATCCCGTGAATTACCGCATTTTCCACCAACGGCTGAAGCATGAAGACCGGCACCTCTTCCTTATATAGGTCCATGCTGCAGTTGATATCCCATTGAATCCGGTCTCCAAAACGCATCTTCTGGATGTACATATAATCCTTTACTACCTTAAGCTCCTGCTCAAGAGGCTCAAAGGCATTGGACGTCCGGAGGCTGTAACGAAGAAGGCTGCTGATTGCCACAAGCATTTCTTCCGTCACCGGTGCTTCCTCCATCTGTGCCATCCTGGTGATCATATTCAGTGTATTAAAGAGAAAATGGGGATTTATCTGGCTTTTGATCAGCTGAAGCTGGGCCATGGAAAACCGTTTCTCAAGCTCTGCCCTCTCCAGTTCATGCCGGTACAGCTTCTCTTCCATCAGCCGTTTATCCTCCGTCGCTGTGATGTAGTCCCGGGTGGCATGCTTCATCTTATTGAATGCGCTTACAAGCTGTCCGATCTCATCCCTTCCATCCCAATGGACGTCAGGGGACGAAAAATCGTTCTTCTCGATCTTACCTGAGACCGTAGCCAGCTGCACCACTGTTTTTACAATGCTGCCTGTAATAAAACGCAAAAGGAACATAAGCACAAAAAAAGCGAGGACGCTGATGGCGACCAGAATGTAAGGCATACGCTTAAGCACAGGGATCTGGATTTCGTAATAATCATTTCCTCCCATTAAAACCACTTTGGTCAGACGTGCTCCATAGAGGTCCAGATATTTCTGCATATTATATGTTTTGTACAGTTCCCTGATATAGCTGGGGTCATTCTGATTCATTTCTACCACTTTTTCCCGCTGCTTCTCATAGGTATCATAACCGTTTTTGATGTTCCAGGTGATCCCATAGCGCTCTTCCCCGATTTTATCATAATCATAGGGCAGGCTGCTTAGATATACTCTGGTTTCCTGGCAGCCCTGCCGGTATGCTTCCTTATTTTCCGGAGTATTGTTTGCTAATATCTGGGCAAACAATCCCTTTTCATTTTCCATGGACTCCTGAAACTTATAGCAGGCCAGGTTATCATCCATGATAATGCTCACATCGTTAATAAATATATATGCCACTTTTAGATTGATGAAAATGGAAGCTGCCATAATGATCCCCACGCTTCCTATGATCACGTATAGTTTCCTTTTCAAAGACATCTGATACCAAAGGGCAAGCAATCGATCTCCCACCTGTTTACCTCCCACGATTCGTTTTCACTCTTGCACTAACTAATCTTATCCTTTCCTTGAACTTCCGTCAATAACAAAAAATACCCTGTAAGCGGTACACATATTTTTTGTGTACCGCTTACAGGGCAGTGTTTATCCCATAATATGCTACAGGTTAAAGGCCTTCCAAAGGCGCTTAAAATAATCGGCAAATTTTGCTTCCCTGACTGACTCGGCAGTTAATATGGGAACTTCTCCAATCCGTTTCCCCCCAAGGGTATAAATAAGGTTCCCGGCTTTCTGTCCCTCTTCTAAAGGAGCAGAGATGGAAGGTGCCAGTTCCAGCGTCTTTTCAATAGCAGAGAAATCTTCTCCCTTAAGGCTCAAATAAGAAAAGGAACCGCCATACTTCAACGGAACCAGATCCGTTACTCCGTTATCAACCACCATATCAGGAAGAGGAAGCATCTCCTTATCCTCATACAGCTTGCAGTTGGCATATCCATAGTTTAAAAGAGTCTGGGCATCGGCAAACCTGACTTTGTAATCCGGAGCTGCCATGATCGAGGCAATGAGACGGACTCCATCCTTCTCTGCAGTCGCAGAAAGGCAATACTTTGCCACTGATGTGGAACCGGTCTTTAAACCGGTCACAGTGAAATTCGTAGCCATCTTTAATAGCTTATTGGTATTGGAAAGGCCGAATTCCTTTGTTCCCTGCTTTGTCACATGGGTGATATTCTCCATCCAGATTGTAGAATAGTTATGAATCTGAGGATATTTGGTAATTAATTCTCTGGACATAATCGCAATATCCCTGGCCGTTGTCACATGGGTGGCAGAATCGGTAAGTCCGCAGCAATCTTCAAAATGAGTATTTGTCATCCCAAGCCCTGCCGCACGCTCATTCATCATCTTAATAAATTCGTCTTCTGTTCCTGCTATGTATTCCGCCATGGCTACCGAAGCGTCATTCCCCGATGCGATAACAATGCATTTAATCAGGGTTTCCACCGTCTGGATCTCCCCTTCTTCCAGGAAAACCTGGGAGCCTCCCATGGACTTTGCGTGGGCGCTTGTAACAACCTCATCCGACAGCTTGATTTTACCGGAATCCAGCGCGTCAAAAATAAGTATCAAAGTCATGATTTTCGTAATGCTGGCCGGGCTTCTTTTTTCATCCGCGTCCTTTTCAAAAATAATCTGTCCGGTTGACGCTTCCATTAGAACGGCGCTGGGGGACTGCAAAGCCGGACCGCCCTCCGCATTCACCCGTTTCGCCTCTTCTGCCTGGATAATCATGTCCGAGGCTACCGTCACATCCGGCTCTTGCCCTGCCGCCGGAAAGCATAAACAGAAAAACAGCAGAAGACAGCTTAAAACAAATGCCGTAACTCTCTTCATATGATACACGATCCCCTAAAATTCCTTTGTACCATTGTATGGGACTGCTTCCCTTACATATACCATTTTTTCCAAAAATAATTGCCATCTTTACGTTTCATCTTCCGGTAAAGTATGCTATACTTGTACCGGGTATGTTTAAAATCTATCAATACTGCCCCAATACTACAGAATTAAGAGGTTATACTATGAACAGACATGACTTTCGTGGACGAAATTCTGGAGGAGGCCGGAACCATGCATTACAGGTTATCCTGATCGTTCTTCTTGGAATTTTAATCGTTGCCGTTTTGACTTTGTGCGGAGTTGCGATAAACAAAAGGTTGAAATACAGGGCATTGCCTGCCGATACTTCCGTCGCAGAACACCCTTCCGATGAAGGAGCTCCGGACCCTTCCGCCGAAGAGACTGCAAGCGAACAAGCCAGTGAAGAAAAATTAAAGTCCCTGCTTTCCCAGGCAGAAGCCCTTTCTCTTGAATACGATTACGATGGGGCGATCAGTCTTCTCCAGTCTGACCCTGAGTTCAGCGCAGTGGAAGAAGTCACCTCTGCCATTGCAGGTTATAATACCGCCAAGGAAACCCTGGTGCGGTTCAATCCCCAGGATGTGACCCATGTTTTTTTCCATTCGCTTATCATCGATACTTCAAAAGCCTTTGATGGAGATTCCAAGCAGGGGGGCTACAACCAGATGATGACGACCAAATCGGAATTTCTTAAGATGATGCAGTCTATGTATGACAAGGGATATGTTCTTGTGAAGATCCATGATCTTGCATATGAGGCGAAGGATGAGAACGGAAATCCTAAATTTGTATACGGAGATATCATGCTTCCTCCAGGCAAGAAAGCCTTTGTCCTGTCTCAGGATGATGTGTGCTATTACGAATATATGCAGGGCGACGGCTTTGCCACCCGTATGATCATCGGAGAAGATGGATATCCCACCTGCGAGATGACAATGGCTGACGGCAGCGTTTCTGTGGGCGATTATGATCTGGTACCGATACTTGAAGGCTTCATACAAACCCATCCAGGCTTTTCCTACAAAGGAGCGCGGGGAATTCTGGCCTTTACCGGCTACAACGGGATCCTGGGATACCGGACCGATGAATCTTACAAGGATACCAATCCCAATTATGAAGCAGACCGGGAGCAGGCTGCAAAGGTAGCTCAGGCTTTAAAGGATCACGGCTGGGAGCTGTCCTCCCACAGCTGGGGCCACCGGAACATGGGACAGATCTCCATGAACCATTTTAAGGCAGACAGTGACAAATGGAAACGCAACGTTGAGTCCTTAACCGGACCCACAGATATTATCCTCTTCCCCTTTGGAAGCGATATCGGAAGCTGGACCCCTTATACCAATGACAATGAACGTTTTACATATTTAAAATCTCTTGGCTTCCGTTATTTCTGTAACGTAGACGCCAGCAAGCCGACCTGGATGCAGATGGGCACCGACTACTTCCGCCAGGCCCGCAGAAACCTTGACGGATACCGGATGTTTTATTATCCCGACAGCTTAACGGATCTGTTTAATGTTCCTGATGTTTTTGATCCGGCAAGACCGACACCGGTTCCTCCAATGTAAACAGTCCCTGAAAAAGGCCGTAGACTTTTAAAGAAGTTCTACGGCTTTTTTCTGCCTAATTCCGGTTATCCGTGAAGAAAAAAAATTGTATAGGTAACCGGCCTGTGTTATAGTAAAAACCGGAAACAGAAAAAGGCTGCTTTTAAGTATGCAGAAGGCTGCAATAGTCGGATCATGTACACAACATGAATCATGCACAGGAGGGTTTTTATGAAAAGGTCAATGATGCAGGCATATGTTACAAGAAGCGATGAAGCTGTGGCTCTTTATCAAAAGGCTTTTGATGCTGCCCTTATCAGCAGCTATCCAAATGGCGACGGAACATTTTTTCATGCTGAGCTTGATATTCAGGGAGAAATACTGGCTGTTGCAGAAAGAAACTCAGAATATGCCATAATCGGCGAAGAAACGGTTACAGGCAATGTCATACAGTTCTGTTTGCATTATGGAGAAGGAAATGAAGATAAGGTGAGAAAAGCATATGAAATACTGAAAACGGATGCTAAAATTCTTATGCCGCTTGCGTCATGCGAATACAGTTCTCTGATGACAGATTTTATTGACAAATATGGAATCTGGTGGTGCTTATTTGTTTAACTGCCTTATTGTACTACTATAAATAAAATGAATGATTTGCTGCGCATGGGGTAATAATCTCTCAAACGCAACAAGGCCGCCCTGCTGATTTTCTGTCAGCAGAGCGGCTTTCTGTTATCCTAAAATTATATCCTTCAAAACAATGCGATATTCCCGGTTGTTTCCTAAAACTGCACAAATCCCTTAATCGGCTGAGCCGGAACCACAGACTCCGCATATAATACGGGGCCCTCTCCTTCATAATCTCTCCAGTACTCATATGCAATCTTTGCCTTGACACGGACCCATTGTTTCGTTTCCAGCTCTCTGGCTTCCCTCGCCTTGGTGACAAAGCCTAAAAAGGTCATATCATCCTCACAGCAGGTCATTGCCATACGTCCTGGCACAAAATAATTTTTGGGGAAATCAGGAGTTTTCAAGACCATAGCGGTAAATTCCACAGTCTTCCCCTCATAACGGTCCCGTCTTTCCATACAATCAAGATACCAGATCCCATAGGCTTCCTGTGAAATACTCACTACGTCTGCTCCCATATCATAAGGCAGATCTTCTTCCGGGATCTCATTGACCTCTCCCTCAGAATCTTCAAATACGATCTCTCCCTTGGGACACATGGCCTTTAGGGTCCGCCGATAGCCGGATAAATCTTCGATTCCGTCGCAGCGGTTGCAAATAACCATCTCCGAATTACGGACCATGGAATACAGCAAAGGTTTCATATTGGCTGAATACAATTCAAAGGTGGACATATCGATCAGGGTGATCTGCTGATAGATTTTCCAATCATCAGGAAGCTTTAGCTCATCCAGATTCCACATTCCATTCCACTCGATCAAAACCCGCTCCGGATTATAAAGCAGTTCCAGCTCCAAAAGCCTGTCAGGGTTCAGTTCCTCTATGCTTTCTATAAACACTCCAGCTGTCTTGGTGCGCTTTAACAGGGCCTGGTCATATTCAGTTTCACCGTCTTCACAAACAATCAGCAGCGTCTTCTCGTCAGACTGAAAATAGTCCTGCTCCATGGTGAACTGAAGGAACTGGGTTTTTCCAGCTTCCAAAAATCCATTTATGAGGAATACCGGCATAAAGTCGTCTTCCATTTTATCTGTGTTGCTCATGGTTCCCTCTTTCCTGCCCTTTTTTCAGGACATATAGGTATCCCTGTAAGGGGTTCCCTCCATTCTGATTATCTTAAAAAGGATTTCTCAAGTTCCTCTTCTTTTAAATTCGCTCCTATCACACATACCTTTCCGGTATATTCCGGTGCTCCATTACGGATCTCGTATTGCTCCGGCACCAGATCAAAATAAAGCCATGTACCTTTTTCCTCACCTGGAATCATTCCCTTGGCACGAAGTACATCTCCATAACTATCTCCGTAAGCCAATTCTTCAAGAATCTTGTCCAGCTCTTCTTTGCTCATAGACGCCACATTCTCAAGGCCCCAGCTGTTAAATACTTCATCTGCATGATGGTCATGATCATGATCGTGGCCGCAGCCGCAATCCTCACCATGCTCGTGGTGGTGATCATGATGATGGCCTCCACAGCCGCATTCTGATTCCTCATGGTCATGATGGTGATGGCCTCCACAGCCGCATTCTGATTCCTCATGGTCATGATGATGGTGGCCTCCGCAGCCGCATTCTGATTCCTCATGGTCATGATGATGGTGGCCTCCGCAGCCGCAATCCTCACCATGCTCGTGGTGGTGGTCATGATGATGGTCTCCACAGCCGCAATCCTCACCATGCTCGTGGTGGTGGTCATGATGATGATCTCCGCAGCCGCAGCCCTCTTCCTGATGATGGCGGTGTTCTTTCACTTCTTTCATCAAATCCTCTGCCATGGTATCCGGTTTTTCTATAATCTCAAGAAGCTGTTTTCCGCTCAATTCATCACAGGGAGTCGTCACTACAGACGCCTTTGGGTTCAGTTCCCGAATGATCTGGAGTGCCTGATCCACCTTGTCGGCAGGAGCAATATCCGTACGGCTTAATACGATAGTTCCTGCATTTTCGATCTGGTTATTGAAAAACTCTCCGAAATTCTTTCTATACATCCTGCATTTTTGCGCATCCACGATAGTGACCGCACTGTTTAAGGTCACCTCTACCTCAGAAGCAACATCAATAACCGCTTTCATCACATCAGATAATTTACCCACGCCTGACGGCTCAATGATCACACGGTCCGGATGGTACTTTGTCAGTACCTCCTCAAGAGATTTGCCGAAATCACCTACCAGAGAGCAGCAAATACAGCCGGAATTCATCTCCCGGATCTCAACCCCTGCATCCCTTAAAAAACCTCCGTCAATACCGATCTCACCAAATTCATTTTCAATCAGGACAACCTGCTCTCCGGCTATGGCTTCCTGCAGCAGCTTCTTAATAAAAGTTGTTTTTCCAGCTCCAAGGAAACCGGATATAATATCAATTTTTGTCATATCTAAATGTACCTCTTTTCTTTCAGGGTTATGCATGAAATTACATTTATTTATTGTGTCACAAACCTTTAGCAAAGTCAAGCAGAGGGCCATGGGTTTTTCCTTCAGATATTGTTATAAAATTATCAGTTTTGAGGAAATTCTTCAAAAAACCTTGCAATTCGATCATTTTATGGTAGAATACATGACAACTGCTTTGACAAAGGTCAAATGTGTGCACCAAACTATTTAAAGGAGATTTTTAATATGGAAAAATGCGGCGTAAAAGAGTTCCTGAAAAGGAAAAACGTCACAATTACTGTCCAGACCTATCTCATTGATGCATTGGGTGCTATGGCATTTGGCCTTTTTGCGTCTCTTTTGATCGGAACCATATTCGGTACTCTGGGCCAGCAATTCAATCTCACTATTTTCAACGTGATCGCGGATTACGCGAAAAGTGCTACCGGCGCGGCCCTTGGTGTTGCCATTGCCTATGCCCTCCACGCCCCTGCTTTAGTTCTTTTTTCCGCGGCAACCGTTGGAATTGCCGGCAATGCTCTTGGCGGACCTGTGGGCGCTCTCGCTGCAACGGTGGTTGCCACGGAACTTGGAAAGATCGTTTCAAAGGAAACGAGGCTGGACATTCTGGTCACCCCCGGAGTGACCATCATCTCCGGAGTTCTCATTGCACAGTCCGTGGGACCGGGCGTAGCTGGCTTTATGAACTGGTTTGGCGTTCTAGTGAAAACATCTACTGAATTACAGCCATTTTTTATGGGGATCCTGGTATCTGCTCTGATCGGCATCGCCCTCACCCTGCCCATCAGCAGCGCTGCCATCTGTATCGCCTTATCTCTTGACGGACTGGCAGGGGGAGCTGCCACAGCCGGCTGCTGTGCGCAGATGATCGGCTTTGCCGTCCTTTCCTTCCGGGAAAACGGGGTAGGCGGCCTTCTGGCTCAGGGCCTTGGCACCAGCATGCTGCAAATGGGAAACATTGTGAAGAATCCAAAGGTCTGGATCGCCCCCACCCTTACTTCTATGATAACCGGCCCCATCGCCACCATGGTATTCCAGCTTAAAAATATTCCGGCAGGCTCGGGTATGGGAACCTGCGGGCTGGTAGGTCCCATCGGTGTCTACACGGCAATGAAAGGCGGGACCTTTATGTGGCTTGGAATCCTCATAGTCTGCTTCCTCCTTCCTGCCCTTCTCACCCTTTTGTTTGGTGAAATACTTAGAAAAATCGGCTGGATTAAATTCGGGGACTTAACACTTGATTTAAAATAAAGAAAAGACAGGAAGGAGGATGCCGCAAATAATCAGGCATCCTCCTTCCTCTTTTTACTCTTTCTCATTCCTTCTGTTCATCATCCGCATTTCCAAAGGCACAATGACCGCAGCCTCCGCTGCAATGGCTGCAGCATCCACTGCAATGTCCGCAGCCGCCTTTTCCCTTATTTTTTATGAATTGTCTGACTGAAATACACACAAGCACCAATAGGACAAGGGCTACTAAAACCGTCGAGCCATTAGAAGCTAACCATGCAGGCATATCAAACCTCCTATTGCTTCTCTACTTTAGTTCCTTTAATATATGCTCAATATGCTCCCTCTTGCCAATTACCATCAAATGTTCCTGAGCCTGGATCACATAGTCCGCCGGCGGCATGAGCTGGGCCCTGCCCTCCCGCTTAATTCCCAGGACACTGATATGATACCGGTTTCTGATATCCGCTTCCTTTATGGATTTATGCACCCATTCCAAAAGAGGAGGGATCTCGTAGATAGAGTATTCCGGAGTCAGCTCAATATAGTCAAACACATGATCCGTGCTGTAGCGGACAGCCAGTTTTTCTGCAATGTCCCGGTCCGGATAAATCACTTCATCCGCTCCGTTTCTCAGCAGGAATTTGGCATGGATATCACGGTTTGCCTTACTGATCACTCTTCTGCCTCCCAGTTCCTTGACCAGACTGGTGATCTCCAGACTGCTCTGGAAATTCGTTCCGATACACACAAAGCACAGATCGAAATTGGCGATTCCCAGACTTTTTAATACCGTTTCATTGGTGCAGTCACCAATCTTAGCGCTGGTCACATATGGAAGTAAGTCTTCCAGGCACTCTTCCTTCTGATCCACGATCATAACATCATTTCCAAGCCTCGCCATATTAAGACACAGATGATGGCCAAACCGGCCAAGTCCAATAATTAATACTGATTTCATGATTTTACTCCCTTTTCTTTAACCCACATTGATGGTTTCTGCTACTTGTTCCACATGAGCCTTGCGATGACTTTGAGCAAATGCCAGGGCAAAGGACAAGCTTCCGATCCTTCCGCTGTACATGAGGATAATAATGATCACCTTTGATACAGAATAAAGATCCCTTGTGATGCCTGTGGTCATACCTACCGTTCCAATGGCTGATGCCGTTTCAAACAGTATGTCCGAAAATCCCAAAGGCTGAATTGCCATAATCGCCAGGGACGCAGAAAGAGCCAAAAACAGGTAGATGGTCAAAATAGCGCCTGCACGCTTGATGACACTTTCTTCCAGACGCCTGCCAAAAATATTGACCCCGTAGGTCTGCTTGATGTTGGAATGTACGCACATAAGAAGGACAAAGATTGTAGTCGTCTTAATTCCTCCCGCTGTTGATCCAGGGCTTCCTCCGATGAACATGAGGATTATGGTAAGGAGCTTACTCCCGTCGGTCAATGATGCCGTATCAGTGGTATTAAAACCGGCTGTTCTGGCAGTTACGGAACTGAACATGGAGGTTAAAATCTGTCCGCTTGCATTCATTCCCACCATAAGATTGTTCCGTTCCAGCAGATAGAATAGAAATCCTCCTCCAAAAACCAGAACTGCGGTACTCACTAAAACCATTTTGGTATGCAGCATATATTTTTTAAAGTGAAGCTTATGCTTATAGATATCTTCCCACACGATAAAACCGATGCCGCCTATGATGATCAGAGACATAATGACTAAATTCACCAGCCAGTCATCGTAATAAGAGACTAAGGAATTAAAAGGCTTCTGATTTCCCATTAAGTCAAATCCTGCATTGCAGAAGGCTGATATGGAGTGGAAAATGCCATAAAACGTTCCCCTCCAGAACCCGTATTCAGGAATGAAACGGAGGGCCAGAAGAATGGCTCCTGTACCTTCAATAAGAAAAGTTCCTTTTATGATCCCTTTCGCCAGCCTTACAACTCCGCCGATCTGTAAGGTATTAACGCTTTCCTGCAAAAGCCCTCTCTCTTTTAAGCCAATCTTCCGCCTGAGCACGATGGAGATAAACACGCCCACCGTAACAAACCCAAGGCCCCCGATCTGTATCATTGTAATTATCACCATCTGTCCAAACAAAGACCACTGGGTCCAGGTATCCCTGACGATCAGTCCCGTCACACAGGAGGCGCTGGTCGCGGTAAACAGGCAGCTTAAAAAATCTTCGGACTGTCCATCCCTGCTGGAAACCGGAAGCATCAAAAGCAGGGCCCCTGTTAAGATCAGGCAAAAAAATCCATAAGCAATAAACTGTGTCTGGCTTACGTGCCGCCTGGCACGCTTTAATCTTTTTTCTTCCACGTTCATCTCACTGTCATTCCTCTTTTCCTGCGGAACCCTGTCCCGCTTTTTTATCGGCACGGCTCATTCTCACTCCATAGTCTGCAGCTGAGAAAACCAGAAATGCCGCCAGATTCACCATCACCACGCTGGCTCCCGCCGGGGTGGAATAACGGTACGATGCCATCATGCCGATCACAAAACAAACGACTGATAAAATTCCGGAAGATATCACCACTCCACGGAAGCTTTTAAATACCCGCATCGAGGTAAGGGAAGGGAAAATGATGAGGCTGGAGATCAGCATGGCTCCCATCATCCTCATACCCAGAACGATGGTGACGGCGGTAAGTACCGCAATCAAAACATTGTACCAGGATACATTTACTCCCGTTGCCCTTGCAAAGCTTTCGTCAAAGGTCACCGCAAAAATCTTGTTATAGCAAATCAAAAACAGTCCAAGCACAAAAAAGGACAGGATCACGCTTAAGCGGACATCCTCCTTGCTCATAGCCAGTATGCTTCCAAACATATAGCTGCTTACATCCGTAGTCATTCCGGTCGTCATGGAAGTAACGATAATGCCCGACGCCAGTGCAACAGCGGATATCATGGCAATGGCTGCGTCACTTTTCATCTTTCCGTTCGACCTGATGCGCAGCAGGAAAAACGCAGCAATCACCACCACTGGAACAGATATCTTTAACGGAGACCAGCCAAAAGCCACTGCAAAGGACAAGGCTCCAAAGGAAACATGAGACAGTCCGTCACCAATCATGGAATACCGTTTTAACACCAGGCTGACGCCTAATAGAGAAGCACATAAAGAAACCAGGATTCCCCCTGCCAAGGCCCGTACCAGAAACGGATAGGACAGCATTTCACTCATCATTCCCATCTTCACGCACCTCCTGTATAAATATATCCGGCATTGCTTTTTAAATAATCCTTTGTCGTCCCGTAGAACAGGACTTCCCGTTTCAGATGAAGGATCTTATCCGCCTCTTTTACAACATTGGCCACATCATGGGATACCATTAAAATGGCAACCCCTTCCTCACGGTTCAATTTACGGATGATCTCATAGAATTCCGCAATGGCAGAGGGATCCAGACCTGTGATAGGTTCATCCATGATCAGAAGCTTATCCGTGGCGCAAAGAGCTCTTGCAATCAGGGTTCTCTGCTGCTGGCCGCCTGATAATTCACGGTAGCATTTACCGGCAATGCCCATAATTCCTAACCGCTCCATATTGTTAACTGCAAGCCTTTTTTCCTTTCCGGAATAAAAGGGCCAGCTTCCTCTGCGGTTTAAACAGCCGGATAAGACCACCTCACGGACCGTTGCCGGAAAATCCTTTTGAGCCGCAGTCTGCTGGGGCAGATAGCCGATCCCGCTTTTTTTCAATTCATCGGACACAGATATGACGCCGCCTGTGGGCTTTAACAGCCCTAAAAGTCCCTTCATCAAAGTACTTTTTCCGGAGCCGTTCTCTCCCACGATGCAGACATACTCCCCCGGATTAACGTCCATAGTCACATCCACCACAGCATCCTGGTTCTCATATCCAAAATCCACATGACTGCATTGTATTAATGGGCTCATTCATCCAATCCTCTTTTTAAATTAATCACATTCTGCCCCATAAGGTCAAGATAGGTGACACCGCTGTCAAACTCTCTTCTTGAAACATTGTGGCAGGAATGAAGCAAAAGGGGTTCTGCCCCTGTCTCCTCTGCAATGATCTCAGAAACCCGGTGACTGGAAAGCTCCAGGTAATAAATCACCGGAATCTGTTCCAATCGCATTTTGTCAATGAGATATGCAATGGTTCTGGCGCTAGGTTCCGTATCCGTGCTGCAGCCGGAAAACGCTGCCCGGTAAGACAGGCCGTATTCATCCGCCAGATAACGAAACGGAAATTTATCTCCTACAACGATCATATCCCGCTTTTTATTTTCTGTCACCTTACGGAACTCATCGTCAAGTTTTTTTAGCTTTTCAAGGTATGACTTTGCGCTCTCCTCATAATAGCTCCGGTTCTCCGGATCTTTTTCAGAAAGGGCATCCCGGATCGACTCCACCAGGATCATTGCATTCACAGGAGAGGTCCAGATATGCTCATCATATTCTATATCCCCGCCATGGCCGTCATCGTCGACCTGGTGTTCTTCCTCTTCCATCCCTTCCACCAGTTCTTCCTGCACCGCATCTACCTGATCCATTCCCGTGACAACCGTCATGGAACCGGAATCAACCGCATTGAGTACCTGGGAAAGCCAGTGTTCTAAGGCTCCGCCGTTGCATATTAAAACATCTGCCTCCCGGATGACCTGCACATCTGCGGGAGTTGGCTCAAAGGAATGGCTGTCCATTCCTGCCGGGACCACCATGGTCAGTTCCACCTTGTCACCGGCCACCTGTCTTGTAAAGTCATAATATGGAAACAGGGTCGTCACAACCTTGAGCTTAGATTCTCCTGTATATGAGGGCTTTTCATTTCTGCTGCAGCCCAATAATGCTACGGCTGCAATAGGAATTGAAAGGCATAAAAACAGGAGTTTTTTTAAGCTTTTTTTATTCATTCTCATTCTCCTATCTGATTCCATCTGCATAGTATAGCACATTTTATTCAGAAGGAAAAGGACAGTTTTTATCAAAACAGGAAAAGGCCTGTAAAAGGCATAAGAAGAAAAACTTCTCCTGTCTCTACAGGCCAAACACCAATTATTTTTTATTTTTTATCCGAAGCTCGATCTGTCTGCTGATCTCTTTTACCGTATCTGAGGGTTCATAGTTTTCTTCATCAAACAGGAACTGATGAAGCCTTTTTACGTTTGATTCCAGGGTCACAGGGACAACACAGTCTCTTTTACCGATCATGACATCCTTAAGCTTTGAAGGAAATCCTTCCGTTTCAGTCAGGTGAAACCTTTTTATATTTTTCATCAGAGGAAGCAGATCCTTCATTCCGACGCTGGTGGATATCTGGGGAAGCACGGCAGCAACCACCTTGCTTAAGGTTGCCGCATCCGCTTCCCTGGCCTTTTTAAGCGCTAAGTCGACCACTTCTCTCTGGCGTTCCGTCCGTTTAAAGTCCGTATCCATTTTCCTGAGCCTTGCATAGGCAACTGCCTGGACCCCGTCTAAATGGTTAGGGCCTTCCGCTTTTAAATGATGGGAGCCGACGCCCGTTGATTCCACAGTTTCTGTAATAAAGCCGTTAATCACCCTGAATTCCTCATGGCTGATATCCACATCGATCCCGCCCAGAAGATTGATGGCATCAGCAACGGCCTTCCAGCTAAATGACGCATAATCATCAATGGTCAGATCCAGATTATCCTTTAGAGCCTCTATGGCCTGTTTCGGTCCTCCTTTAAAATATGCCTCATTGATCTTATCATAGCGCTCCTTATCGTCTATCCGTAAATAGGTGTCCCGGTAGATTGAAACAATGCGTATTTCTCCTGTTCCAAGATCTACATTAAGGATCATCTGCATATCCGACCGGGTCCCTTTTTCCAGGGTCCCTTCCCTGGAATCCACGCCAAACACCGCTACCGTCCAGTAGCCCTCCATCTTTTCCTGGGTCTCTATGCTTATATTCTGATTTTGTAGCTGAGGCATCTGCAGCTTGGGAACTTTTGGCATATGCATGATGTTCCAGGCATATCCAAGCATCGACCCAATTAAGGCGGCCCAGACTGCCGCTATCATAATCAATCCCCATTTTAAGTGTTTAGTCATGGTTCCTCCCATATCGTCAAATAAAAAGAAGAGATACTCATTCATATCTCTCCTTAATTTCCCTTTATTTTGAAATTTTATTCAAAAACATACTTGATCTCATTGGGATGGTTTATAATGTACCTGGGATGAAATGCTTCCAGTTCCGTCCGTTCACGAAAACCCCAGGTTACGGCTGCCGTGTCCATTCCGGCATTGATACCTGTCCTCATATCGGTATTGGTATCTCCAAAATAAAGGCATTCCGAAGGCTTTGCATGAAAATACTCTGCTGTCATAAAGGCTCCTGAAGGGTCAGGTTTGCATTTGACCCCATTGCCCTCCCCGGTAATTAAATCAAAAAATCCTTTGCCGTAAACGGCTTCCACACATTCAACGGCCCGTTCATGGCCTTTGTTGGTCAGAACCCCGATCTTGATTCCCTTATCCTTAAGGAATGTCAGAAACTCTGTCATCCCTTCGTATGGCTCCACCTTATAAAGGCAGTTATTCTCAAAGGTTTCCTCATAAAATGCAAGGGCTTCCTCATAATGGGTCAGCTTATCATCTCCCGAATAAATAAGGGCCCGTTCCACCAGCTTTTTAAATCCATCCCCTACAAACTTCTTGGTGTGATCCACATCGATGGGTTCATAGCCAAAATGCTCCATCGTAAGGCTTATACTGTAAGCCAGGGAATGAATGGTGTTGATAATGGTTCCGTCCAGATCAAATATACAGCATTGGTACATAATGTTCTCCTTCCTGTTCTCTTTTGGGCAATTCTATCCTGCTTCTCTAAATTATAGAACATAATCGTCTAAAAATCCACCCCAACCATACCTGCCGGAAAGCATAAAGCGCCCCAGCCGTTATGCCGGAGCGCTTTAAACAACTTACTCTGTTTCCAGATTCTTCTTCAATGCCGCCATTACGAGGCAGCCTGCAGCAGAACCAATGACAATGGCTAACAGGTATCCGAAGGGATTTCCAATGGTAGGAAGGACGAATATCCCACCATGAGGTGCCCGAAGGGTACAGCCAAGAGCCATGGAAAGGCCGCCTGCTACTGCGGAACCGACGATACAGGAAGGAATCACTCGGATGGGATCAGCGGCTGCAAAGGGGATGGCTCCCTCAGAAATAAAGGATAATCCCATAATATAGTTGACCAAGCCGGACTGACGCTCTTTCTCCGTAAATTTCTTTTTGAAAAATGTGGTGCAGAGAGCAACGGCGATTGGCGGAACCATACCGCCAGCCATAACAGCCGCCATAATATCAAAATTGCCTTCCGCCAGCTGAGCCGTACCAAACACATAAGCAGCCTTATTCACAGGACCGCCCATATCTACGGACATCATGCCTCCTACGACAACCCCCAGAATGATCTTGCTGGTGCCGCCCATACCGTTTAACAGGCCCGTAAGTCCATCGTTAATAGCGCCTACAAAAGGATTGATAAAGGTAGTTACCACAGCTACAAGGAAAATACCGATTAAAGGATACAAAAGAACAGGTTTGATTCCTTCCAGGGACTTTGGAAGCCTGCCAAACGCCTTTTTAAGCATGATCACAATGTATCCGCCGATAAAACCGGCTAACAAGGCTCCAAGGAAGCCTGAGTTTACACTTCCTCCAGCCGGGTTTGCAAACGTAGCACCCATTTTAGCAATAAGCCCGCCGACAAATCCCACTGCCAGACCGGGACGGTCTGCAATGCTCATGGCAATATATCCTGCCAGAACCGGAAGCATCATTCCAAAGGCCTGTTCCCCAATGGTTTTTAAATAAGCAGCCAGCGGAGTGTTCTTTCCAAAATTAGAAGGATCAATGGAATAATCATCAAACAGGAACGCCAGGGCGATCAAAATACCTCCGCCGATCACGAAAGGAAGCATGTGGGAAACGCCGTTCATCAAATGTTTATAGATGGAGCGGCCGACATTTTCCTGGTCTCCGCTTTCTGATGAGACAGCAGAACCGGAATGATGGTAAACAGGAGTTTCCGGGCTGACTGCCCGTTTAACCAGTTCTTCTCCCTTTTGGATGCCCTCTGTTACAGTTGCCACGACCACCCGCTTTCCGTCAAAGCGGGCCATATCCACCTTCTTATCCGCTGCGATGATGATTCCGTCTGCTGCGGCAATCTCCGCCTTTGTCAGGGCATTGCCTACTCCTTCTGCTCCGTTGGTTTCCGCCTTTAGGGGAATCCCAAGCTTCTTCCCCTGCTGCTCTAAGTTCTCAGCAGCCATAAAGGTATGGGCAATTCCAGTGGGACATGCAGTCACTGCCAAAACCTGATATCCACTGGGAACCTTTGCAGCCGGTTCCGCTTTTACTTCCTTCTTCTGATACCGTTCTGACTCTTTATCGTCAATGAGCTGTAAAAATTCTTCCTTTGATTGAGCCTTTGTTAAATCACTCTTAAAATCCGGGTCCATAAGAAGAGTGGAAAGCCTGGATAGCGCCTCTAAATGAATATCCGCTTCTCCCTCAGGTGCTGCGATCATGAAAATCAAATGTGCAAGGGAACCGTCAAAAGCCTCATAATCCACACCTTCCGGCACTACGATCGCAGAAAGGCCCGGCTCCTTTACCGCTGCCACCTTTGCATGGGGAATGGCGATTCCGTCTCCAACCGCCGTACTTCCAAGGGCTTCCCTTGCCATAATCCCTTCCTTGTATCCTGCCTTATCCTTAAGCCTTCCGCCAGCTTCCATTAAGCCGGCCAGCTTATCGATGGCTTCTTCCTTGCTGGCAGCCTTCACTCCCAGTTCAATGCTTTCCTTTTTTAACAAATCTGAAATTTTCATCAAAACCCCTCCTTTGATAATTCTTCATACAGTCTCATAATATCTTCCCTGCCTGCAAGCCCCTCTGAAAAGGCACTGGCACTTCCCGCTGCGCTTCCCAGACGCAGGGCATGCTTAAAGCTGCCGTTTTCCAGGTAACCTGCCATAAATCCAGCCACCATGGAATCTCCTGCTCCCACGGAATTCTTCACCGTTCCCTTAGGCACTCCCATCCGGAACACTTCCTCTTCTTCCGTAATCAGGATCGCTCCGTCTCCTGCCATGGAAATCAGTACATTTCCGGCACCTTTTTCCTGAAGACGCTTTCCGTAAGCAATGATCTCCTCCGGGCCATGTAAGGTTACGCCAAACATTTCTCCCAGCTCATGATTATTGGGCTTAATAAGGAACGGATGGTAAGGAAGTACATTAATAAGCAGATCCTTTGTTGCATCCACCACGATACGGACTCCCCTTCCGTCTAAAGACTCCATGATCCGCTCATAGATGTCATCGTCAATGGATTTAGGAATGCTGCCAGACAAGACCAGCACATCCCCGGCAGTCAGACGGTCCAGCTTTTCAAAAAGCTGCTTTACGTCTTCTCCGGTGATCCCAGGGCCCATGCCGTTGATTTCTGTTTCTTCCTGGGATCTAAGCTTCACATTGATCCTGGACAGCCCCTTTTCAACGCGGATAAAATCCGACTGAAATCCCAGTCCTTTCACTCCCCGTTCAATTTCATCTCCGGTAAACCCTGCCACAAAGCCCAGTGCGGTATTTTCATACCCCAAAGTCGATAAAACCGCAGATACATTGAGTCCTTTTCCCCCATAATAGATGCTTTCCTGCTCCGTTCTATTGACTGCTCCCAGTGCAAAGTGATCTACCCTTACGACATAATCCAATGCCGGATTAAATGTTACGGTGTAAATCATATGTCACCTCTCCTCTTATATATAAAATTTTATTTCTTCCCTCATTTACAATATACTACGATTGATTTATTTCGTCAATATGTTTCTTTAAGAAATATTGTTTCTTGTGTTTTTTCAGGATCTTGCACAATTTTCCTCTGAAATTTGCAAGAAAAAAATTGTCCTTTTATACCAATTGACTTATTAACATTCCAGAAGGCTTATCTCATACTATCTGCAATTTCAGCATCGTTTATTATAGAAATCACCATTAATGAAAGCTTTTGCATAAAAAAACAGGTTTGCACAGTCATCCTGACCTTGTGCAAACCTGTGGTTTCAAATACTTTTACTTAATCCTAAATCTTGCAATCTGTTCTTTAAGCATCTGGGCCTGTGCTGATAACTCCTGACTAGTCGCTGCGCTTTCCTCAGCGATAGCCGCATTGTTCTGAACAACATTTGAAATCTGATCAATGCCAGCGGTAACTTCTTCTAAAGAGGAAGACTGCACTTTTGATTTCTCTGAAATTTCAGCAATATCCGAAATAATTTCTTTGGCACCTGCCACAACCTTTCCAAGTGAAGTCGCTGTAATCTCAGCAAATTTACCGCCTTCTTCTACGGAATGAAGGGAACTTTCAATTAATCCGGTTGTATTCTTCGCTGCCTCTGCACTCTTTGAGGCAAGATTTCTTACTTCATCTGCAACTACTGCAAATCCTTTTCCTGCTTCTCCGGCTCTGGCAGCTTCAACAGCCGCATTAAGAGCCAGTATATTAGTCTGGAACGCAATATCTTCTATCGTCTTTATAATAACTCCAATCTGGCTAGAAGTTACAGTGATATCACTCATGGCTTTTAGTAGTTCTTTCATCTGTTTATTGCTATTTTCCAGTTCTATTCCTACGGCCTCAGCCTTATCATTCGCATTATTCGCGTACATTGCGCTTTCCTTAACCTGATGGGTAATTTCCATGATTTTTGCGGAAAGTTCTTCTACCGAGCTCGCCTGTTCGATTGCCCCCTGACTCAATGACTGAGAACTGTCAGAAAACTGCCCGGCACCGGATGCCACCTGTTCAGCAGCTACCCTCATTTCATTGAACGTATTATTTAGAGAATTTAATATACGGCTTAAGTCAATCTTTATTTTATTAAAATCTCCTATAAAGTCTCTATCAATTGAAATAACCAGATTGCCTGAAGCTACATGTTCAAGTACCTCTGAAATTTCATTGATATAGCTGCCCAATACTTCCGAAGTTTCCGTAAAAATCTTAGCTAACAATCCTAATTCATCATTTTTATAAATCATGTCTCCATTGCTGTGGGAAAGATCACCGTTTCTCATCTTTTCTGCCAGACCCATAACTGAATCCACTGGAGCAAGACCTTTCTTCAGCGCCATAACACTGACTAATATCAGTACGATCAAACCAGTCATACCAATACCCGCCAATGCCAAAGTCATCTTTGTTACTGAATTCATTGCCTCGCTTTCATTCACTACAAAAGCACTGGACCAGTTCACATCAGTCCCATCTACTTGAAGTGCTTTATGAATAGCCAATGCATTTTTTCCCTGAGAAAAAGAATTCTTAATTTTATCTGTTACCGAATTTCCGCTTGCTACTGCATTCCGAATCGCTTCATAATCTGAAACAGACTGCGGCACGCTGCCAACGATTCCTTTGTCTATTGTGTGAGCCAGACAGGTTCCATTGTTTGTAACAATATAGCTGTAGGAAGTTTTATATCCTCCGTCTGCGTAATTAAGACCTTCAATACTGGACATATCGATGTCGCAATTTGCAACCCCTAAAAATTCACCGTTTTTATTTACAATAGGGCTGCTCAATGTAATCAACCAGACTTTTTCACCTGTAGAAAGCTGATACTCATACGGTTCTGTTACATGAACGGATAAATTGTTCTTTACAGGTAAATAGTAATCTTCATTTCCATATGTACCATAATCATTCAAAACATCAAGACCTGTACCGGAGCCGTCACGGAATGCATAATAAGAAAGTCCGTTGGGTGTATTCGGCATATATTTGTTTGGCTCAAACGCATAATATGCTGAAAATATCTTGTTATTATTTAATACCCCCTGTAAAGAATCTTTCAGCATCTTGTCTGCTTCTACCATGTTAAGTGCCTGATATCTCTGCACCTCTAAGGATAACGCCTGGGAAAATACAAGCATACTGTCTAAATACGACTGCACTTCTTTTGCATTTTCATCTGCAATATAGTTCAGCTCCTTCTCCGTCATTCTGGTTACGGTAGTACCTGCTAGCAAACTTAAACAGGAGCACATTGCTACAATGACAATTAGGATTATAATAGCCATTGTAATTGGAATCTTTACTGAAAGTCTGTTTTTCCATAGTAATTTTCCTTCGTTCATCTTAACATCTCCTTTAAATTTTTCTCAGGTAATTGTGAAATCTTCTGCATATATTCTCTCTCTATCCCTTCTTTTTCCAGTTTCTTGTGAATTATATCGACATAAATGAGTATATTTATAAGTTATTCAGTTTCATCTTTTCTTGAAATATAAAATCCGGTTTTTAACTTTAAGAGGATTTGGATAAAAACTGCATAGAAAAAGGCCCGGAAGGGCCAGTAAAAGAACGTGGTAGGTATGTGGCAGGTAAGAAAGATCTCTCCATATAATAAACCGCCGGTTTACCGGCGGCATTGATTTACTTCTTATCATCGGAAATAGCGATCTCATGACGCCTGATGCGGTCATGGGAATCCTTTTTGCTGACAGACAAAAACAGATACAATATTTCAATCACTGTCGTAGCCGACACTCTGGAAAAACAGAATTCTCCCAAAAGAAGCTTTTCTCTTGTGGCTGTCGTAATGTGATAATCACAGGCGTGTCCAAGGGGGGATGACGAATTATTCGTAATGGCAATGGTTGGCGTATGGTTTTCCTTTGCAACTGCCACCAGAGTCATTAAGCGCTTGGAAAAACCGGAATTGGATATGATGATGATCGCATCCTCTTCCTTAAGATTGCAGGTATAAGCCATCTGTGTCTCCCAGATGGTGCCGGATACCGAGGGAATCCCCAGTTGATTGAATTTAAAGGAGCCATCCAGAGCGACCGGTATGGTATTTCCTACAGCAACCAGCTGCACGGTTCTGGCGTGTTCAATCACTGACAAAA
Organism: Lacrimispora sp.; assembly: GCF_032078915.1. Classification (GTDB taxonomy): domain Bacteria; phylum Bacillota; class Clostridia; order Lachnospirales; family Lachnospiraceae; genus Lacrimispora. The sequence goes on along the minus strand of NZ_DAMAUN010000018.1, from coordinate 52,258 downwards.
TCCGGTCTAACTCTTCCGGATCCATCATGGATATGGTCTGGGTCAGTTCCGCTACCTTATTAGCCAATATATTCTGAAGGGACTGAGCAATGCTGTCCCGGCTGATGTCATTGGAAACTTCAATGGAATTGCCCCTTTCCTCAGCCACCTCTTTTGCCAGATTGATCTTTAAGTGATGAAAACCGTTAAATCCGCACCTTCTGCAGAATCTGGATACAGTGGCATCACTAGTTCCGCTTGCCAGGGCCAGTTCCGCTACTGTCATATCGATTATTTCACTTTTATGTGCCAGGATATAATCCGCAATCTTTTTTTCCGCTTCAAAAAACGAATCATAGGATGAGCAGAGAACACCGGATACGCTAATATTTTCCTGCATAAACAATCCACCTCAAACTTTGTGCAATATTTTGTGTAATATTATTTCATAATTATATCACGATATGAAATAAATTGTAAAGAGGCGTCCTCTGCTTTTCCCTTCTATTCATTCCTTTTTCTGAAGATCATACTCCCAGGAATTGTGATCGTTACCTGTATCCTTAAGAATCATGCCGATTTCAGCAAACATCCTGCTGTCAGGCAGATTTCTCTGCCATAGACGGAAGGCTTCCTCTGACCGTATTTCCTTTGCATTAACAGGAATCCCTTCACAGTAGGCTTTATTAATATCTCCATATAATCCCGCCATCTTTTCCACCTGCTCCTCCGGCAGGTTTTTGATTTTTCCGGAAACCTGGCTGCTGATTACATCTATAAGAAATTTCATACCGTATTCCTTAAACTTTAGAAGATTTTCATCGGAGATCCCCGCTCCTTTTGCCCAGCGTTCCACATCCGTCTCCCTGGTGGTATAAACCAGTCTCCCATCCTCCGTCCATTTAAGAATGCCGTATCTGCAGGGAGAGATAGCGAAAGAATCCGCTACCACTTCACTGATGTGGTATGCATCTTCACGCTCTCCCGGTTCCGGCTTATGCTTCTTTGTCCTCTGCAAGTGCAGATGACCGCTTATGTAAAGAGGAACCTGGTAAGATTCCAAAAGCTTTATCACATCCTGGCTGTTTTCCAGGGTGCAGTCGGTTGGATATAGTATGCTTTCCTTTAACAGATTATGATGAGCCACCGGTATCACGGTTATCCCCAGATCCTTTGCCTCTTCAAGCTGCTCATCCATCCACTCCAGGGTTTCTTCTTTGATTCTTCCTCCAACCTTATTAAGGGGTTCATACTGGGCGGAGTCAAGCATTAAAAGCCAGTTTTTTTCATCCAGCTCATAAACATAGCTTAAGGAATCCTCATCCCGGCTCCGTGCCTGGTCGTATCCAAAGCGGCGGTAAATGTTATAAAATCCTTCAGGATCCACGATATCCGCAACCTCCTTTTCCTTACCGAAATAGGAGGCTGAAAAATAATTGTTGATATCATGGTTTCCTGGTATGACAAGCACCTTTACGCCCTTTTCTTCCAGTATCTCAAGTTTCTGAGCCAATGCCTCATGGCCTGCCTTTTCCCCATTAAGAGTAAGATCCCCGCTTAGAATCACGGCAGATGGCTTAAGTTCTTCCATTTCAGCCGTAAATGCGTCCATAAGCTGAGGAATATAATGGACCAGCTTTCCATCGTCACCTTTTTCCATCTCCTCAAAGGCTTCCCCATAATCTGTCAGATCCGGAGAATAATAATGGACATCAGAGGCGACTACGATCACAGGAGGTTTATATACCTCCGGCTCTTCCTCTTCTTCTATCACAGGCAGCTTAGCCGGGTGCTTTTTCCTGATCTCTTTCCTGGTTTCCGGCTTCGCCGTTTCACCATTTATCTCTGGATCAGGGTTTATATGGTCTTTTATTTCTGTACTTTCCTCCTGTCCTGATTTATCTGAGCTTTCCTCATAAGGACTGCCGGATGTTTCCCTCCTGTCACGATCGGAGGTATCCAGATGATCCACAACCATGACAATGCCAAAGCAAAGGAGTATCATGATTGTATAAATCAGGACCAGGAGCCAGTTCTTTTTTCTTTTGTTCATGCGGTTACACAAAGATCCCTTTCCACTTCCTGTCAATTTTATCCTATGGAATCATAACATGCTTTCACAAAAACGGCAACTATTTCTCCTCAATAAACGGCAGGACAGGCACGGCTTTTTTATGCTATTCATACCACCTTGTCATAGGCAGGTGATTGTTTATCCCCTTGGATAAAAGAATCTGATGGAGATCAATGACCCCATTATTAAAGGTGGCGGCACAGGAGCTTAAATATAAGTCCCACATTCTGGAAAACTCTGTACCCATTTTCTCCTCGATTTCCGGACGGTGATCATTAAAATTCTGTCCCCATAAAAGCAATGTCTTACAATAATGACGGCGAAGGCTTTCCACGTCCAAGGTGTAAAACCGGTGTTCGCTTAGAATATTGATCATTTCCCGGAGACTTGGAATGGTGCCTCCCGGGAAGATATATTTCTTCATCCACGGATCACCGGGATATTCCTTCAGAGCGCTGATGTAGTGAAGAAGGAGCAATCCGCCGGGATTTAGCACTGCCTCCGCATTTTTTACAAACAGCTCGTAATTATCCCTTCCCACATGTTCTAACATGCCAACGCTGACTACCCGGTCAAAGGTTCTTCCACAGCTTTTTAAATCCCGGTAATCCATTAATTCCACAGACACCCTGCCAGTAAGGCCCTCCTCTTCGATCCGTTCTTCAAATTTCTTTTTCTGCTCTTTGCTTAAGGTGATCCCAACTCCCTGCACCCCGTATTCCTTGGCAGCCTTAATCAGTAAAAATCCCCAGCCGCAGCCGATATCCAAAAGGGTCATATCCTTTTTTAAGTAAAGCTTCTTTAATATTCTCTCCACCTTATTGCACTGGGCATCGTGTAAGGTATCACTATCCGTCTTAAAATATCCACAGGAATAGCTTAAGGTATCGTCAAGCCAAAGGCGGTAGAAATCATTGCCGATATCATAATGGGAAGTGACCTCCTTCTCCTGATTCTTTTTAGACTGGGATGAAAAAATCAGCTTCCTAAGCTTTCCCTGATCCATTGAAAATTTCCCCATCTGGCCCAGGAAATGATTCAAAGCGTGATACAGATCCCCTTCCACCTCCAGGGTTCCTTTCATATAGGCTTCTCCCAGTGCCAGCGAAGTGCTGGTCAGCAAATCCTTGCCCTCAATATCTTCTTTTAAGTTCACAATAAACGCCGGATTCCCTTCCCCGATATGATAGGTCTCTCCGCGGAGCTTTACATCAAAAGGGTGCTCGTCAAATCTCTGAAGAAAGGAAATTAAAAAGTTGTCTGTCATGGTTTTCATGGCTTTTCCTCCAATCTGCTCTTTATTCCTAATGAGATTTTTACCCGTTTTTTATGATTTATAAGCCTTGTTTTCAGCAAAGTTCCATTTTTTCAATATCAGAGGCATTCCGCAAGACATTTTTAATGATCTGTGTTAGAATCTAATAAATTACTTACAGGAGAATACAATCATGAATAAGCAGAACAATTTATACGGACATCTGGCCGCCGGATTCTCCATATTCGTATGGGGAACCACTTTTATCTCAACCAAAGTTCTTCTTGAGGCTTTTACTCCTCTTGAAATTTTGTTTTTCCGCTTTCTCATCGGCTATGCTGCCTTATGGCTGGCTTGTCCCCGCCTTTTGCGGACAAAAAGCAAAAAACAGGAATGCCTTTTCGCAGCCGCCGGAATATGCGGTGTTACCTTATATTTTCTTATGGAGAATTTTGCACTTACCATAACCCTTGCTGCCAACGTCAGCGTGATTATTGCCGTAGCCCCATTTTTTACAGCCCTGTTTGACTGGATGTTTTTTAAAGGGGAAAAACCCGGTCCCCGGTTTCTGGCCGGTTTTTTAATTGCTATCATTGGAATCAGCCTGATCAGCTTTCAGAAGTCATCCGGAATGAAGATAAACCCCAAGGGAGATTTTCTTGCACTTGCTGCCGCTGTTACCTGGGCCGCTTATTCCGTAATCACAAAAAAAATAGGAGAATACGGCCATGGGACCGTTGAAACAACAAGGCGCATTTTCTTCTACGGCCTTCTGTTCATGGTTCCTGCACTGGCAATTCTCCCTTTCCGTCTAGGCTTTTACCGCCTTGCTGACACAAAGAATTTATTAAATATTCTGTTTTTGGGCCTGGGTGCTTCCGCTCTATGCTTTGCCACCTGGAATTTTGCCGTTAAGGAGCTGGGCTCCGTAAAGACCAGTGTCTACATCTATGCAGTCCCGGTAATCACCGTGATCTCATCCATGCTCCTGCTGGACGAACGTATCAGTTTCCAGTCTGCCTGCGGAATCGTAATGACCCTGGCCGGTCTTATGGTTTCGGAAAGCAAAGCCCGGTCAAAAGGCCTTCGGCTCTGGCAGAAAAAACAAGGTTCTGCCCAAAATTAATTTCCTCATCTCCCAGAGTGCATACGGAAAGTACATAGTCCCCCTTCACCATGGTCTGATGGAAGGATGCACCTGGGACAGAACATGCAAAAGAAGCCTCCTCCTTCCATTCAAAAGAAATGGTCGTCAGGGGGACGGTAATACCTAGGCCTGCCGCTTTTAAGTAGCTTTCCTTTAATGTCCATATGCGAAAGAAATACTGGGAACGCTCTGATTCCGGTATTTCCTCCATGCGGTGTCTTTCAGCCTCAGAAAAAACCTTTTTAAGGATATTTTGCCGAAAGGGCCGTATCCTCTCCACATCGATTCCCACCTGCATGTCTCCAATTGCACAGGCCACCAGGCCATCTGTATGGCTGATGTTATAATGGATGTGAGGAAAGTCCTTTAAATATGGTTTGCCATGCTCTCCTTTTAAAATGACCGGCTGGTCATTTAATTCAGAGCCGATTCCATATAAATCCTTAAGTCCCATTCGAAGAAGCTCTTTTCCAAGCCCATGCTCCTGCTCCCTCTTTTCCTTTCTTTGGGTTGCTTCATACTTTTCCAGATAAATCCGTACCATACCGTCTTAAACCTTTGTTTAAATCCCTGTCCTGTTCCATGTCCGGTTTTCCACCGGACTTCCATGACCGAAATATACCTTTCTTGCGCCAAGTGCGCTAATCTTATCCGCGCTTTTTAACATCTCCGCCCTGTCCCAATACACCAGGGACAGCCCGGGATAAAACATATTCATCAGTGCATCACCTACTATGACAGCCTTTTCATCAAGATCAATTCCTATGGACCCTCTGGTATGACCCGGCAGCCCCATGATCCTGGCATTGATTCCATAATCCTTCAGCCAGTCTCCTTCATTTATAAAAATTTCCGGGGTGAACTCCGGTATCCGGTCCGTTTCAGAGCTTTTCGCTGTAACCTCCGCAATCGCCATTCCCAGCATCCCCTGAAAACGGACAGGTTCCATAAAATTGTCCTTTATAAGGTTTAAATCTTCTTTATGAAGGGCCACCGGTACTCCCAGTTCCTTCCTAAGATAAGCTGTATTCTGTACATGATCCGCATGACCATGGGTGAGCACGATCAGTTCCACCTTCGTTTTCCGGCACTGGGCCAGTACTTTTTCTTCAAGTCCGTTCCTTCCTGTATCCACAAGAACGGCTCTTCCATGTTCCTCAATCAGATAGCTGTTCACACTTCCGCATCTGATCCGTTTTACTTCTGCCAACTTTTTCATCTCACTTTCAAATACATTATTTCTCTGCCGGAAAATGCCTTTGGCACTATTACGCTATTGTTCATTGTATTGAAAGAAAGCTTTGTATATTCCCGATTTTTCCTCTATCTTTTTCTGTAAATACAATCAATTACTTCGTTAACCGCCTTCGCAGATACCAGTTTAAAAGCACCTGTTTTCTGGTTTTTTCAAAAAGGCTTTGGCTTCTTATGACTTATAGCATATCATCCTTTGTCCCTTTCATCAATTATCAATTCCTTTTCCAATCGGGAACAAAGAGTCTGCGAAACAAAATTTTGCGCTTAAGCTTTGCTGCTTCAGAAGCAAAAAAGGCCCGGCAGGTCTAAAATGCCTGACCTGCCGGGCCTTTCCTTATTCCTTATGACCGCCGGATATGGAATGCATCCATTCCCGGATAAACCGCACTTTCTCCCAGTTCTTCTTCAATCCGAAGCAGCTGGTTATATTTTGCCACACGTTCGCTTCTGCTAGGCGCGCCTGTCTTGATCTGACACGTATTAAGAGCAACCGCCAGATCTGCAATGGTGGTATCTTCCGTTTCACCGGAGCGGTGGGAAGCTATGGCCGTGTAACCTGCACCGTGGGCCATCTTAATCGCCTCAAGAGTTTCTGATACAGAACCGATCTGGTTCAGCTTAATCAGAATGGAGTTGCCGCATCCGTTTAAGATTCCTCTCTTTAAACGCTCTGTATTCGTTACAAATAAGTCGTCTCCAACCAGCTGGATCTTGCTGCCCAGTTCTTTTGTAAGCAATTCCCAGCCTTCCCAGTCTTCTTCATCAAGAGCATCCTCAATGGAATAAATGGGATATTTTTCACATAGCTTTTTCCAGTGTTCGATAAGTTCTTCCGAGGTAAAATGCTTGCCGCACTTAGGAAGGATATACTCGCCCTTCTTTGCACCCTTCCACTCACTGGAAGCCGCATCCATAGCCAGAACAAAATCACGCCCTGGTTCATATCCTGCTTTTCTGATGGCCTCAAGAATCAGTTCAATAGCCGCCTCGTCACTATCCACATCCGGGGCAAAACCGCCTTCATCTCCTACTGCGGTAGCCAGGCCCTTTGCCTTTAATATGGACGCCAGGCAATGGAATACTTCTGTACACCACCTAAGACCTTCTTTAAAACTGGAGGCCCCTGCCGGCATGATCATAAATTCCTGTACATCTACAGTATTGGCAGCATGAGCTCCGCCGTTTAAAATATTCATCATAGGAACCGGGAGACGATTGCCGGTTATTCCGCCTAAGAAACGGTAAAGGGGAATTCCCATACTCATGGCCGCCGCCCTGGCACATGCGATGGATACTGCCAATATGGCATTGGCTCCCAGTCGGGACTTATCCGGTGTCCCATCTGCGTTTATCATTGCCTGGTCAATGGCGTAAATATCGGAAGCATCCATTCCCGTGATCGCATAATGGATCACTGTGTTGATATTATGAACCGCATTTAAGACGCCTTTTCCGCCATAACGGGCCTTGTCCCCATCCCGAAGCTCCAGAGCCTCAAATTCACCGGTAGAAGCACCGCTTGGCGCCGCTCCCCTGGCCATAGTCCCGTCTGCAAGATGTACCTCAGCCTCTACGGTAGGATTTCCTCTGGAATCAATAATTTCTCTTCCTATTACTTTTTCAATCTCCAGATAATTCATGATTTATCTCCTTTTCTTTTAAATGGTTTCAACTATGAAAAGGATCCCTTAGGGGAATTCTTTTCAATTTACGTTATCAACTTTCATCATCATACAGGTAACATCTCTGATGCCGTTCTCTTAGCTGCCGGCTTAGTCAAAATTTTGAACTGCCTTGGCAGCCATACTCCATTAATATGGCTTATTTCCAATATTATTATGAGTTAGTTTGTCCTAATTCACAGAATGATCATATCACATTTTACCAGAAATTTCAACACAGGTATTGATAATTATTACTGATTTTTCCTTTATTGAGAAAAAAAGCTTCTGCCCCTGCGTTATACAGGAACAAAAGCTTGAAATTTCTGCAGGACCAACCAATGAATATTTTAAAATCTGTAATTACAGATACGCCTGTAATATGAAGTTTACAATAAACAGAATGGTTGCTATTACAATAATAGGATTTAACTCATTTGCTTTCTTTTTACAGATCTTTACGATGCAGTAGAAGATAAATGCTGTTGCAATTCCATAGGAAATACTGTAACAAAGTGCCATAAACACGCCTGCAAAGAAGGCAGGAACTGATTCTTCCAACTGACTCCAATCGATCTCCTTGAACGAAGAAATCATCATACAGCCAACAATAACAAGAGCCGGAGCCGTTGCCACGGATGGAATCGCACTGATAAAGGAGGCTAAGAATGCACTTACGGCAAAGCAGATCGCTACAACTACGGAAGTAAGCCCGGTACGCCCGCCAACTCCGATACCTGCCGCACTTTCCACATAAGTGGTTGTGTTTGAGGTACCAAAAATGGCTCCAATGGAAGTCGCTGTTGCATCTGCAAATAACGCTTTATCCATCTTGGAAGAGAACCCTTTGCCTGACTCTAAGGAAGCTTCATCTTCCACACTAAAGATTCCGCTTCTGCGGCCTGTTCCAATAAAAGTTCCGATTGTATCAAAGGTATCGGATAAACTGAATGAAAAAATCGTAATTAACACCAGAGGGAGCTTAGCCGCATCGCCAAATAAAGCGGGAAGTCCTTCTGCCGTAAAAATAACTCCGAACGTTGTTGGAAGCACTGATAAAGCTTCTGAAAAGTTAACGGTATCTCCTGTCTTTGTAATGCCTAATGGAATACCGATCAAAGTTGTTATAATAATACCAATTAAAATACCGCCTTTTACATCCATAACAGTTAATATAACAATTAATACAAGACCAATAATAAATAAGATAAGAGCTTTTGTTGAAATCACAGACATTGCGGGAACGCCTGCTGTAAAATTGATGGCACCTGCATTCAGAAGGCCTATGTATGCAATAAAGATACCAATGCCTCCGCCGATGGCATTCTGCAGGCTTACAGGAATGGCCTTGATAATATACTTACGTATACTGGTTACTGTGATGAAAATGTTAAGGAGTCCACAGACGAAAACCATTGACAAAGCCTGCTGCCATGTGAATTTCAGTCCAAAACAAACAGTGTAAACGAAAAAAGCATTCAAACCCATACCTGGTGCCTGAGCATAGGGTACATTGGCTACAAGCCCCATAATTAAAGTCCCTATAATCGCAGAAATAATGGTTGCTAAAAATACTGCTCCCCACTCCATGCCTGCCTGGCTTAAGGTATTCGGATTCACGATAATTATGTACGCCATGGCAAAAAATGTGGTAATTCCAGCAATAATCTCAGTAGTAACATTCGTTCCATTTTCCTTGAGTTTAAAAAACTGCTCCATGGTAAAACTCCTTTTCATTTTATTTTGAGAGATTCTCATTTTTAAGTTACCATTCTATTATAACTGGTTCTTCTCATTTCTTCAAGAAAATTTAATAAAATTTTAATGTTTTATTTATTATTTATTTTAATCTGATTTATTAGTGTATTTAATATTCATAAGGTTAATAATTAATTATGCTTATTTAATATAGGCTGTTGACGTGTATACTTACAGTTTGACTGTTGTTTCAGTGGAAGCCTGAGTGTATGAGGGGCAGGTACGTGTTACTATGTGGGAAGCTCATCCTTTTGGTCTTGTTTTTGGTATAAAAAAGCCGGGGAGGTACAAAGAATAAGCTTCTATTGTACCTTCCCGGCTTTCCTGTCTTAAATATCACAGCAGCCAGAAGACTGTTTTATCTTCTCCATATTCCAGCTTAAAACGGAGCCTGCCAAAAAACTCCTCCAGAGCTTCATAAAGCCCTTCCCACTGTCCGCTGCTGGTTGTTTCCTGGAATGATTCGATCCAGCAGGACTGTTTCCCGCAGGCGTCCCTTAAATGAACCTTAAAATCCAGGCCCTTGCTTTTCATAAATTCATTGCATTGTAAGATTTCGGTGATAGAAACTATCTTCATATACGCCTCTATTCCTGGCCCTTATACTTCCTTGCCTGCTCCTCAATGTACTCCAGATCATCAAAATAATTGATCTTCATAGCTTCTTTCACGCCCTTTAGAGTCCGGGCTGCCATTGCCTCTGCCTTATCGCTTCCTTCTTTTAATATCTGGTATACGTATGGGATATTGGCCTCGTATTCTTTTCTTCTTCTGCGGATAGGCTCTAACTCTGCCTGAAGAATGCTGTTTAAGAACCGCTTCACTTTCACATCGCCTAAACCGCCCCGCCTGTAGTGGTCTTTAAGCTCGTCAAGATTTTTATAGTCCGGCAGATATTTTTCAAAGTCTTCATCTTTGCAGAATGCATCAAGGTAGGTGAATACCGTATTTCCTTCCACTTCTCCGGGGTCGGAAACCTGGATGTGATTCGGGTCTGTATACATGCTCATGACCTTTTTCTTTACTTCCTCTTCCGGATCGGATAAATAAATGCAGTTTCCAAGGGACTTGCTCATCTTAGCTTTTCCGTCGGTTCCTGGCAGACGTAAGCAGGCCTTATTATTCGGAAGCAGGATCTCCGGCTCCACAAGGGCTTCGCCGTAGACGGAATTGAACTTCCGTACAATTTCCCTGGTCTGCTCGATCATGGGCTCCTGATCCTCTCCTACGGGCACTGTGGTGGCCTGGAACGCTGTAATGTCAGCTGCCTGGCTGATCGGATAGGTGAAGAAGCCTACCGGGATGCTGGTTTCAAAGTTTCTCATGGCGATCTCGGATTTTACCGTAGGATTCCGCTGCAGCCTTGATACGGTTACCAGGTTCATATAGTAAAAGGACAGTTCTGTAAGCTCCGGGATCTGGGACTGGATGAAAAGGGTGCATTTTTTCGGGTCCAGACCGCAGGAAAGGTAATCCAGCGCAACCTCTATGATATTTTGACGAACTTTTTCCGGATTATCAGCATTGTCCGTAAGTGCCTGGGCATCCGCTATCATAATAAAAATTTCGTCAAATTCACCGGAATTCTGCAGCTCCACCCTGCGCTTTAATGAACCAACATAGTGGCCGATGTGAAGCTTACCGGTGGGCCGGTCTCCTGTTAAAATAATCTTTCCCATTTTTACCTCCAGATGTTTTGTATCGTAAATCCGTAGTGCAGGGATCGAATCCGGAGGATTCGATCCCTCACGGGCATTCGCCCTATGAAACAGGCCATGAAAAGATTTTCTTATGTGCTAGCACAACGAAAATCTTTTCATGCCCAGTTTCGCACTACTCATTGCTTTCGTGGATATTATACCATTCATTCGATATTTGTCAATCGAACGTCTTATTTTACCTGAAATATTCCCTCCGCATAATTCACAGAAGCCATAGCATCCCTGCAGTACTGATCCGCACCAATGGTTTTTGCATATCCTTCCGTAAGAACTGCACCTCCTACCATTACCTTTGTGGAAGGAGCTGTTTCCCTAAGCCGTCTGATGGTCTCTTCCATACTGGGAACGGTTGTGGTCATGAGGGCACTTAAGCCTACCAGCTTTACTTCGTCTCTCACTGCGGTTTCCACGATCTTTTCCGGAGGAACGTCTTTTCCCAGGTCAATGACGTCATAGCCGTAGTTTTCCAGGAGGACCTTAACTATATTCTTTCCGATATCGTGAATATCTCCCTTGACCGTAGCCAGGATGATCCTTCCCTTTTTCTCCTGTGCCACGCCGCCTTCCGCCATCTTCTCTTTAATGACCTCAAAGGCTGCCTTGGCTGCTTCTGCACTCATCAGAAGCTGCGGAAGGAATACTGTTCCATTTTCAAAGCCCTTCCCTACCCGGTCCAGCGCCGGGATCATCTCTCCATTTATAATGGTCAAAGGCTCCTGCTCTCGTAAAAGCTCTGTCACTGCCGCATGTGCACGGTCCTTAAGGCCTTTTGCAATGCTTTCTGACAGGGACATCTCCCCTCCGGAAACGCCTCCTGACAAAGATGAGGTTCCCTGCCTTACCGTCTCACCGAGAGTCGCTACCTGGCCGCTGTAAACGGAGATATATCCGCTGCACTGAGGATCCATATCCGCAAGAGTACGATAGCTGTAATAGGAACGCATCATGGCTTCTGAATTCGGGTTTATGATAGCCGCGCTTAAGCCGTTTTGAAGGGCCATTGTGAAAAAGGCGGCATTGATGATTTCTCTCTGTGGGAGCCCAAAAGAAATGTTGGAAACGCCCAGTATGGTCCTGCCTCCCAGCTCATCCCGGACCCTTCTTAAAGTTTCAAGGGTCGTCAGTGCACCCCGGCTGTCAGAGCTGACCGTCATGCAGAGAGCGTCTATAATAATGTCCTTCTTCTCAATTCCATATTCTGCGGCCTTATCGTAGATTTTCTTTGCAACAGCGATCCTGCCTTCTGCTGTTTCAGGAATGCCGTTTTCATCAAGGGCAAGAGCGACCACAACGCCTCCATATTGTTTTACCATAGGAAAAATAGCCTCCATCACTTCCTTTTTCCCATTTACGGAATTAATAAGAGGCTTTCCATTATAAACCCTCATTGCCCGCTTCATTGCCTCTATATTGGAGGTATCGATCTGCAGAGGCAGGTCGATGATGCTCTGAAGCTCCCTTATCACTTCCACCATCATGGAAGGCTCATCAATTTCAGGAAGCCCTACATTCACATCCAGGACGTGCGCTCCATTGTCCTGCTGAGCCACTCCCTCACGGAGAATATATTCCAGGTTATGATCCCGAAGGGCCTGCTTAAATTTGGATTTTCCCGTTGGATTAATTCTCTCTCCAATGATGACCGGGTCATTGTCGATCACAACCGCCTGTGCATAGGAAGAGATCACGGTACGTTTTTTCTTAACCGGCAGCCTTACAGGAAAATCTTTGCAAAGAGCCACTGTTTTCTCAATATGTTCCGGCGTGGTTCCGCAGCAGCCGCCGATCACACAGGCTCCTTCCTCCGCAATTTCCTTCATGGCAGCCGCAAACTCATCCGCATCGATATCATATACCGTTTTTCCGGCTTCGCTTCTTGGAAGACCTGCATTGGGATTGACAATGACCGGTATGGAAACCACCTTCATGATATCCCTTAAAATGCCCTTCATCTGTATCGGACCCAGGCCGCAGTTGATTCCCAGGGCGTCAACCCCCAGCCCTTCTAAAAGGGCAACGGTAGATTCAACATTTCCTCCGGTTAAAAGCTTTCCTTTATCATCAAAAATCGTGGTCACAAATACGGGAAGACTACAGTTTTCCTTTGCAGCCAGTACAGCCGCCTTGGCCTCATAGCTGTCGCTCATGGTCTCAATGAGCACCAGATCCGCTCCCTCCCGCTCTCCGATTTTAACTACCTGGGAAAACATTTTGTAGGCATCTTCAAAGTCCAGATCTCCCAAAGGCTTTAGAAGCTTTCCTGTAGGGCCTAAATCAAGGGCAATATACCCCTTTTCCTTTCCGGCCGGATAGATAGCTGTCTCAACAGCATTCCTGGCATTTTTTAAGGCTGCAGTCACTACCTCTTCCAGATCGAATTCCGCACCTTTGTAAAATTTCAGCCCATTGGCTCCAAAGGTATTTGTTTTTATGATGTCCGCACCTGCTTCCAGATAATCACGGTGAAGCTTCGTAATGATATCCGGATGCTTTACATTCCAGGTTTCCGGCAGTTCTCCCGGTTCAAGTCCGTTTGCCTGCAAAAGGCTTCCTGTCCCGCCGTCAAAAAATACCATCCTCTTCTTTATCTCTTCTAAAATCGCTGCCATACATTCCTCCATCTGCGTTTGTATCTTTTAATCTCTCCGGTATGCACAGTCCGTTTTCCCACAGGATTCACATCCCTTTATCTCACAGCGGTAAGGCTTTCCGCTGACTCCCATCACCGCAGTGACGGACTTGGAAGGGGTCATGAGAAGGCTGTCCGTCAGCATGATACCGATCCTTTTAGGCGTTTCTAAAACTGTCGTAATATCCTTCTGGCACTCTAAGGGGAAGTCTCCGTAGCCCGGGCTGAACCTGGGTCTTAAGTACATCTGCCTGTCCTCATACTCCTCCTTCAGCTTCCGGTTCTCTTCATCACAAAATTCCTCAATCATGGCGGTGGCCGCCGCCTGCATGGTGACCGCCTTGCTCATCTGCAGCTTTGTATACTTATGCAGCAGCACATCCACCCCCGCACCTAACGTAGCGGCAAATAAGATCACCTGTTCACAGTCCTGTAAATTCCGGTTTAAATTCCGGCTTCTGGTCTTAAATACGGTAAAATCGATCCAGTCATCAGAAAGCAGCTCCAGGGGATATACCCGGCTTATGCTTTTGGGAGATGCCGCAGCCATTAGCTCCCTGATACATTCCTCAATCAGGGTATTTACAGCTTCATCACCTTCATTTTTCCCGTATCCCAGATATCGCCGGATCTCTCTTCGGCTGATTTCCATTGCTGTCCCTCCGTTTTTTCATTTTAAATGGGTCCGACCCTTTTTTAAAGGAGCCGGACCCTGGTAAAAAGAATCACAATATCTCGGAAAGGTTCTCCTTGATTTTTAACGCCACATCCGGCTTATTCATGGAATAAACATGGATGGCATTCACTCCGTTGGCGATAAGGTCAATGATCTGTTCTGTAGCATAAGCAATTCCCGCCTGCTTCATAGCTGCCGGATTATCTCCGAACCTGTCCACTATGGCCTTGAAACGGGAGGGCAGATAGGTACCTGACAGCTGGCAGCTTCGGATGATCTGCCTTACATTGGTGACAGGCATGATTCCCGCCACCACCGGAACCGTGATTCCTTTTTCTCGGATGCGGTACAGGTAATTGTATAAAATGTTATTGTCAAAAAACATCTGGGTGGTTACAAAATCACATCCTGCTTCCACCTTCTGTTTTAAGTAATCCATATCAATGGTCTTGCTGGCGGATTCCACATGACCTTCCGGATAGCAGGCCGCGCCAATGCAGAACCCCCCTGCTTCCTTTATCTCCCTGATCAGCTCAGAGGCGTAATGGTATTCTTTTTTAGCAGGAACATCGGTAGGCATATCTCCCCTGAGAGCAAGCACATTTTCAATTCCAGCCTCTTTCAGTTCACCAAGAACCTGGTGTACCTTTTCTTTGGTGGAGGTTACACAGGTCAAATGGGCCAGAGCCGTCACATGATGCTGGTGATGGAGTGCAGAAGCGATGTCAACGGTATATTGGCTGGTTCCTCCGCCTGCTCCGTAAGTGACGCTCATAAAAGCTGGTTTCAGCTTTGCGATCTCTGACGCAGCCTGTTCCACTGACTCATATTTATCCTCAGTTTTAGGCGGAAACACTTCAAAGGATAGGGTTGGCTTTCCCTGGCTCAATATATCTTTAATTTTCATGCTGTCTGTCTCCTATCTTTCGTTTCATCATTAACGCCCGTGTACTTTGGGCATAAAGGTATGCCCGGAGGGTGTTTCATCATTAATGGGTATTCCCCATTTACCGCCATGCCCTTTGGGCATAATGGCATGCCCAAAGGGTGGCTTTTTATTATTTTAACACTTTACCACAAAAAACTGTTTCCCGCAATAGAATCTGCTTACGTTTCCTGACTTTCCATCACTTTAGGATTGCTGTATGAAACATAAATCCTGACCCCATCCTCGGTAAGATAAAGGTTGATATCAAACAGCCCTTCTGTAATGAACGCTCCATCTTCCTGCCATTCTCCTGTTCGGGCCTGTTCCATAATAGCAGGAATGCTGCTTTCCTCCTGAGGGATACCTGCTCCTGTTTCTACAAGGCTTAAAAACTCGCCTAAAAAGACAAGGGAATTTTCCCAGTCTTTCAGGGAAGAAATATAATCATGCAGTTCTCCGGTAGCAGTATCATAATTAATATCTACATACTGATATACGTAATCTTCATCGCCTGGATCCAGCTGACTGGTTGCCTCATCTTCAAAAGAGAAGCTTTCCACGGTCTCATAATAGGATATGGGGCCGCCCTCTTCTTCAAACTGATAATTATCAGAATACACAGCACCCTCTTCTATCTCATAGCCATAGTTGGTTTCGTTAAAAAACTGCCCCATGGAAGCTGCGATCTGTCTGCCGTCAGCCGGAAAATGATCATAGCCGGTACAAGACTCCCCAATTGCCTTCACATCCTCTTCTACAAGCTCCGTAAAACCGGAATCATCATATGGAACCGCTGTCTCATAGTTAATACTCTTTTCGTCCGTTATGGCCCGGTTTACCGTTCCAATGATCCTTGGCAGAGCATTTATAAGAACAAACAAAGCAACGGATATCACCACAGGCACAGTGGAATTCTTCCTTCCTTTTTCCTGGCCCGGCCGGGATGGCTGCGGCGGATTATGGCTGCCGGCAGGCTTAGTGGAAGGCCTTCCCATATTTTGTCTGGGGTTTACCGGCCCACCAGTCATACTTTTCCGGCCTGTCGGTCCCTGTACATTCCTTTTCTGCGGCATTCCTGCTCCATCAGCCTTATGAGCATCATGGCTGTTATAATCAGGACGCCTTTCATTCAAATAATAATCTGCATCCCACAAAACGGGCTTCCGGACCACCTTCCTGCACCGCGGACAGTAATTTGCCTCATTAACCGGAAGATCACAAACCGGACAAATCTTTTTCGTCATCCCAAAATCCCTCCTTTATCCCAGTACCAGATGAGCCACTGCAATTTCGTCATCCTCCCTGAATCCCTGGGCACAAACCTGTATATCATAAACATATTTCTCCTGAAGTCCGGTAATGAAAGCAATCTCAGCAATATTCTTTCCTTCCTGAGCCAGCACCAGCACCTGATGAACATCTGCTATTGTCTTTTTCAACAACTCATCCGCTTGACCGAAAGGCTCAAGGTCAGCCGCTTGTTTATCTGACTCTGTGATAAAATCTTCCAGAGACAGGCTTCTTTCATCTTCTCCGCTATTGTAGTAATCCTCTGAAATCTCCCAATCCTGTTCTCTCTCTGACATTCTGCCACTCCTTTCATCTTTTTTGCCCATGCAGGGTATTTCAAAAACAGACAGGTTCATCGGAACCTGCCTGATTATGTAATCTGATAAATTTTATCTTTTATTTCTTAAAAAATCAGGAATATTGATCTGAACTTCCTTATTCACAGTCGGGCGATAAGGCTGTCCGCCTCCCTGTGGAGCACTCTGAGGGTTATTCTGCCCTGCATAATTGGGCTTCTGGTAATTCCCTGCACCGTAGTTCTGATTTCCGTAATTCTGGTTATTATAGTTGCTGTTATTATTTGGATAATTCTGATTGTTGTAAGCTGGATTGGAATAATTCGCATTTCCGTAATTGGGGTTATAATTCTGGTTATATCCAGGAGTTGCTGTAGTGGCGGCTGCCTCCTGATTCCCGGCCTGTGTCTGTGCCGGTGCTTTCGGCTGTTTATAGTTAGGGTTGGAAAAATTCGTCATAACTTTGGATACCGGAGTCTCAGACTGCATGTCCAGACCTGTGGCGATCACGGTGATGCTGGCTTCATCATGAGCATTCTCATCATACATCGCACCAAAGATAATATTGGCATCATCTCCTGCCATCTCCTGAACATAGCTGGCTGCTTCATTGGCCTCAACCAGGCTGATATCACCGGATATGTTGATGATGACGTGAGAAGCGCCCTCAATGGTAGTCTCAAGCAACGGACTGGATACCGCCTGCTTCACAGCTTCTAATGCCTTCTCATCACCCTTTGCCCTGCCGATACCGATGTGGGCAATGCCCTTATCTGTCATGACAGTCTGGACATCCGCAAAGTCCAGGTTAATAAGTCCGGGTACATTAATTAAATCGGTAATACCCTGTACGGCCTGCTGAAGAACTTCATCTGCCTTCTTTAAGGCATCCGGCATGGTAGTACGTCTGTCTACGATTTCCAGAAGACGGTCATTAGGGATTACGATCAATGTATCTACGCTCTCTTTTAAACGCTCAATACCATTAACGGCATTGCTCATACGGGTTCTTGCTTCAAAGCGGAAAGGCTTTGTTACAACACCAACGGTTAGAATTCCCATATCTTTTGCGATCTTAGCCACAACAGGTGCTGCTCCGGTACCGGTACCGCCTCCCATTCCGCAGGTAACGAATACCATATCCGCGCCCTTCATGGTCTGAGCCAGCTCGTCCGCATTCTCCTCTGCCGCTTTTTCTCCGATCTCAGGCTTGGCGCCTGCACCAAGACCTTTGGTCAGTTTCTCTCCGATCTGCATGGCTGTAGGAGCCTTACAAAACTGCAAAGCCTGCTTGTCCGTGTTAATTCCTAGAAATTCCACTCCAGCTATATTCTCATCAATCATGCGGTTGACCGCATTATTTCCGGCACCGCCTACTCCGATTACCAGAATTCTTGCGGCATTGTCCGCCTCATTTATCTTAATCTCTAACAAGATTATATCCTCCTTTAACCATAAACAGCTTACTCTATAAACCTAATTAATATAATATTTGATTTTACCAAAAATATCAACCACTTTTTAAACAAAATTCCAAGCAAATTATGTAAATTCATTAATTCTTCACAAATCGGTAAGATGTGACTGTTTCCGCCTCATCATAGGTATCCAGATATAAGGTCCCTGATAAACCTTCTAAAACAGGAAGCTGATCCTTCAGTTCAGAGATTTTTCCATTCATCTGGTCATAGCTTCCAAGGAAAACACGGATATCTCCCATAACAAGAGTAGCATCCCCCCGGGAATCATAACGGATCTGGTCAACAGGAATTGCCTTCGTTGATAAAAGCTGAGTCAGGTTCAGAATTTCATTGAAAATCTTCCCCTTTTCCACCGGAAGGGGCTGGTGCAGGGCAATATGCCCGAACTGCAGCCCCGTGATCCAAGGAACTCCGTCCAGTTTTCCGCTGGAGCTTTCTACCACGATCCCGTCCTTATCAAAATACATATAGCTGCCCATATAGGATACATAGCCTACCACCGATTTCTCATAGACGATCACTTCCACTCTTACCGGGCTTAAGAATACGATTTTGTAATCTTCTACAAAAGGGATCTGTTCATGCTTCTTAAAACGATCCTTGTAGAGACAAAAAACCGCATTCCTGTCCCAGCTGTCCTTGAATAAAATATCAACGATCTGTTCCGATGTATATTTTTTATTACCGCTCACCGTAATATCCCTGATCTGCAGCGACAAAAAAATGACAGTTCCCAAAAGGATCACGGCAGCTGTGATGCCAAATTTAATTTTTCTTCTGCTTTTTTTTAAATCATTCATTCCATCCCTCTGATCGCTGCACCAAGACTGCTCAAGTCACGGCAGATGTCTTCATATCCACGTTCAATATGATGGCACTCATGAATCTCTGTCACGCCCTCACATGCCAGCCCTGCAACTACAAGAGCCGCGCCTCCCCGCAGGTCCGTAGCTGTTACACGGTTTCCCTTTAAAGGATAAAGTCCATGTATGTCAGCCCGCTTCCCCTCTATTATAATATCTGCGCCAAGCTTATGCAACTCTTTTGCAGTTCCAAATCTTCCCTCAAAGATCGTTTCTTTAATTCTGCCGGTACCTTTTGCGGATGCCATGACCGCCATTAACTGGGATTGAAGGTCCGTGGGAAAACCCGGATAGGGCTCTGTTATGACATCTACACAATCGGGGCGTCCCCTCATGGATACTTCCAGGCAGCTTTCATACCGTTTCAGCTCCGCGCCCATTCTATCGGCAAGAGAGATGGCGGAAGCTAAATGTCCGGGTTGGATTCCCTGTATTACGATATCTCCCTCAGCAGCCATGACAGCCATTAAATAGGTTCCTGCGACAATTCTGTCTCCTGCCACAGTAAATTCAGAATCACAAAGCTCTCTTACGCCTGTGACCGTCAGAATGGAAGTACCGGTTCCATGTATTTTAGCCCCCATATTGTTTAAGAATTCACATAGGGTGATGATCTCCGGCTCCTTTGCTGCTCCATGTATCACGGTTATACCCTGGGCATACACAGCTGCCATCAGGGCATTTTCCGTAGCTCCCACGCTGGGAAAGGGAAAATAAATATCGGCGCCCATCAACCGACTTGCGGACGCCAAAAGCTTATCACCCTTCTCCTCAATGATTGCACCAAGTTTCCGAAAGGCAGATAAGTGTAAGTCTATGGGGCGCTCTCCTATGGAACATCCTCCAGGGAAGCTGGTGACCGCATTGCCAGTCCTTCCAAGCAAAGGGCCGGAGAGCATAATTGAAGAACGCATGCTTTTTATATACTCTTCCGGTATCTCCGCCTGTGTCAAATCCCGCGCATCAATTGTCAAGGAATGGCCGTCAAAGCAGCATATACATCCAATATGCTCAAGTATCCCCAGCATACAGAACACATCCTGTATCCTGGGGACATTATGAATCACTGTTGTACCTTTATGGAGAATCGCTGCTGCCATCATGGGCAGAACAGCATTCTTGGAACCCTGAATTTTTATCTCACCTTTTAAGGATCGTAACCCCTGGACCTGTATGACTGACAATCCGGTACCTCCCATGGCTTCTTATATACTATCCTATGTTAAAAGTGAGAGAATGTTTTCACATCCCATTATTTTTCCAGCTTTATCTGGTTGGAAACGCTTAAAACCATGCCCATCTCCATCATCAGAAAAAGAACAGAGGTACCTCCATAGCTGATAAAAGGAAGGGTGATACCGGTATTTGGTATGGTATTGGTTACAACCGCAATATTTAAGATAACCTGTATGGCAATATGTCCCATAACACCTACAACAAGCAAAGCTCCAAACAGATCCGGCGCATTATCCGCAATGAGCATGAACCGGTAAATCATGAAAAGGAATATCAAAATTACAGAAACCGCTCCAAATAGCCCAAGCTCTTCACAGATGATGGAAAAAATCATATCGTTTTGTGCTTCCGGTACAAACCCCATCTTCTGTATGCTCTCTCCCAGGCCTCTGCCTACAAGGCCGCCCGAACCTATGGCATAAAGCCCCTGAAGCACCTGATAGCCTCCGGTCGAGGGATATGCCTCCGGCTCCAGCCATACCAGGATACGGCCCAGCTGGTAATCATGAAGAATATTAAGCTTTTCCAGAACAGCAGCCATTGGCCCGGCAAAGGCCAGCGCGCCTACGCCTGCAAGACCACAGGCAAAAAACGGCCATTTCTTTTTACATGCCACAAACAGCATGACAAAAGCGATCCCAATGATGATGATTCCGGAGCTTAAGTTATTTGCCGCTACGATTCCCGCTATGGGCAGGGTCGTCACAATAACCAGAAGAACGCCATTTCTCGTGTTAATGTTCCTTCCCATCTGAACAATCAGAACAGCAAGCATGACAATCAGAGCAATTTTTACAAATTCCGTAGGCTGAAAGGAAAGGCTTCCCACTCCCAGCCACCTTCTCTTACCGTTTACTTTACGCCCAACTAAGGATACGGTAATCATCAAAACATAAGAAAGAGCGTAAGCAAACACAGCGAATTTCGCGTACCAGTGGTAATCCAGTTTGGATATCACAATCATGATAACAAAGCCTGCCAGGGCTATCTTGGCCTGCCTCATCATGAAATAAGCGGCGTTATTGAATTTAAGCTGGGCTGCATAAGAGCTGGCGCTGTAAATCATGACCAAACCAAAAACAGACAGAAATATTACAGTAAACAGAAGACTGTAGTCATAAAAACGGCGCGGTTTGTTTTTTTTCTTCACTGGCCCTTTTTCTGCCATATCATTCCTCCTCGCCAACTGTGGATTCATTTTTATTCATTTATCATCCACCATGCATTCATCATTTGGCGGAAGGGCACCGCCAAATGGTTCATTGCTTTTATAAATTTCTGACACTTTCTTTAAAGATTTCGCCGCGTTCTTCATAGCACTTAAACATCCCCCAGCTGGCGCAGGCTGGAGATAAAAGCACATGATCTCCTCTGTTGGCATAAGAAGCACATACCTTTACCGCTTCCTGCATATCTTCCGCATACATTACATTCGTAAAACCATGTCTGGCTGCACACTCAGCGATCTTTTCCCTGGTCTGCCCCAGAAGCACCATGTATTTCACCTTGCCGTCAAAGGATTCAATCCACTCGTCGTACTGGGAGTTCTTATCGTAGCCTCCTGCAATGAGCAGCGTAGGCCCTGGCATGGCTTTTATTGCCTGGATCGCTGCGTCCGGATTGGTTCCCTTGGAATCATTGTAATATTTCACTCCGGCCTTTTCCGCAATAAATTCAATCCGATGCTCTACCGCCTTGAACTCCCGGATCACCTGAGCGATGATTTCCATGGGCACTCCCATTTCAGCAGATATAGCGGCTGCGGCCATGATGTTCTCATGGTTATGGCGGCCTAAGAGCTGCACCTGGCGAATATCTGCGATCTCAGTCCTCTCCCCATCATGGCTGCGGATAATCTTATCCCCATCCATGCAGTAGCCTTCTTCTAAAAACTGACGGCTGCTAAAATAGACAGCCTTTGGCTTGATGGTAGTTCCAAATTCACGCAAAACAGGATCGTCGTAGTTTAAGATACAAAAATCCTGGGGTCTCTGGTTTGATGTTATTCGTTCCTTAACTTCTATGTAGCATTCCATGGTTTTATGACGATCCAGGTGGTCTGGCGTTATGTTTAAGATCGCGCTCACATCCGGGCGGAAGTCGGTGATCGTCTCCAGCTGAAAGCTGCTGACCTCTGCTACCGTCACCGAATCCTCAGTCGTCTTTAACGCTTCCTCTGTATACGGGACCCCAATATTGCCCACTACAAACACATGGTCATAATATGCTTTCATGATTTCCCCGATAAGGGCCGTAGTGGTTGTCTTACCATTGGTTCCAGTGATTGCCGCAAGCTTTCCTCTGGCATGGTGGTAAGCCAGCTGAATCTCACTCCAGACCGGGATATCCGCCTCCTTAAGGACAGCTACAAAGGGGGCCTCTAAGGAGATACCGGGGCTTATGACACATAGGCTTACGCCTGTAAGATCTTCCTTTTTAAGCTCTCCCAGTAAAACTGAAATCTTTCCATCTTCTTCAAACTGATGAAACAGCTCATCCTTATGAAGGGCAGCATTGCTGTCGTAAAGAATTACTTCATCGCCTGTTTTAAGGATCAGCCTTGAAGCGGCAATGCCGCTTTTCCCGCTGCCGGCAACTAAAATTTTCTGATTCATATAGTTTCTCTCCTATAATCCAAGGTATGCAAGCATGCAAAGAACCGCAGTCACGATAGCAAATACAGCTACCACCCGTGTTTCCGACCAGCCGCACAACTCAAAATGGTGGTGGATGGGGGCCATCTTAAAAATCCTCTTTCCGCCTGTTCTTTTAAAATATGTCACCTGAATGATAACGGATAATACTTCGATCATATAAATAAAACCGATAATGGCAAGGAAAACGGGGATCTGCATCATAAAGGCGCTGGAAGCAACAAACCCTCCAAGACCAAGGGAACCGGTGTCCCCCATAAACACCCTGGCAGGATACACATTAAACAGCAGAAATCCCAAAAGACTTCCCACAACCGCACCGGTAATAGGACTGATGCCGGTATTTTCCCCCAGAGAAACCACGGTCAAGAAGGTCGCCACCAGAATGGTCACACTGGTGCAAAGCCCATCCAGGCCATCGGTAAAATTCACACCATTATCAGTTCCTATTACGAGAAAAAATACCGCCGGTACGAAAAATATTCCCAAATTCAGATACAGCCCTTTTTCAAAGCCTCCGGAAAAGGGGATTAACATTCCCGTTCCCACATCCTTTGAATGAAGCAGATAATAGGCAAAGATGCCTGTAATGACTAACTGCCCTGCCATCTTTTGAACAGGCGTAAGCCCCTCTGACCGCTTCATTACGATCTTAATGTAATCATCAAGAAACCCAACGATACCAAATCCAACTGTCACAAAAAGCACAGGAATGATCTTCGGATATTCCCTCACATAGAACAGCGACGTAATGATGATGCTGGTCAATATGATAAGCCCTCCCATGGTCGGAGTACCCTGCTTTTTCAAATGGCTTTCAGGTCCTTCCTTGCGGACCTCCTGGCCAAATTTTAATCTGTGAAGAAATGGAATTACAATGGGACACAGCATGGCGCTGATTGCAAATGCTATGATGATTGCCAGAATCGTTTCGTTAATCATGTCACACCTCAATATTTTATGTATTTGTATTTCAAAAGTACACAGTAAGTAGTATACGTCTTTTTGCCTGAATAATCAACCATAGATTCGAAACGCAGAAGCAGTTTTTTCCTCGGTTGGCTCTATTCCCAGGTATGGAAGAATATTCTTAAAAATGTCGGCAATCACCGGTGCAGCTATGGTT
The DNA here is from genome assembly GCF_032078915.1 of Lacrimispora sp. Lineage (GTDB taxonomy): Bacteria > Bacillota > Clostridia > Lachnospirales > Lachnospiraceae > Lacrimispora. Next base: position 28,227 of record NZ_DAMAUN010000018.1, on the reverse strand, counting down.
CCGCCGTAATAAATCCCCTCAGGTTCATCGATCGTAATGAGAGCAATCACCTGGGGATTATCCGCCGGTGCAAAGCCTATAAAGGATGAAATGTACTTTTTTAAACTTCTTGGCAGTTTTTCGGAGGTTGCTGTTTTACCGCCCACCCGATAGCCGTCGACCTGTCCTTTTTTCCCGCTTCCTTCCGCCACTACTTGTTCCAGGATATAACGCATGGTTTCGCTGGTCTGGGCAGATATGATCCCTTCGCTTACCGGATAAGTAAATTCATGGACCGAAGCTCCGTCGGTGCTCACTGACTTCACCCCAAAATGAGGGGTCACACGGTTTCCGCCATTAACGATGGCAGAAGCGGTTGTAATAAGCTGTAGCGGCGTGATCTGGAAAGACTGGCCAAATGAAACGGTCGCCAGCTCCACAAGCCCCATATTATCCTTTTTATGCATAATGGTGGATGCCTCGCCGGGAAGATCGATTCCGGTCTTTCCCTTTAAGCCAAACTGCTCAAAATACTTATAATAATTATCTACGCCAAGGCGCTGTCCTACGTCGATCAGAACAGGGTTGCAGGAATTCATCATGCCCTGAAGAAACGTTTCCGAGCCATGGCCTCCCACTTTGTGACATCTGATTTTACGGTCCTCTACGACCCGGAAGCCCGGGCATGAAAAATGGTCATCAAGCTTCACCACTCCGGCTTCCAGCCCTGCGGCTGCGGTAACGATCTTAAAGGTGGATCCTGGTTCATAGGTGTCGTTAATACATGGATTTCTCCACATCTTGTTTAGCAGATCCTGTTTTTCTTTGTCAGATGCGGGAACTCCGGCGTCTACATTTAGTGTAAACGGATCATTCAAATTAAATTCAGGTGCATTTACCATTGCCATAATTTCCCCATTCTGAGGATTCATAACAATAATTGACACTCTTTTTGCGCCTTTTTTCTCCATCACCTGATAAGCAGCCTGTTCGCAATAACGCTGGACATTGACATCCAGGCTGATATGCAGATCCTGCCCCGCTACAGGCTCGATCCTATCCTCCGCCGCATTTTCTATTTCAATTCCTGCTGCGTCGGACATGGTCAGGATTTTACCGTTAAGTCCTTTTAAATATTGTTCGTATTTTACCTCCAGGCCGATGATTCCCTGATTATCTCCCCCCGTAAAGCCAAGAACTGTGGAGGCAAGGGTGTCATAGGGATAATAACGCTTGTAATCCTCATCCACTTTTACACCGTCTAAATGGTAGGACCGGATCATGTCTCCCATAGCCTTGTCTACATTGGTTTTAATAATTTCCCTTGAACTGTACTTTTCTACCTTTTTCCGTACTTCCTCCTCCTGAAGACCAAGCTCCTTGGAAAGGACTGCCACAACCTCATCTGCTTTTTTGATCTGGTTATGTATGACCGATATGGTGCACACCGTCCGGTTGGTGGCAATGACGGTTCCATTGGCATCAACGATATTTCCCCTGGCGGCTTTAATGGTCCTTTCCCGTTCATGAAGGTCCAATGCCATGGCACTGTAATGTTCCGAACGAAAGATCATTAGAAAAATAAGCCGCCCCATAAGCCCTGTCATGGCAAGAAATAACAGGAAAAACAGGATGGCTATTTTTTCTCTGTGATGTGTCTTATTTGAACTCATGCACTGCTCCATCACCATTATTTCTACAGTATATGAATTTCAGGACTTTTTATGAGTTCTTTAAAAAAAGTTCATTATTGGGCTGTGGTCTCTTCGGACGGAAGCGCGGCCGGGAGATCGGAACCGTCATCCCCTTCTTCCCTGTTGACGTATTCTTCTGAAGGGTTTAAATACTCATCCGGAATCGGATTTCCGTTTTCCATGGTAGGAGCCTGTCCAGTGGTCTCTTCTGCACCTGATTCTTCAGATGCATTTTCTCCCTGGGATGCGCTTTCTGTTTCGCTGGTTATCCCTTCCTGCTCAGGAAGCTTTGCTGCTTCTCCCGGTAATGGTGAGGTTTCTGTATCCGTATCCGGAAATACATTTATATAAGGAAGAATCTCCGCCATAATCTTCTGGAAAATCTGGCTGGCATAGGTACTGTGAGGCTGATCCTCCACATGAGGCTCATCAACCACAACATAAACCAAAACCTGAGGATTGTCCGCCGGAGCATAGCCGCAGAAGGATACCACATAATTGGTCTTATCACGGGGGATCTTCTCCGCAGTACCGGTTTTACCGGCAACTTTATATCCTACTACCCTTGCAGCGCCTCCTGTTCCTCCCTCTGCATTGACGGTCTTAAACAGTGCTTCATTGATGAATTTGGTGGTTGATTCCGATACCGTTTCCCTGACAAGAACCGGTTCTACCTTTTTAATGACAGAACCCTGTTCGTTAAGGATCTGTTTCACCACATGAGGCTCATAATAGGAACCTCCATTGATCACAGAGCTATAGGCAGCAGCCATCTGGATCATGGTCGTGCTGAAATTCTGTCCAAAGGAGTTGGTTGCAAGATCCGTAGGTCCCGCCGTATTCTGGGTATAAACAAGAGTCTTATTATCTGCTTCTCCAGGCAGATCGATCCCGGTCTTGGAGCCGAAACCGAAAATCTGCTGATACTTGTAGAACTTTTCTTTTCCCATCTGCTGAGCAATCCGCATCATGACCACGTTGCAGGATTTCATCAGGCCTTCCTCAACGGTGATAAGGCCATGTCCATATCTGCTGACGCAGTTGATTTTATGCCCTCCCACCTCAAGGAATTTGTTGCACTCAAAAGTTTCCTTTCCGGTAATCGCCCCTTCTTCCATGGCGGCAGATATGGTAAAAATCTTTTCTGTTGACCCCGGCTCAAATCCGTCACTGATGCAGAAATTGCGCCAGGTCTGGTTCCATGCCACCTGAGTCCCCAGGGACATGATCTCTTCTCTCGAATAGTGCTCTGAAACGTTTGCTTCCGTTAAAGGCTGGGCGTCTTTATTCTTTCTCTTGTAATCGTCCATGGCTTCCTTGATTCCAAGCTGCCGCAGTACATCATCGGTGTACTCCGGCCTTAAGGTTCTTGGATTGTTTAAATCAAATGCCTTGTCATTTGCCATGGCCAGGACCTCGCCGTTATTGGGATCCATAACGATTACCCCTACCCGTTTGCTTCCTGTATTCTGTTCCCATTCATTAATATATTTTTCCACGATCTTCTGTATGTTTACATCCATGGTGGAAACCACGGTGCTGCCATTGGATGCAGGCTTTATGACTCTCTCTAAGTTTGAGTCATCATTTAAGTATCCGTATTCCCTTCCGTTGATTCCCATAAGGGTCGAATTATAAAACTGTTCGATCCCTCCTGTTCCATCCATGCCGTCTCCGTTGGCAAAGCCAATGACATTGCAGCCCATGGAGTTATAGGGATACACTCTTTTATACTCATCCTCAAACCAGATTCCCTTAATGGCCTTCCCGTTTTTTTTCAGCGTATCTGACTGGTCTGCCTTGTACTTATCATATTTTTGCTTATCGTCATAGGTCAGCTGCTTCGCATAGCGTACATACTGCTTATCTTTCTTTTCCTGTATAAGATTCATGATTTCCGTCCGGTCATAGCCAAAGCATTCAGTCAGAGCCGTTACGCTCGGCTCCAGATAAGAATCCTGGTCTGACATGATCTGCTTGGGATCCAGGATTAAGTTATATACTTTTTCACTGGTTGCCAGATAGGTTCCGTTGCGGTCCATGATGTCCCCGCGCTTAAAGGGTATGATGCGGCTGTCATATTCCTGCTGGGACAGCACGATCTGATTGTAATCTTCCTTTTTATTTGTCATCAGATTATACAGCGTCATAACTAATGCAAACAAAGCCAGCGTAATTACCAGAACAGTAATCGCCAGCTTTTCCTGCATATAACGGGGAAATACCTTACTCTTTTTATTCCTGTTTTTATTAGTGCTTCGGGATATCCTCATTCTGTCTTACATACTCACTTTCCGTCTTATCATAGTGAAGGATCTGGTCCTTATTCGCATAGACCATACCAAGTTCCTCAGTAGCCACTTTATACACATGATCCAAATCGACAGAAGTGTTGATATTCATTTCCAATGCATTATTTTCAGTTTTCAAATGTTCCAGTTTTGCTTCTAAAAGCTCAACGCCATGAATGCTGGCTGTAATAGAGGATTGCAAATGCAGATAATTCACGCACAGACAGAGGGTGCAGACTGCAGCAATGGTCAGCATGACCACATAAGGCAAATCCATCTGCAAGGCCTTTTCACGATTTCTTCTGACCTGATGGTTTACTGATGGACGACGGATTTCTTCTGGTGTATGAACCGGCATAGGAACCGGCATGGTTTTACGGACAGTATTGCCCTGTACGTAAGTGGAGCTCCCATAGGAACGAACATTCTTTCTTGCAGCCACTCTCTCTTCCTCCCTTTTTAAATTCGTTCAAATACCCGAAGCTTTGAACTCTTTGAACGTTTGTTTTCTTCAATCTCTTCTTCCGACGGTACAATGGGTTTTCTTGTAATCACCTTGCCTTTGCTCTTTTTTCCGCAAACGCAGACCGGAAAATTAGGCGGGCAGATACATGGGTCCTCATTGGTCTTAAATCTTGTTTTTACGATCCTGTCTTCCAGAGAATGAAATGTGATTATGGACAACCGTCCACCCGGATTTAACAGATCGATCATGGTATCAAGGGACTTCATTAAAACTTCCAGTTCCTTATTCAGTTCGATCCGTATCGCCTGGAATGTCCGTTTGGAAGGATGTCCTCCCACTGCCCTTATCTTTGCAGGGATCGCCCCTTTGATGATCTCCGACAGCTCTCCCGTTGTCTCGATGGGCTTTATCTGCCTTTCCCTTACAATGTGCTTTGCAATATTTTTTGCAAACTTATCTTCTCCGTAATCCCTTATGATCCGGTATAAGTCAAATTCACTGTAGGTATTGATGATATCGGCTGCTGTCTGTTCATTCCTCTGGTCCATACGCATGTCCAAAGGAGCATCTTCTTCCCTGTAGGTGAATCCTCTTTCCCGTATGTCAAGCTGGTAAGAGGACACCCCCAGGTCTAGGTAAATTCCGTCCACTCGTTCGATTCCTAAATCCTTTAATACTGTCTGTATGTTTTCGTAATTGCTTCTTACGACCGTCACCTTATCTTCATAAGCCTTCAGCCGTTCTGAGGCTGCCTTAATGGCGTCCCCATCCTGATCAATCCCGATTAATCTTCCGTAAGTTCCAAGGCGCTTGCACACTTCTAAAGCGTGTCCGCCTCCTCCCAGCGTTCCATCTACATAGATTCCGTCTGGTTTTACATTCAGGCTGTCAATGGTCTCATATAGCAGCACTGACTTGTGTTCAAACATCATATACCAAGTCCTTCCATAGCTTCCGCGATTTCTTCCATATCTTCATAGGTATTGGCTGCGATCCATGCATCCTTGTTCCAGATTTCGATACGGCTTCCCACTCCTACAAGAACTGCGTCCTTTTCAATTCCCGCATGTTCCCTTAAAACTAAAGGAAGCAGAATTCTTCCCTGCTTGTCCACTTCGCAGGTACTGGCTCCGGCCAGAAAGAATCTGGAAAACTTTCTGGCATTGGTGTTGGTCAGCGGCAGGCTTTTTAATTTATTTTCAAGGGCAGTCCACTCATCATTATCATACACAAATAAACAGCCATCCAAACCCTTCGTAACAACGAATTCTTCTCCCAGCTGCTCTCTGAACTTCGATGGGACAATGAGACGTCCCTTCGCATCGACTGTATGATTGTATTCACCCATGAACATACCAATCACCTGCTTGTACATCGGTAGGGTTTTGGACCACTATCCCACCATTTTCTACCACTTTGCACCACTTTCCACCACTTATGGTTTAATTCTAGTACATTTACCGTGAAATAGCAAGAACAATTTCGAAGAATTTTCAATTTGGTCTGGCCTTCCTGTAACTGTGAACGGCTGTTCTGCCAGGATTTCCATATAATGGAAAAAAGGCATTCCCTAAGTCAGTAAATTGGTACAAACTGACCAGGGAATGCCTGTCTTTTTCATGATTAATTTTCTTTGCTGTATGCGACTCCCAGCTTAGCGGGTACATTGAAGTTTCTTCTGGATACGGTCAATATAATGGTCAGCAGATAAGGAAGGGCAATAAATAATTCATTGGGGAAGTAGCTTCCTCCTCCCACCGACTGCATATAAATGGCAATGGCTTCCGTAAGCCCGAATACCACGGTTCCCAAAACAGCTCCTTTGGGATTCCAGTTGCCCAAAAAGCATATGGCAAATGCGATCCAGCCGCGTCCGCCGATGATATTTGTGGTAAACATTCCCAAATATCCCACGGAGTAAAAAGCGCCTGCAATGCCTCCCATCACTCCGGCCAAAAGGACGGTAAAGAACCGGACTGCATTCACATTGATACCGGCTACATCCACTGCCTCCGGATTTTCCCCCGTAGAGCGGATGGTCAGTCCAAGGGATGTCTTGAATAAGAGAAAATAAGACGCTGGAATGAGTAAATAAACCACATAGGTCAATATATTCTGCTGGAAAAACACCGGTCCCATGACCGGAATCTTACTGAGAACGGGAATCGCGATCTCAGGGAGAGGGCTGATTTTTAGCGGCGCGGTGGGAACGCCGAACAATACCCGTTGAAGGTAAGTGCAGATTCCGGCTGCCAGCACATTAATGGCCGTACCTGTAACAACCTGGTGCTGTTTTAAATAAATACATACCACGCCATACACGGCTGCCGAGGCAAGCCCGGAAAGGATGGCGGCAAGAATTCCGATGAATGCACTGCCGGTCAAATAGGTTCCCACGAATCCACCCCAGGCTCCCATAAGGAAGATCCCTTCGATTGCGGTAACCATCATACCCGAACGCTCTGCTATGACTTCTGCAATGGAGCCAAACAGCAAGGGCGTACTCATCATCAGTGCACGTTTTAATAAGCTTATGATCATAACCTGTTTCACGCTCCTTTCTGCAGTCTTAGCTTTTCTCTCCTGTTTTCCAGATAATGCCGGAAGAAATAGGATATGATAACGAACAGCATGACAAACCCCTGCATTAAATCAACAATGCTTGCAGGAACATTGACTCCCGGCATGCGCCCCATTAAATTCCCCATAACACTTAAAGCGCCGAACAGGAGCGAGGCAAATATGATTCCGATGGGATTGGCATTAGCAAGAATTGCTATCCCTAAGCCGGCGGAACCTACTCCGCTGTTAAAGTCCTGGATCAGCATATGCTGAACACCGTTTACTTCCGTAAATCCCGCTGCACCCGCCAGGGCGCCGCTGATAAAAAATGCGGCCACAAAGATCTTGTTTGAATCAATTCCTGACATCCTGGATGCAGAGGCATTGCTTCCCACTGCCCGGATCCGGTATCCAAGGGGCGTCTTATAGAGCAGCACCCAGATGCCCACGGCCGCCAGAACCGCCAGAACAAATCCGATATGCAGCCTGGTCCCCTTTACAATAACGGGAAGCCATGCTGACCTTGATATGGCATCGGTCTGTGGATACTCTCCTTTGGATTCTTTTAAAAATGTTCGCAGCAGATAATTCATGACAGCCAAAGCAACGTATGTGGACATCATGCTGACAAGGAATTCATTGGCTTTAAAGCGTGCCTTTAAAAATCCGATCAAAGCGCCCATAAGCCCGCCTGCCAGTGCCGCAGTCAGGCACACAAGAATTAAAAGTACTGCTGTGGGAACCTTTCCGTCAAGCTGCAGAGATAAGGCAATGGCAGCTATGGACCCCATATAAAACTGTCCCTGTGCGCCGATATTAAACAGATTTGCCTTAAACGTAAACGCAAAGGCCAGCGCTGTAAATATCAGAGGTGTTGCTTTTAAAAACACTTCCCCCATGGTATATTTATCCGTAAACATGGTATTGATGGAATATACAAATACTTCGACCGGGTTGATATGCAGCAGCAAAAGCATGAGGCCGCTTAAGAGCAAGCCGGCAATGATGGCAGCAGCATTTGTCACAATTAAGTCCCTGACTTTTGTATTCATGCTTTACGCCTCCTTCTCCTCTTTGTAGCCGGCCATTAATAGACCGATCCGTTCTGTGTTAAGCTGGTCATGGTCGTAGATTCCCATAAAGGAGCCCTTGTAGATAACAGCAATCCTGTCGCACAGCTGGAAAATCTCCGACAATTCGGTGGATACCAGCAAAATCCCCTTTCCATTCTTCCGCTCTGCCAGGATGTTGTTATGAATGTTATTGATGGCTCCCAGATCCAGCCCCCTGGTCGGCTGGTCCATGATCAGCACCTTTCCTGCGTTTCCGACTTCCCTGGCAAGAATGACCTTCTGCTGGTTGCCTCCTGATAATCCCTTGATCTGGGCATCCGGTCCCGGCGCCTTGATATCAAATTCATCAATGGCATGTTGTGTGTCATTTTGAAGTTTCTTCTTATTTAAAAAGCCGTGTGAGATCCATTTCTTATCAAAGCTTGTTTTTAACATCATATTTTCAGCCAGGGTCATCTCTCCTACCATGGCATCCCGGTAACGGTCTACCGGAACGTATCCGATTCCCTGATCGATGCGTTCCCTGATGGAAGCGGAGGTAATATCCGTACCATTTAAAAGCACCTTTCCCGAGGTCACAGGAAGGGCACCGCAAACTACCTCGCACAGCTCCTCCTGCCCGTTTCCGCTCACTCCTGCCACTCCGAAGATTTCACCTTCCATGATCTGAAATGACAGGTCACTTAAAAGAGGAGTTTCTCCTTTGCGCTGCACAGTGACGGAAGACAGCTTCAGACAGATCTTTCTTTCTTTTTGCTCTTCTGTCTGCTCCCGCTTTGGGGGCACCATTTCTTTCCCCATCATCAGCCTGGTCAGCTCCACCTCATTGGTATCCTTTGCAGAAAGATCTCCCGTAAGCCTTCCGTTTCGCATAACGACGATCCTGTCCGCCACCTCCATGACTTCCTTCATCTTATGGGTGATGAAAATAACAGAATTTCCCCTGGACGTATACTCTTTTACAAACTCCATCAGCGTTTCCGCCTCCTGGGGCGTCAGCACAGCCGTAGGCTCATCCATAATCAGCAGGCTTGTATTTAAATAGAGAGCCTTAAGGATTTCCACCTTCTGCTGTACTCCAACTGCAAGCTCCTCCACTTTTGCATCCACAGGAATTTGAAACCCATACTGGGCAGAAAGCTCCTCTACTTCTTTTTTGCATGTTTCGTAATTAATCACGCCATTCACATTGCCTAAAATAATGTTTTCCGTAACCGTATGGGCGGACACCAGAGAAAAATGCTGCTGGATCATGGAAATTCCCAAAGCCATGGCATCTTTCGGGGAAGTGATCCTCTGTTCCTTTCCATCCATCAGGATCTGCCCCTCATCCGCCTTGTAAAGACCATAGAGGATTTTCATAACCGTGCTTTTTCCTGCCCCGTTTTCTCCCAATAGTGCCAGCACCTCTCCCCTATTTACAGAAAAAGAAATGTCCTTGTTTGCCACGACCCTGGCAAAATATTTTGATACATTCTTTAATTCAAAAAATGGTGTATTCACGAAGCTCCTCCTCTTCATACTAAGAAAAACACGCTTTGCGGATTTTTCTTAGTTGTCGCGGCATTCGACGAATGAATATGCAAGCATGTTCGTCCGGCTCATAGCCCGCGCAAGCAATGAGGGCTACGCAGTTTAAACAATCCTGTTTTTCTCCTGCGTCAGCCCTCCGGTCAGATCTTACTTCTCAAACATCGCCTGTAAATCTACCTTGCCATCCTTAAAGTCCTTGATTCCCTGGTCTACCGCATCCTTTACTTCCTGGGAAATATTATCGGTATATACCGGTACAAAGATGTCTTCATTAATACCAGCTTCATGAACCATATTTCCGGAAAGCTTGCCATCCATATAAAGGCCCAGAGCCCAGATATAGAAATTCTTGAAATCAAAATTTACAGAAGCTACAACGGTATTTGGATCAATGGTTGTCTGGTCACTGGAAAAGCCAATGAATTTAGCACCTTTTGCCTTAGCTGCCTCAATGCTGCCAAGACCTACTTCGTTGGCGTATACAAACATGGTGTCTGCTCCGTTGTCGATCATCTGCTCTGCCATCTGTTTGCCAAGGGCTACGTCGTTCCAGCTGTTGGCATAGGCTCTTGTCGCTTTTGCACCGGTTATGCCGCGGCTTTCTGCGATTTTAACAGAATTCTTTTCATATACATCCATCAAATGCTCCATCGGCTCATTGGGGAAGCCTCCGATGGTTGCGAAGTTTCCGTTCTTTGTCACATTTCCTGCAAGAATGGAAGCAATATAACTGGCTTCATATTCTTTTGGGAAAATGGGAGCCACATTGTCTCCGTCACATTTGGAGCCGTTTACCGCGCAAAAAGTAGTGTCCTTATAGTTGGGAGCTACTGCTGCTACTGCTTCGTCAAACTGGGAACCGGCCGCCATAATGAGGTCATAGCCTCGTTCTGCATATTCACGGAAGGTTGACTCATAGTCAGATGCCTGAACGTTCTCTACATATTCCATCTTGGTGCCCAGCTTTTCGTTACAGGCTGTAAGACCTGCATAGTTTGTCGCATTCCAGCTCTGGTCATTGATGGGCCCGGGTAGAATAAGGACAATTTTATAATCCGCTCCACTTTTTCCTCCTGCCTGAGCCTCTGTTTCAGCTGCACCCTCAGTCTTACCGCTGGTACTGCAGCCACTGAGTACGAGTGCTGCTACTGTTACCGCTGCCATGAGTAATGCACCAAATCTTTTCTTCATACTAAGTTCCTCCTTTTTTTGCGTCCGTTCATATTAATATCTGACATTTCTCCGGTTATCGACATGGTTCACAGACGTTAGTGTGTTGTTTGTAGTAATAGATTATCATTTTCTGACAGTCATCGCAATTCTATAAGATTACTATTTATACCAAAATATTAAGTTATTTGTAATTATGACTAAATAAAATAAAGACAGGAGAGACTTTTTGGTCATTTTCCCGTCTTTTTCACATTAATTCCAATGGCTCTGACGCCTGTTCCGATATTCCAGCGGCGTGATTCCATGTGCTTTCTTAAAAGCGCTGCTGAAATATTTTGCCTCTTTGTAACCTACCATTTCCGCCACATCTGCCACCTTATATTCCACATGGTTTAAGTATGACTTCGCCTTTTGCATCCGGTATTCAGTAACGTATTCCATGAGATTTTTTCCTGTATGGCGTTTAAAAAGCTCACAAAGATAATTGGGGGACAGATGAAGCTCCCCAGCCATATCCGTTAACGTAATCCTGCCTCCGTAGTGAACTGCAATATATTGAATGGCTTTTAAAACCAATAAATTTCCAACCTCACTTTCCCCTTCTGCAGACCGCTCCTGAGCTTCTTCTTTTTCGTGAGTTTCCGGAAAAAGCTCCTGTTCCAATTCTCTTAATACGGATAGCAGCTCTTTTGGGTCTGTGGGTTTTAACAAATATCTGGTCACTCCCAGCTCAATGGCCTTCTGGGCATAGGAAAAATTACTGTACCCGCTTAATATAATGATGCGGATATTTAAGTTTCTTTCCCGGATCTGGCGGATCAGCTCAAGACCTGACACTTCCGGCATCTTGATATCTGTAATGATTACGTCAGCTTCCAATTCATACAGTGCCTTGAGAGCCGAATGGACGTCTTCAAACACCCCTGTAACCTGAAAGCCTTCCTGGGCATCTAACAGCTTAAAAAGCCCTTTTCTGATTTTCGGTTCGTCATCCACGATGATCAGCTTCATGTCTTACGCTCTCTCCTTTCCCTCCTCCGCCCTCTGACACAGTTTCCTGGTCTTTGGGTATGCGAAGGTTTACAATCGTTCCTTCTCCATATGTGCTTTCTACAAAAACCCCGTAAGCTTCCCCGTAATGGAGCCGGATCCGCCGGTCCACGTTCCTTACACCGATTCCTGTATGCCCTTCCTTCTCTACATCAGGCACTTCTTCCCTTAGGTGGTTAAGCTGCTTAGGAGTCATGCCGATTCCATTGTCTTCAACCGAAATAAGCATTTCATCTCCGAGATCTTTTAAGACGATGCGGATGGTTCCCTTCCTGTTTCTCGGCTCAATTCCATGAGTAATGGCATTTTCCACAATGGGCTGCAGGATAAGCTTTGGAACCCGCTCAGCTGCCAGGGACTCCTCTGCCTCCACAGAATATTCCAGCCGTTCTTCCAAACGGTTCTTTTGAATTTTCAGATAACACAGCACATATCCGATTTCCTTTTCAAGGGGGACAAAGGCATTTTCATCTTCGATGCTGTAGCGCATAAGGCCTGCCAGTGAAAGGATGATTTCACTGATATCATATTCTCCCCGGTCAATCAGCATCCAGTTAATAGAATCCAGGGTGTTGTAGAGAAAATGCGGATTGATCTGTGCCTGGAGCGCCTGCACCTCGGCATTCTTCTGGGCGATCTTTTCCTGATAGACCTGCCTGATCAGGGTATTGATCTCTTCCAGCATGTAATTAAAGGATTCTGTCAGTTCACCGATTTCATCCTTTCTTTTATTGGGAACCCGAACGGCAAAATCCCCCTTCTGAACCTGTCCCATAGCCTTTGAAAGACGCTTGATCGGTCCCGCCATGGTATAAACCAGAAGAACGATGACCCCGGCAATGCCCAGGGTGCTCACCAGTCCTACCAGCCAAATGGCTTTGTTCAAATCTCCGGCCTGGGGAAACAGCCCTTCAAAGGGTATTGCCGAATAAGACCTCCAGCCAGTGATGCCGTTATATTGTCCGCAGACATAATACCTCTTATTGTTCCATATCAGTTCAAAACGCCGGATCCCCCGCTCGAACCGGTCATTAATTTCTTCCTGCCATCCATTGTTTATCTTGGGATTGCTGCAGATCACCTGTCCCTTCTGGTCTAAAATAAACAAGTACTGATACTGAAACAGTCCCTGATTCCCTAAAAGCAGATTACTGAACATATCAGGATCCAGCTCAATCACCATGATTCCCAGACTCTTCTCTTCATTCCTATCCTGAATGGCCCTGACCACGGTAACTGCCTGATGATCTTCCCCTGGATCAGAGAAAAGCTTTGGCATAATGCCCAGCCATACAGTCTTATTGTTTCTGCCGCCTACGGCATCATCATAACTTTTATATGTTTTTACCGAAATATCTTTGGGGTCCAATCCATCGGTATCGACTGTTGTATACATCACCTGGGAGGCATTGATGATGGAAATATCCATCTGTTCCCCAACGGATTTAATGAGACTTCTGCAGTAATCATCAAGGTAGGTACGGCTGACTCCCTTATCCCCATCGTCCCAGCCGGGGGTACATGCATCACGCACAAGCTGGCTGGTCACCGCATTGTCAAGGATTTCCATGATATAGCGGACCTTGACGTTGATATTGATATCAATGCGGTTAATGGTATCCGACATTTCCTGTTTTTTATTCTTTACTACAATGGCCTTGCTATGGGAAAAGGAGAGACTCCCTATAATAGCCCCTTCGATCATGGCTGTTACAATAAACACCAGAGTCAATTTCATTCGAAACGACAAATGCTTCATTTCCCCACCTCCGGACACTATTACCGTATTTGTAACAGTTTTCTACAAACCATAGATAAATATTACATCCCACTGTGAATTGTGTCAAATTACTTTTGCAAAATTTGTTCATCCATAAAAAAAGACGGGGAAAGAACTCCTTCTCTTTCCACGTCTTTCTTAAATTTGCACAAAACACATCACAGGCTCATGGTATCAGTAGCCTGCGGCAATATATTGTTCAATCAATTTATCCAGTTCTACACTCCTGTGATAAATAACATCTTCATCATCATGATCAATGCTTTTATTTAATCTTTCTCTTGCTTCTTCAATATCGTGTATTAACTCTTCTTTTGACATCATCATATCATTACTTCTCCTTTGCTCTTTTTTCGTATCTGTCTGTGTTTGCAGAAGAGCACAAGAGTAGATATCACTACCAGAATTAATGAAAGTGCCTGAGACACCGGAATGCCAGTACTAAAGAATATTAGCTGGTCCGTGCGGAGTCCCTCTATCCACACTCGTCCCAAACCATAGCCAAGCAGGTATATAAAAAGCATCTCTCCATCAAATCTCTTACGTTTCCTGTACCAAAGCATAAATGCAAGTACGCAGAGATTCCAGATTGATTCATAAAAGAAGGTAGGATGCACCTGTATATATTCTACTCCGTCCCTTACGATCAAATGGTTCAAAAGCTCTTTCGATATCATATTCTCATTAACCAGCGCTCTTCTGATTCTCATAGCAAACAGGCTGTCGGTATATCCGCCAAATGCCTCACAATTAAAGAAGTTTCCCCATCTTCCTATAATCTGCCCGGTTATCAATCCTAGGCATCCAGTGTCAGCCAAGGAAAAAAATGATAATTTCTTTACCCTGGCATAGACAATTAGAGTTATAGCGGCCCCTATGACACCTCCATAGATGGCCAATCCTCCTGCCCTGAGATTTAAAATTTGAAGCAGATCATCTTTATAATTGTCCCAATCAAACATAACATAATAGATTCGGGCTCCCATGATAGAAATTATGATTGCATACAGAACAAAATCCAGATAAATATCCGGGTCCTGCCCCCTGCGTTTTGCATCCCTTGTAGCAACCCAGAGACCTGCTAATATTCCAAACCCAATGATAATTCCGTAAAATGCAATGCGGAATCCAAATATTGAGATACTGTTTTGCAAATGGTCAATTGTAATCCCCAAATGAACAAAACTAATATCTGCCGTATTTGCCATTCGTCTTCTCCTTTCGATGTTTTCTTTATTTTACCCCGGGAAAACACAAAAATCAAACAGATTCGCCCGACATATTCGACTATAATTCGACAAAGCTTTGATTCTTGTGTTTTTCTCTTTTATTTTTACGGATAATATGCTATTCTATATTAGTTGCAGATAAAAATCAACTATGAATATAAACAATATTAGGAAGGTAATTGCTATGAAATTAGGTATTGTCGGATTGCCAAACGTAGGTAAAAGCACCTTGTTCAATTCTCTTACAAAGGCTGGTGCGGAATCTGCGAACTATCCATTTTGTACCATTGATCCCAATGTAGGAGTAGTTCCTGTTCCGGATGTGCGCTTAGGTCAGCTGGCCGCCCTTTATGATTCCGCAAAAATCACCCCTGCCGTGATCGAATTTGTCGATATTGCAGGGCTTGTAAAAGGAGCTTCCAAAGGAGAGGGTCTGGGCAATCAGTTTCTTTCCAACATCCGTGAAGTGGATGCCATCGTCCACGTAGTACGCTGCTTTGAGGATACCAATGTAATCCATGTGGATGGAAGCGTAGATCCTCTGCGTGATATTGAAACCATAGATTTGGAACTGATCTTTTCCGATTTGGAAATTTTAGACCGCCGCATCTCCAAGTCCGCCAAGGGCGCTATGAATGATAAGTCTCTTGCAAAGGAACTGGGGATTTTAAAGAGGATCAAAGCCCATTTAGAGGATGGAAAACTGGCACGAAGCTTAGAACTTGAGGATGAGGATGAAAAAGAATTTATTTCCACCCTTAATCTTCTCACCTTTAAACCTGTGATTTTCGCTGCCAATGTCTGTGAGGACGACTTGGCTGATGACGGAGCTTCTAATGATTACGTGGGAAAGGTCCGCAAATTTGCAGAAGAAAACAACAGTGAAGTATTCGTTATCTGCGCGCAGATCGAACAGGAAATCGCAGAATTAGAAGAAGACGAAAAAAAGATGTTCTTAGAAGATCTGGGACTTACAGAATCCGGCCTGGAAAAACTGATCGCAGCCAGTTATCATTTATTAGGGCTCATCAGCTACTTAACTGCCGGTCCTACTGAAACAAGAGCATGGACCATCAAAGAAGGAACCAAAGCACCCCAGGCTGCCGGTAAGATCCACACAGATTTTGAGCGGGGCTTTATCCGTGCGGAAGTTGTGAATTACCAGGATCTTCTGGATTGTAAAACCTACACCGCGGCAAAGGAAAAAGGCCTGGTTCGTCTGGAAGGCAAGGAATACGTGGTTAAGGATGGCGATGTTGTCCTGTTCCGCTTTAATGTATAGAAGATATTTATTCGCGGGCATTTAAGAGAGACCGGAACATACTGGTCAGCGCCAAAAGGCGCTGGCCTTCTTTTATGCCTGTTCCTCTTATTCATAAAGCCATCCGGTCCTCATGACTGATAAATTATGTCAATAAGGAAATTATCCTTGTAAACCCCTTTCCTTATGCTATAATATGTCTGGTCATAAAAAAGCCTTTTTTGCAGCCAAGGAAAACGTTTTAAAAAAGAAAAGGGAGTATTCAACAATGAAAACATTTATTAACGCAATAATTGCCGGAATTGCCATCAGTATGGGCGGAGTGATTTATCTGACTCTTGAAAACCATATCGCTGGTTCTTTTTTATTTTCAATCGGATTATTTACCATCTATACCTTTGGATTTAATTTATTCACAGGAAAGGTATGTTATATTGTTAACGAGAAGCTGTCCTACTTATTAACAATACTTATTGTATACATAGGGAATTTTATAGGAACTGCGGGATCTGGAATTGTATTCAGACATACCAAACTGGCCAGACTCATCGATCACACAAGGGAACTTGTAAATATGAAGCTGTCAGATACCTTGTTCAGTACTTTTATCATGGCCGTCATGTGCGGTATTATGATGTGCATTGCAGTTATTGGCTATCAAACCATAAAAGACGGGATCGGAAGATATTTAGCTTTAGTCATGCCGGTCATGGTATTTATTCTTTCTGGTTACGAGCACAGCATAGCAGATATGTTTTATTTTACTATGGGAAATGCCTGGAATGCAAAAGCATTCCTGTATATTTTGATTATATCTGCGGGAAATTTAGTAGGGGGAAGCCTCATTCCTTTAGCAAAAAAATATCTTAGCGAAGAGGCAGCCCTCCTCCATTAGGAAATTCCGGCAAATATAACGCATGCTTATTGCATCAATCAACGTTTTGCAGCACACGCCTTAATATTTGGCATTCCTGATTCAAAGCCATCTGGCAATGATATATACGATAAGAACCGATACGAATAGAGCTGTTTTGATCCTGAAGCCAGTAACGTAATTCCGGCAACACCGTTCACTAAGTTTTTTACTCATATTTTTCCATCCCTCCAAGTAGAAAACAATTGATACTTCTACTAATACTATAATAAGGAATGCTATTTTTTTATAGGTTGTAATTGTCGTTAATTGTACGCCATGTTTTCGTTATATGAAATCCAAATGTAACTTTTTCTGATCAAAGACACGGATCCATGAGGAAATGATTACTGAGCAATGACAGCAAACGGTTTGGTCTGCAGGTGATTCTGCTTAATGAAACTGCTTCAAGTCTTTGTAAATGCTAAAACTAATATAAGATATACAATTAATTTTTGTGGGTGAGATCGTCTTTCGGTCCTCACCCTTTATTTGCATTATACAGCAGGTTCTGGTATGTCAAAAAGAGCTGCCTTACGACAGCCCAGAAAGTTTAAAATCATGTTTAAAAAGTCTACCGGCCCATAATTTGAGTTTTCTTTATTAAAAATGATATAGTCCCATGTTCCCATATGAATTTCCATCACGTGATAGGGATAATCAATTTCTCAACCTCAGGCTTTTCCAATGCATCAATTGGCATGATTCCTGCTAAATCGGAGGGTATATCCAACAATGTGGAAATGCTACCACCAAGCTGCCTGATATACCATTTATCCTTGTATTGTACTGCATCAAAACAGAAACAATACTTATTTCCCTCTAATTCAAAGATGGCAACGCAGCTTTCCACGTTATCTGCACCGCAAACCTTTGTATGCTGGGCTCTGATATCCATTCTGCCATTGGAACCATATTCCTCTGAGAGTTCCTCAGGGGGGATATGTCCCAGGATTTTCATGGAACTCAAATCCAATTGATCCAACAATTCCATTATTTTTGAAGAGATATTTTCATCAGAAATATCTTCATCTAGCAATAAAGTGGATTTTTTGAAATACCCTTCATTTATATTATAAACAGCAGCATATTGCTTTACCGTATCCCGTATGATTTCTTCTTTTCTGCTTTGGATATTAAAACCTCTTGTAAAAGTCAGCTTTTTCATAAACTGTTTTGCGTCCCCATCTTCTTTTAATTGTATGTAACTATCCGTGTTCAGCTCCAATTGACAGAGGACTGTGTATTGGCGCAGAATATCATCTAAATGCATTTCTTCCGCAAAGGTTTCTGCCATGCGTTTAAAATCACTGGACTTAAGCCCCTCCAGGTAAGCTTTAACTGCGCTTTGAGGCGAAACAAACCCGGCCTGCTCCGTTGTCTGAGCTATATTCGGTGGTTCTGACGCCTCAGACAATTCTGACTGTATTTCAGTTACTACCTGATCTTCTGTCTGTGGTTCAAATGTCTTCTGGGAAGAGCAGGCAGAAATACCTGTCAACATTAAAAAAGTTGCTATTATTACCAAAATGCATTTACATCTTTGTATTTTTTTCATTTGTTTCCTCGGCCTTTCCTAAACAAATTATGAAAGTAGTTTTAGTAATTCTCTTGCTAGTTCTCGGCATTGTTGCCATTCGATTGATTTGGTAAGTGCCTCATCTGTCCATAATTCTTTGTTACTAGACATTTGCTCAAGCTGTTCATCTATTTTATTAACTATGTTTAACTGTTCATCTGATAACCATCCGTTTTCAAATAATTTAACAGCATATGGCTTACCGATATCACTAAAATCTGATGCTATTTCATCTGCTACTGCAAATCCTTTAAGTTTGTCAATTTGTTCCGATGCGGTCAAAGTGATTTGTTTTACATTTTCTATCAACCTATCAAAAATAACATCAAATCCTCAGTCTCTATATTATTACTCATTAATTAACCCCCTCTCCATTTATGTAATAACGAACTGTTCCCATCTTACCATTGGAGATTTTATAATACGGTAATTCACCGTGGTGTCCTCCTCCTGGATGATACTGAATAAATGCATCTTCATAATGCATACTAAATCCTCCACCTTGTTCAAATGGAACTCCAGCTTTACCACCTTTTCCCAATGGTCCTACAGTCCAACATTCACTTTGGGCCAACTCTGCAAGCTGATTTGGCGTCATTCTAGTTACATTACTTGGCATATCAAGAATATCATTGAACTTGCAGCTGTGTCCCATGTTACATTTTCCTTGCCATACTTCGACTTAAAATCCGCAAACCAGTCTTCTCCAGACATTGAATTCTCTGCTTCAAAATTTGTTTTTTTACTCCCCGAACCCTCAGGTGGAGTACTGGGTTATCCGACAAACGGTTCGGTATTCTGTCTTATTTTTCATCATTCCATACACTATGTTCACCAATCGGCGCATGATGCAGACCAGTGCCTGAGACTTTGTCTTTCCTTCACCGATTTTCCGCATATAATAGTCATAAAACACAGGATGATTGGGTATTCCGTTCTTTGGCTTGGACACCATAGTTACCGCCAGGGAATAAAATCATCCTTGCAACTGACAGTTCCCCTGTCTGGAACTCTGCTCCTTGCCTTTTCCGGCAGAACTGAACTTAACAGGTTCCACTCCTGCAAATCTTGCTAACTTTTCTGCATTGGAAAACCTTTGGATATCTCCGATTTTCGCAATCAGTTTACTGGCTAAGGTTAGAACACAGCAATAAATGGCTTGCTGTGTTTTAATATATAAAAACCTTTATAATTCAAATAATTCTTGAATCTCTTTTTCATTCCACTTTTGCCGAATTTGCTGTTTAATTTTATCCGATAATGCAATAATTTCTTTCCATGATTCTGCATTTCTGAAAGATGAGACATTCCACTGATTTGAACCATCTAATTCCAAGGTATGCTTTCTAAGTTCTTCACTATCAGAGTATATCTGCTCATCAATTAGACCATTATCTAATAAATCATTTAAGCTATTATTGGCCAAAAATGATGTTACTCCTACTATAAACTCTTCAAAAATATTATATTCTATCATTTCATCAGATAGATTTCTTGTACTTTCACCACATTTATCCAGTGTATCAAGATATAGATCAAATAACTTACCAATGGTTATTTTATTCACCCTATTTACCTCCATTATAATATATTACAGTTGCCTTATCTCCAACTAATGGAATATAATCACTACCAACTATCTTTACCTTTCCAGTTGTACCTGAAGAAAATCCATAATAAGAACCACCATGTATTCCACCTCCAGCATGATAAAATACCATCCTGTCACCATTAGTAAATTTCCAGCCAGTTTTACTAGAACCATAAGCTCCAGCGGTCCATCCTTCGCCAAGCATGCTAGCAACTTCACTTTGAGTAGCCCCATTTAATCTTTGAGGATTTTGAATAACATCATCTAAAGCATTTGGTTTCCATGCTACATTACCTTGTCCGTATTTTTCTCCAAAATAAGTATTCCAGTCATCCCCAAACATAGGACTTTTGGCTGACTGATTAATCTGCCCCGAACCCTCAGGTGGAGTACTGACATATCCGACAAACGGTAAAAATTTTTATTCTATTAAAAAAATTATAGCACGTCTTTGTGCTGTTTTTAAATAGAAGAATTACTGTTCTTCTTCTAGAATCGGTTCTCGGTATTCTGTCTTATTTTTCATCATTCCGTACACTATGTTCACCAATCGACGCATGATGCAGACCAGTGCCTGAGATTTTGTCTTTCCTTCACCGATTTTCCGTATGTAATAGTCGTAAAATACGGGGTGATTAGGTGCTCCGTTCTTTGGCTTGGACACCATAGTTACCGCCAGGAAATAAAACAGTCCATGTAACTGACGGTTCCCTTGTCTGGAGCTTTGCTCCTTGCCTTTTCCGGCAGAACTGAACTTTACTGGTGCCACTCCTGCGAATCTTGCCAGCTTATCAGCATTGGAAAATCTTCGGATATCTCCGATTTCTGTAATCAGCTTACTGGCTATAGAAGTTCCAATCCCGGGCATACTGGTCAGTTTATAATCAAAACTAAGCAGGATTTTCTCGATTTCTTTATCAAGCCCCGCTAATTCTTCTTTTTGATGTTCCAAGTCCCGTACCAGACTTATTGTGATAAAATCTCTGGATTCCTGATATTCCCGAAAGGTATCTCCATCATTATGAATATAGTCCAGAATTAACTCCGCTTTATCTTTTCTGATGATCGGGGATATTTCTTTGAATTCCATCGTTAGTTCTTCTGCCGTCTTTTCCTGCAAATGGACAGGGGACGGATAGGTTTTCCAGAAATACATGGCACATTTGCCGTCTATTTCACTGAAAAATTTACTGTAACTGGGATATGCCATAGATAACTGCTCATGAAGTCCATTTTTAAAACGAATACCGTCTTTCACCAGTAAATCTCTCCGATTCACCAGTTGTGCCAGTGTCCATTCGTTATCTTTTGGCTTTGCATCAGGCAAGGTATGTAACTGGTTAATCAGAACCGTTGCAACGCAATACGCATCATGCTCATCATTTTTTCGGAGCATGGGTGCACTTTTTCTCTGGTCATACACAAGTGCAGGATTGATATCCTTCACGATGTAACCACTTTCGATCAGCCAGACAGCTAAACTTCTACCATAGCCGTATGCATTTTCCAATCCGTAAATGGGTTCAAGTCCAAGATGATTGGATTTTCTGTTCACCTTTTCTGCAAGCTTCTTAAATTCACTGGGCTTGTGTTAAAAGGGCAAGTTATTTCGTTTATTGGTTGTTGATGTTAACTCTGTATGGAATGGATTGCAAGTCATTTCTGGATTTATTTTCAGGAGAAGAAACGGCAGAAAAAGAACAGAAATGGGAGCTACAGAAATGGTATTTTTACCCCCTGTAACCCCCGGTAGCCCAATTTTACCATAGAACCAATTTCCTGTAAATCCCATGGTTCACCATGAACCATGGGCCATGGGGAATGCAGCTATCTTTAACCAATGACACTTAAAGCCGACACCCTATTTTCATTTTGCCCTGTGTCGCAAAATATAGCCCCTGTGTGACATTTAGAACCGATGGTGAGACATGTATGCCATTCAATCATTACTAAGCCTTGTTGGGCATATTAGAAAACGATCACTTTTTATCTGATAAATGTTTGGATTACTGCTAGCTACTGTTCATCTTATAGTTACTTTATCAGATAAATGTCGCATATATGCCAGTTTTCGCAATCTTCTATATCGCACATCTGCAACAAGGTTTAAAATCCAATAACGAATAATCTCCGCTCATATCTAGTTCTAAAACAAAGGTGAACCATGGGGTCGAAAATGATTCAGGATAAAGGAAGGTGCCCTAAATGGGCCCCTTCCACTCACAAACACCCGCAGTGCGGGCGTTTTCGAGTATAGAGTACGGTGCTGTAAATCGGCTTTTGTGCTGTCAAAGGTGCTGTAGCCACCAATAAACCACACTATTAAGGAGTTTTTAAGGTGCTCTTGAACATCCACCTATAATGGCCTATTGTTCATTTCTGATGTTTTTGAGACTTATTATTAGTGATTTCTGGTATCGACTTCCTGAAACAACTTCGGTATCGTATGTTCTCAAAGGAGGAAAACATTATGACCGAAAAGGAATTACTGGATATGTTTATCCAGGAACGTATCGCTATGCTAATTGAAATATTCCATCAAAAACAGCCGAACCAATCCGAGAAGAAATTTGATCAAATTCTACACGCCGAAATCTTCATTGATAATTTACCAAGCAAGGAAAAAGAACTGGTTCAAAATCACATTGACTCACTAATAAAGCAGTTCGCTTTGGAAGAAGCTTTCCTATATCAGCATGGTTTTATGGATGGTATGAAACTATTAAAATACATTGGAAAATTATAATTATGTATTTTTCTTAAATTAGAGGAGTATATCAGTAAACACCCAATGTACTCCTCTAAGGAAACTTCTACCAACTTTAAATATCCATCTACTATGCTTTTTATATTAACTATTCAAAGTAAAAATCAATCCTCTTAACATCAATCTTCACTTTTTTACCATCTAAGTATCCATAATCAAATAAATCCTCTGCGTCAATTTCAAAGTCAATTACGGATTCTAACATAGCTTTATTAACATTTAAGGTGCCATACAAAGAATATGCAAAAGATTTTCCTTTTCTCATAATACATACTGTATTACTGTCACTTTCAAATATTTCCAAATCATCATATAAAGAAATATCAACTAATGTTTCTTCACCAATAGATTCAGTGACTCCACTATTTACAAATCCTGTTAGTTGTACATCTCCTATTTTTACAGTAACTTCGTCATCATCAATAATA
Organism: Lacrimispora sp.; assembly: GCF_032078915.1. GTDB lineage: Bacteria > Bacillota > Clostridia > Lachnospirales > Lachnospiraceae > Lacrimispora. The sequence goes on along the minus strand of NZ_DAMAUN010000018.1, from coordinate 4,858 downwards.
CCTATTATTTCACAATTATATTTCACTTTATGACCATCTCCTTATCTATTTAGGGTTAATAACTGGAATATTCTCTCCATTTAATAATTTCCAGAAGGTTTTACCACTTTCAGTATGAAATGTGGTAATATAACCATTATTATTCGTCCCAACAAATGCAAATTTAGTTTTTCCTTTACTGTTATTCCCCATGAATTGAACATATCCAGTTCTTATGTCTCCCTTGTAAGGATATTCTACTTTGTATCCATTATTCATTACATCCCTTGCTCCCTGAAGATATTCATCTGAAGAATTATATATCCCTTTAAACTCATCACCATGCTTTTCAAAATGGGAAACTAATTTATCCTCTGAGGCAAATGTTGTATTAGAATAATTACCATTCTTAACACTAGCCCCCGAACCCTCAGGTGGAGTACTGAGATATCCGACGAATGGTGAAAATCTTTATTCCATTAAAAAAATTATAGCACGTCTTTGTGCTGTTTTTAAATAGAAAAATTACTGTTCTTTTTCTGGCAATGGTTCCCGGTATTCCGTCTTATTTTTCATCATTCCGTACACTATGTTCACCAAACGGCGCATGATGCAGACCAGTGCCTGAGACTTTGTCTTACCTTCACCCATTTTCCGCATATAATAGTCATAAAATACCGGATGATTAGGTACTCCGTTCTTAGGTCTGGATACCATGGTTACCGCCAGGAAATAAAACAGTCCGTGCAACTGGCGGTTCCCTTGTCTGGAGCTTTGTTCCCTGCCTTTTCCAGCAGAGCTGAACTTTACAGGAGCCACCCCTGCAAATCTTGCCAGTTTATCGGCATTGGAAAATCTTCGGATATCCCCGATTTCTGCGATCAGCTTACTGGCTATAGAAATTCCGATTCCCGGCATACTGGTCAGTTTATAATCAAAACTAAGCAGGATCTTCTCGATTTCTTTATCAAGCCCCGCCAACTCTTCTTTTTGATGTTCCAAGTCTCTTACCAGACTCGTTGTTATAAAATCTCTGGATTCCTGATATTCCCGTATGGTATTTCCATCATTCTGGACACAATCCAGAATCAACTCCGCTTTATCTTTTCTAATGATCGGAGATATTTCTTTAAATTCGATGGTTAGTTCTTCTGCCGTCTTTTCCTGCAAATGGACAGGGGACGGGTAGCTCTTCCAGAAATACATGGCACATTTCCCGTCTATCTCGCTGAACAACTTGCTGTAGCTGGGATATGCCATGGATATCTGCTCATGAAGTCCATTTTTAAAGCGGATGCCATCTTTTATGAGTAAATCTCTTCGATTCACCAGCTGCGACAAAGTCCATTCATTATCTTTAGGCTTTGCATCTGGCAAAGTATGCAACTGGTTAATCAGAACCGTTGCCACACAATACGCATCATGCTCATCATTTTTTCGAAGCATGGGTGCGCTTTTTCTCTGATCATAAGCCAGAGCCGGATTAATGTCTTTTACTATGTAGCCATATTCAATCAGCCATACCGCCAGACTTCTTCCGTAGCCATAGGCATTCTCTAACCCATAAATGGGATTCAATCCAAGAATACTGGATTTTCTGTTTACCTTTTCCGCCAGCTTTTTAAATTCACTGGGCTTGTTTTCTATAACGACTACCTCTAACTTTTCATTCCAGCAGTTTACCATCACTGCGGTATGGGTATACTTATGCAGGTCAACCCCCACGTAAAGCAGATTTTCTCTTCTCTGCAATTCTCTCCCTCCTGATCTTGTTTCCAACCAATCAGTTCCCGTACCGGCAACCTCAGATGACAGCGTTAACTCGATTCGCATATGCTTATGCGTTAAGTCCGCAAGGGTTCGACAGCCTATCTACAACAAACAAATGGTTGAAAGGACAAGTTATTTCTTTTGTTGGTTGTTGATGTTAACTCTGTATCAAATGGATTGCAAGTCATTTATGGTTTTATTTTCAGGAGAAAGAACAGCAGAAAAAGAACGGAAAAGGGAGCTACAGAAACGGTATTTTTACCCCCTGTAACCCCCGGCAGCCCCATTTTACCATGGAACCAATTTCCTGTAAATCCCATGGTTCACCATGAACCATGGGAGGCAGTTATCTTTAAACCGATGGCCACGCAGAATCGATATCCCATTCCCGGTTAGCCTTGTGTCGCAAAATATAGCCCTTGTGCGGTCTTTAAAAACAATGGTGGAACATGTATGCCAGTCAGGCAATAAAACGCCTTGTGGGGCAAATTTGAAAAGGATATCTTTTCCCTTTTTACCTGATAAATATTTAGATTGCTGTTGAATCCTGTTCGTCTTTTTTGCTTTTTCAAAAAAAGTCGCATGTATGCCAGTTTTTTATATGTTTCAGGACACACATTTGCAACCATTTTTTAAATCTGTCAGCGGAAAATCTCCGCTCATTTCTTGCACTAAACCAGGAGTGAACCATGGGGTCGAAAATGATGCAGGTTAAAGAGCCGGGGTCAAAAGCTTTCCCGGCTCGGCTTACATCAGCCCGCAATGCGGACTGAAAGGACTTTTTCATCGGGGTCGGATTCCTGGCATTGGGGTCGTAACCGGGGTTACACTTGCATGTAAAACCCATTTACACGAAAAAGTTACGGGGTCATGAGCGGCTCCTTTAAATCCATAACCAGTGAATCAAGATAATAAGCATTCCATGAATTCGTTTGAACTATTTACCCAATTTAAAGCATCTGTTTTTAGTAGTTTCTGGTATCGACTTCCTGATATTATTTCGGTATCATATGTTCTCAAAGGAGGAAAGCATTATGACCGATCAGGAATTACTGGGTATGTTTATTCAGGAACGAATCAACATGTTAATTGATGTATTTCATAAAAGCCAACCTGATAAATCTGAACAGGAAGAAGAAAGGATTCTACAGGCCGAGATTTTTATTGAAAATTTGCCAGACAAAGAGAAGAAACTGGTTGAAAATTACATTGACTCCCTTATAAGCCAACTTGCTATAGAAGAAGTTTTTATGTATCAGCATGGATTCTTTGATGGTGTAAAGGTGTTAAAATATATCGACAAATTATAGCTTTATAAAAAGCTTAGAATACAATCTGAATCAGTCATACTCTAAGCTTTTTCAAGATGCTTCTTTGGTTATTTTCAAGTATTAAAATATGTAATTATCTTTCTGAAATATACTTACTAGGAACAATATCTGCCAGCCATACTTTCTCATTACCATAATAAAATTTTATACCATCTTTCCAAGCTTTTGAAGAATTAATTATTAAAATACATGGCTTAATATCGTGCCGTTTTCCTACGCTCTCAGCTGTTTCAATATCTTGTGATAAATGAACATATTGTCTGCTTTGAGGCAGTAGACCATTCGTTACAATAGAATCTATAAATCTTCTTGCTGTACCATGGTATAAAATATGTGGAGGCATCTTTTCTTCTTTGCCAATTTTCATTGGTATGGAGTGTCCATAAAATGCTCTGATTTTTCCATCATAAATTTCATGGCGCTTCTTTTCTGATTTTTTAATCATCTCTAATAAATCTTTTTCAGTGATATTTTCCCATTTTGAAGTTAGGTGTAAAGAGAATAATAATTGTTCTAGAGGTACATATCCATTTTCATCCATTTCCAGTTCATACTCCCATGGCGCATGACGTAAAGCATAAGATATTTCCTTGCTCAATTCAGAATAATTCATGATCTCACTTCCTACTCTATCCCAATTAGTTCTTTAATTGCACTGATAAACCACGACCAAAAATCATCAAATTCTTGCCTTCTTTCATAACCTTCTGTCGCATAGTCGTGTACAATAAATATTTTTTCTCCAAAACCTATTTCAAAACAAGCAATATCATCACTATCGTATCTTCCGGCAAAAGGAATCAAATTTCTTTTGGGATATCTTTTAACCAATTCATCCCTCCGATTTACCAATTGTTCAAATCCCATCAGAAACCAGTTATCATAATCAAGCAATTTAAGTTCAACAACCTTTAGATATGCGTCAGGATATTTATAACCAAGTAAATCCTCATATTCTTTTAATTTTTCTAACATATTTTTTACTCCTTTAATTCTTAATTTTAGGCATATCAAATGAGCCAGATGGATAATTTCCTCTAAATGTTGAATTTTGTTTAAGTATTCTTAAGTTTATAGCTTCACCCCATGTAGAGGGAACTCCCTTTGGAGTCGTAAATCTGTTAATAAAACCACTTGGCAATGGATCATTATAACTATGTACGTTAGCATTAACATTAATCCCTGCTTGTCTTGCTGCCACAACCCTTGTATTATCAATAGTGGTATAACTTCCATCAGGCATTTTTACTACGTCGATTGGTTCTCCTACCCAACCATCTTTTTTCATACTTGCAATAATATCGTCTGCACCATTTACAGAACTTTGGCTGAATCTAATTTCATTAGGATTAATACTCTGCCCCGAACCCTCAGGTGGAGTACTGACATATCCGACAAAGGGTAAAATCTTTATTCAATTAAAAAAATTATAGCACGTCTTTGTGCTGTTTTTAAATAGAAAAATTACTGTTCTTTTTCTGGCAGTGGTTCCCGGTATTCTGTCTTATTTTTCATCATTCCGTACACTATGTTCACCAATCGGCGCATGATGCAGACCAGTGCCTGAGACTTTGTCTTTCCTTCGCCGATTTTTCGCATGTAATAGTCATAAAATACCGGATGATTAGGCGTTCCGTTCTTTGGTCTTGACACCATGGTTACCGCTAAGAAATAAAATAATCCATGCAACTGACGGTTTCCCTGTCTGGAGCTTTGTTCCTTCCCTTTTCCGGCAGAACTGAACTTTACAGGAGCCACTCCTGAGAATCTTGCCAGCT
>NZ_DAMAUN010000017.1:10110-83780 GCF_032078915.1 Lacrimispora sp. | reverse complement strand
GTAGGGGATTGATTTATTAAGCTATTTAGACGGCTTATAGGCTTAGATGATAAGAAATGTCACAGATGGCAATATGAGCGGAATTTGAGCCATCAGCGTGCGCTAGAGAGCGCGAGAAAGGGAAGCATGAGCATTAAACCTATTTTATTCAACACTGATATGGTCCGGGCAATACTGGACGGTAGAAAAACGGTGACAAGACGAGTAGTTAAGCCGCAGCCGATGGGATACTTTGAGGTCAATGATAATCCAGTGTTCTTATATGACTTTGATCCAATAGCAGAAAGGGTGTATTCACCATATCAGCCAGAAGATATCCTCTATGTTCGGGAAACGTGGCATAAATACATTAAGCGTGTTGGCAAAGGTGAGGGATGCCACTTAGCTGAATTCTACGGATATAAGGCAAGTGTTAAAAACTCAGAAGATTCAAATACGCCGTGGAAACCATCAATCCACATGCCAAAAGAAGCCGCTCGTATCTGGTTAAAGGTAACAAATGTACGGGTGGAGAAATTACAGGATATCACAACCGACCAAATTATTGCAGAGGGCGTTAAAACAGAAGAACCTTTCAGCTTAAACGGAACGGAAAAGAGATATGCGTTTTCTCAACTATGGGATTCGACAATCAAGAAAGAAAATATTAATCGTTACGGATGGGAAGGAAACCCGTGGGTATGGGTAATAGAATTTGAGCGGTGCGAAAAGCCGCAGGAGGTTGAGCAGTGACAACAAACCAGAAAATCAGATACATAGCACACCACTACGGCTACGAATCACAAAGCCGCCAATGCATAGAAGAGTTGGCAGAACTGACACAGGCAATTAATAAGTTTTGGAGAGCAAAAGAAAACCTTATCAAAACCGGAAAGGCCAGGGAGTTGGTAGAAGCTGAAAGAAATGTTGCGGAAGAAATCGCAGATGTTGCAATAATGGTCGCACAGCTCCAGGAGTTACTTGGGATTGATGATGAGCGGATCATGAAAATTGTGGATATGAAACTGGACCGGGAGATTATGCGGATAAGAGAAGCGATGTAAACCCATATTTAACGGAGTAAAGGAGGATCTATGAGGAAAGAAACAGAATCAAATATCAATGAGGTGTACCACAATGTTAAGCCTCATTTAAATGAAGAGAGAACTACAGAAGAACTAAGAGAAATGTGCCAAAATTGCGAAGCGTACTGCGGATCAGAGCATGCTTATGAAGAATGCGAAAATAAAATGTGCTTTAAATGTTGGCTGGCATTTAAGTATTTGGAATGGAGTAATGGTTTTTGAAGGAGGAAGCAATATGGAAGCTGATGAAAAGGTTGTTATAACCAGAGAACAGTTAAGAACATTAAGAGACGGCCTTTGTGTGTGGAATACAATTGTCTTGGACAGTTTAACCGAGAGAGGACGGACAAAATTGTATGATGCGCAGGATCTAGTGGAAAGACTGTGGAATAACAAGCAGGAAGGAGCGTAAAATGCTTTTTTATGAATATTTCAAAAGCTGGGTTGATGCATATAAAGCTGGGACAGTGGCAGAGGTAACATTGTCAAAGTACCGGATGACATATATGCGGCTGAAAGAACTGGCTCCCACACTGGATTTGTCAGTAATGGGACGTAGGGAATACCAGCAATTAATAAACGATTATGCACTTACTCATGAGAAACAGACCACTATGGATTTTCACCGTCAATTAAAAGCCTGTCTCTTAGATGCTTACGACGAAAAGATAATAGAGCGTGATCCTACCCGAAAAGTAGTAATCCGGGGCAAGATGCCATCAGAGAAGAAAATGAAATATTTAAACAGGGATGAACTACAAAAGTTACTTAATGTGCTGCCGCTCCACTCTGACAAGGCGGGATTCGATTGGCTCATATTGCTTCTGGCAAAAACGGGCCTCAGGTTTGCAGAGGGGTTAGCATTAACACCGAATGATTTTGACTTTTCCAATAAAAAGATAAGGGTGAATAAAACCTGGAATTATAAATCTGCAAGCGGAAGGTTCATGCCTACAAAAAATCAATCCTCTGTGAGAGAAGTATCAATAGATCCCGGTTTATCGGATCAGTTTGAGCAGCTGATCAAAGGTTTTCCGGAAGATGAACCGTTTTTCTTTGATAAGGCGGATCGGGTATTTAATTCCACCTTGAATAATTATCTGGAAAGATATTGCAGGGAGGCAGGCGTGCCGGTGATCTCTGCACATTGTTTAAGGCACACACATGCTTCCGTCCTGCTTGCTGCGGGAGTATCAATTCCGAGCGTTTCTAAAAGATTAGGGCATTCGAACGTCACTACAACGCAGGATACATATATCCACATCATACGGGAGCTGGAGGAAAAGGATAAAAATAAAGCAATGGACTGCATGTCCAGTTTGTGCGGATAGGAGGCGGCAGAATGTCACGTGATGTTTGGGGGACTTATGTTTCTCCTGATGATTACATAAATGCCGCAAAATCGGGAATATGCAGGCAGACGGTTAATTCCAGGATTGCAATGGGGTGGAAAGTAAAAGATGCAATTTCCACCCCTGTAATGGAAACAAGTGAAGAGTACAAGATAAACAAGCAATTGGCGGAAAAGAATGGGATTAATGCAGATACCTACAAGCGGAGGATACAAAGAGGCTGGACACCGGAAGCGGCAGCAGTTACACCACTGGTAAGTAGAGCGGAAAGCATTGCAAGGACCAGAAAAACAAGGCAAAGAGTAATCCCAAAAGACGTGGTGACCCTGGCAGAAAGTAACGGGATATGTTACAGCACTCTATACAGCCGCATCCAGATTGGGATTCCAGCAGATCAGGCTGCAACCAAACCAGTAGTCACTACAAAGAACCACCCATGGAGGAAATGTGAGACTGATAGGGTAAATTTGATCATGCAAAAAAAGCAGATCAATTAAATTAGTATTTTTCCAAGTAGAAAGGCAAAGTGAAATATGAAAAGGTTGACCAATAATATTAAATTGGGATTTCAGGATTCCAGTAAGTTGGCAAGTTATCCAGGTCTATGGGATCGTTTAAAAAAGTATGAGGATACTGATCTGGAGCCAGAAGATATGCATAAGGCGAAACCACTTGATGAATGGTATGAGGAAGATGGAGATTGTCTCTGGTGGAGTTTTCCAATTGAAGAGCCACCATATTGTGGCACACCTTTGGACTGCGACTTTCCAGACCATGTAACGCATTTTACAAAGTTTGTTATTCCACAAAACTGAGATTTGCATGATTAACCATATTCCTGACACCGGGAAAATGGTGTGAAAGGGAAGAAACAATAAAACTATAGGTACAGCTTTTACAAAGGGGGAAAGAAAATGAAAGAGAGGATTATCAATGAAATCTTAATGCAAATGGAGCCACATATCAATACTGAGACATTGAGGATACTAGAAACAGTTATCATTAAGGCTCTGTATTATGTGGAAGTTCAGAAGAAGGAAACGGAGCTGTCCACGGAATTGGACGATAACTTATACCTGTTGCAGATGTATGAGATGAACGTCCGCAAAGACGGACTGAGCGATAAGACTGTCAGGGCATATATGGGAGCCATGAAAAATATGCTGTGCGTTACTGACAAGAACATACGCCATATCACGGCTGTGGATATCAAGTATTACCTGGACATGTATACCGGCAAGGGAAATTCCACTAGGACCGTAAATAATGAGCGCCGATTCCTCTCAGCAGTTTTCACATGGTTCCGTAAGCATGGTGTTATCAGCACAAACCCGGTTGAAGCTGTACCAGTTAAGAAAGAACGTAAGCCGCCTATTGATTACCTGAAAGGTGTGGAAATTGAACGGTTAAGAGTAGCCTGTACTAATCCGAGAGAGCGGGCATTAATGGAGTTCCTGCTTAGCACAGGTGTGAGAATCGGAGAGGTACCTCAGCTGCGTAAGCAGGATATTGACTGGAGTACCGGAGAGATTGTGATATATGCGCATAAGACTTCTGATTACCGGACCGTCTATTTAAACGATGTTGCCAAGGTCCACCTGGAAAAGTATCTGGCTTCCAGGAATGATAACAGCGAAGCATTGTTTGCACGGGTAAGAGCTCCATACAATGCGGTCAATGAGGACGGGTTAAGGTTGGTTATCAAGCAGATCGGAGAAAAGGCAGGATTAAAGCGCAGAGTATACCCTCACCTCTTCCGCAAGACTATGGCGACCACGCTCAGGATCAAGGATTGTGCGATTGAGGATATTCAGCAGATACTTGGACACAAGGACGCATCAACAACACTTGGATTCTATGCGGCAGCCAACGGGGAGCACTTAAGGCAGGTACATAACAGATATATGAGCATTGGAGCGTAAAGGAAAGGGTAATCACATGAAAAACAAATTAATGAAAGCAGCAATCATACTGATTAAGTTATACGTATTATACGTCTTTACCATAGCCGGTATGTTGGCAATGATGATAGGCATAGCAAAGCCGGTCCTTGGTATTGGGGGCGTGGTTGTGGCAGCGAGTGTATTGTCTATTCTGAGTATTGGAGGTGGAGCAAATGACAGCGGCAGAAATGAAGATGATACATGATCGGGAGTATTACAGTATGCGAGCTGCAGTAGCAGAACGGGCCGAGAACCAGATCAGCCAGATCAGGACAGTGATTGCAATACATAAGCAAAATCACAGTGACACCATGGTAATGACACATGACCAAAAGAAAAAGGCAGAAGAACAGTGTGCATGGAAGGCCTTGGATAATATTGAAAAAGAGATTGAAGCTATTATAGGGCAGGAGGGATAACGATGCAAGGAATCAAGATATATGATGTTTTTGATAATGGTGAATGGATAGGCAGCTATACGGCTGATGCTATAACTAAGTTATACAAGGTGCCAAGAGCTATGATTATGGCATATGCAAGTTCGGGGACAAGAGCGCAGAGAAGATATACTTTCGCTTCGGTAATGTCAATAGAGAAAGGTTCTGGTTTGGATAAGTGGAAAGCAGAATGGGACAGGGCTAGGCTGAAATTACTGGAAACAGGGGGGAATGGAAATTGATTATAGACAATGACATAAAGAAAGATTACTTAAGGCAGTATCAAAAAAAGAAGCTTGCTGTCAGAGATATTGAACTGGATATAGAAAGCACTAGGGAAGAAAAAATGTCAGCATCTGCAGGTATGGGAGATGGAATGCCTCACGGGAATGAAAAGACAGATTTATCAAACTACATAGTTGCTTTAGAAGAAAAAGAACAGATGCTCATAAAGGCAAGATATCACAGGGTTAAGTGCTATACATGCGTTTTTAACAATATTGAAAGGTTAGAAAACGAAGACGAGAAAAGAATACTTTATTTAAGATACATAAAGGGCCTGAGATGGGAGGAAATCTGCATAGAAGCAGGATATGAATGGACGTGGGTACACACATTGCACAGGAGAGCACTGGAACATCTTGAAATAGTAAAGCCTAAATAAAGTGTGAATAGAAGTGTACACTGCTTCCGTGCTATACTGTAAATGGAACAAGTGAATCATAAAACCCCTTATGGTCACTAGCAAGTCCGACTAGTCTTGACGGACTATAATATCGAAGGCGCACCTGGCAATGCGGTGCTAATAGATTGCCAGTCTGACCCAACCTTTCCAGACTATAAACTGAACTCTAAGGTAAGTCTGACTTTCCATTACCAGACTATAAACAATAAGGCGTGCCGGTGAATCCGGCATATCGGCGCATAGTTCAGCGGCAGAACAACAGTAATCCCCCTGACTGGAAACCCTGGTTCGAAACCAGGTGCGCGGATTAAAAGGCTGGGTTCCCGAATGGGAGTAGGTCGAAAGACTTAGAATTCCTTTGCCTTGGCTCCTGATGGCTTGCTGGCGTAAGCTAACGCATAATAACTATAGATAAAAGCGTATCAGGGCTCGGTTCGATTCCGAGAGGGGCCATGTCGAGAAAGAAAAATAGCTACACAAGTAGTGACGGAACGTAGCCAATAGACGGCAGTATGCAAATTCGGATTCATAATCCGGCGTTCCGATTCGTTCACTCATAATACACCTCCTTTTGGAAACACCTGTCTTGGTTATGCGGTGATGGATGTTTTCTTTTGGTAAAATTTGGTGTATGATGATAGAAAAACACAGGGGGTAATGCAATATGGGAAAATTAGAAGAGCATATAGAGTGGTTAATCCAGGACCAGTTTCCATACGTAAAAGCTCAAGAGGGCTGGTGGATTCAGAGAGACGGGAAAGAGGTATGGTTGAGAGATATGGAAGGTAGTCACCTCCATAGTTGTGTAGGAACTATTAATCGAGACTTAAAAAGTGATGTACCAGATGAGATTAAGCAATTAATGCGTAAGAAAAAGGAAGAGTTAAGGAAAGAGAACGCAAGGAGAGTACAATAATTAACAGAGATAACAAGTGTGCATTTATTCCAGTATAAGAGGCGGACAATCCCGTCTCTTTTTAATACATAAAAACAACACAAGTGAGGTGGTGAGGCTTGGCAAGAGCACCAGATGAGATTAAAGAGAAAGCCAAGGAACTCTATGAGAGCGGCGTAATGCTAAAAGACATAGCTAACCAGTTAGATTTACCAGAAGGTACGGTACGGTCATGGAAGAATAGAGGGAAATGGAGTTGCAACGCAACGCAGGAAAAGGAATGCAACGTTGCAAAGAAAACGAAACGCAACAAAGCAGAAAAGAAAGCTGTGGCTAAAGAGATTGAGTCAGTAATGAGTAATGAGGACTTAACCGATAAGCAACGGCTTTTTTGTATTTATTACAGCAGGTCATTTAATGCAACACAGAGTTATAAAAAAGCCTATGGTTGCAGCTATGAAGTAGCTCTTACAGAAGGCCCGGCATTAAAGAATAATCCTCGTATATCCTCGGAAATAAAAAGATTGAAACAGATAAAGCTTTCCGAAGCATATCTAGAACCGGGAGACGTCTTCCAGAAGTACATGGATATAGCCTTTTCTGATATCACGGACTATCTGTCGTTCGGGCAGGAAGAAGTACCTGTTATGGGAGCGTTCGGGCCAGTGGTTGATAAGGAAACAGGTGAAACGCTCACCAAGATTGTGAACACCGTGAAATTCCGTGAAAGCTCGGACGTAGACGGCACGATCATATCTGAGGTGAAGCAGGGGAAGGACGGCGCAAGTATAAAACTTGGTGACCGCATGAAAGCCCTTAACTGGCTTACGGATCATATGGACATGGCAACGGCTGAACAACGGGCCAGGATAGCGCAGATTAAGACACAGACGGATAAGCTAAAAGGTAATGATGATGATACAGAGAAAACGGGTCTAGGTATGCTCGATGAAACCCTTAAAACGGTAAAGGAGCTGATGGCAGATGCAGATAAATGATTTATATAGCAAAAAGCAAATAGAATATGTACTTAATGCCAATCAGCGGTGGAACTTTAAATCAGGTGCAACACGTTCTGGAAAAACCTATATTGACACTGATATGATAATACCTTCACGCATAAGGGAGAGGGCAGGAAAAGACGGGCTGAATGTTATCCTTGGCGTCACAAAGGAAACCATTGAACGTAATGTGCTAACCCCCATGCGTGATAAATTTGGTCAAGCACTTGTTGGAGAGATTAATAACCGGAATGTCTGCCGGCTGTTTGGAGAAAACGCTTATTGCCTGGGTGCTGAAAAGGTGAGCCAGGTTTCCAAGATCCGCGGTGCCTCGTTTAAATATGTTTATGGTGATGAGGTAGCAGAATGGAATCAGGAAGTGTTTCAGCTTTTAAAATCAAGACTTGATAAACCGTATAGCTGCTTTGACGGAGCATTAAACCCAGAATATCCACACCACTGGCTTAAAAAGTTCCTTGATGATACAAAAAAGCTCTATCTCCAGGAATATACGATATTTGATAATCCTTTTCTTGATCCGGATTTTGTAAAAGCTCTCTGTGATGAATACGAGGGGACCGTTTATTATGACCGTTATATCCTTGGGAAGTGGGTGCGGGCAGAAGGAGCAATCTACAGGCGGTTTGCTGACAATCCGAAACCATGTTATTGCAGGGTAGTGGATTCCGTCAGTGGAGATATTGGAGTAAAGCAGATTCTCAGATCAAGCATAGCAGAAATATGCATAGGCGTTGACTTTGGAGGGAACAAATCAGGCCATGCATTTACTGCAGCAGGAAAAACCAGGGGATATAGGGAATTGGTTGCTCTCGGCTCAGAACGTCATTTTGGAGATTATGACAGCAATGATATTGACCGATTGCTGCTGGAGTTTATGGATAAGATAATCGCACTTTACGGACCAATAGATTATGTGTATTGGGATAATGCAGAGACTGTATTAGGAAGAGGAATTACAAGGGCGATTGATGAGAGGTTTCCGCAAGTTATTGTCCGCCCAGCTTGGAAGGAGATCGTTAATGACAGAATACATTGCTTAAACAGGCTAATGGGGCTTGGAAGATTCTTTTATACTGATGGGTGTGACACGCTAAAAAAAGCATTATCAGAAGCTGTTTGGAATGAAAAGGCAGAAAAGGATGAGAGATTAGATGACGGTAGCACAGATATAGATAGTCTTGATAGTTTTGAATATACATTCGAGCGAGATATGAATCGTTATATTGCAGGGTAGGTGATGTTATGTTTGATGGCATAAAGAAATGGATTGATAAGGTGGTGAGAAAAATGATCCCAGTAAAAGACATAGGCGCGGCCATAGGCAAGGAGCCGGCTATTTCAAGTCAGATGATAAAATGCATATCGGAATGGGATAAAATGCTGAAAGGTGAAGCAGACTGGATCGACCATGATGCAATCCATTCCCTGCGCCTTGAATCCGGTATAGTGAGTGAGTTTGTTAATATCGCTTTAAACGAAATGGATACCAAAGTCAGCAATGATAAACTAAATGAGTTATACCAAACTGTTTTAGAGACGCTTAATGAAAACCTGCAGAGCGGACTTGCTCTTGGATCCATGATTATAAAGCCGCTGGGAGGAAACGCTTTCCAATATGTGACCGCAGATAGTTTTGTTCCGGTGGAGTTTGATTCAAAAGGCAGACTTATAAAGGTTGTGTTCCTGGATACGAAGCCGATCAATGATACAAAGTGTTACCGCAGGCTGGAATATCATTCCCTTGATAAAGATGGCTTAACAATAACAAATACTGCTTATGAATGCAATGACAGGAACAGTCTGGGGACAGAGGTCAACTTGAAGGTTATAGAGGAATGGAGAGGGCTTCCGCCATATATCAATTACCCCTTGATGAACCGGCCTGATTTTGGATACTACAGGAATCCGATCAAGAATGATATAGACGGATCCTTCTGTGGGGTATCCATATTTGACAGTGCCAAGCAGTTAATAAAACAGGCCGATATTCAGTATGGTCGGCTACTATGGGAATTCGAGAGCGGAGAGCGGGCGATCCATACAAGTATTGAAGCCATAAAAAAGAACCTGGCAGATAACGGACAGATCGTGGAAGGGGTTGCAAAGCTTAATAAACGGCTATACCGTGGATTGAATATAGAATCCAAGGATAAGCAGTTTTTTGATGATTTCACACCGGAATTCAGAGATGAAAACATCATTAATGGTCTATGCTATCACGAAAGAAAGATAGAGTTTAATGTTGGGCTGGCCTATGGTGATATCTCAGATCCATCAGTCATTGAAAAGACAGCTACCGAAGTAATTGTGGCCAAAAAAAGAAAGTACAACATGGTTACAGCAATACAAAAGAACTTGAAAGACTGCCTGGAGGATATGGTTTATGCTCTGGCTTTTTATAATGGCCTTACTCAAACAGGGTATGAATTTATATGTAACTTTAAAGATTCCATACTTGTTGACGAAGAAACCGAACGCAAGGAAGACCGGCAGGATCTTGCAGCTGGTATCATGCGACCGGAGGAATACCGGGCTAAGTGGTATGGCGAGACCGAAGAACAGGCAGCGGAGAGGCTTCCAAGTCCAGCACTAACAGAGGAATAATAAGGCGGAGGGGGTGAGCATTTGACACCAGATGAACTAGAAAAGCTTCCGAAACCAACAGAGCGAATCATGACAGCCATGGAAATGTCTATCATGGCGGAGATTGTGGAGCGCATAGAAAACGCAGGATTAATTACACCACTCATTGACTGGACACTTGGACGTGTGGTTGCCATCGGTGAAAGTAAGGCAAGGATTAAGAAGATAATCAGCAAAGCCCTGAAGGACAGCGATCTCCAGATTGATAAACTCTATGAACATGCCGTAAAGTCCGACTATGTCACGAATAAGGAGCTTTATCAGGCTGTAGGAAAGGATTATATACCGTATCAGGAGAATAAATGGTTGCAGCAGGTCATATCCGCAATCAGGGAGCAGACAAAAGACAGTCTCCGACCTATGGAGAACATCACACAGACCACAGGCTTCAATGTAAAGATGGGGAAAGAAACGGTATTTACCCCTCTTTCTGAATATCTGGAACGAACTCTGGATAATGCCATGACTGAAATAATCACAGGAGTGAAAACCTACAGTCAAGCCATAAATGGTGTGATTGATGAAATGACTTCCAGCGGATTGCGTACCGTTGATTATGCCTCTGGCCGGTCGGACCGTGTAGAGGTAGCTGCCCGGCGCGCTGTTATGACCGGAGTGGCACAGTTAACTGACAAAATTAATGAAAGTAATGCCAAGGAGTTAAACACGGACTATTGGGAAGTGGAATGGCATATGGGAGCCAGAAATACAGGCACCGGCTTCATGAATCATCAGAGTTGGCAGGGCAAGGTTTATAGTTCAGCAGAAATGCGGACGGTGTGCGGACTTGGTGAAATGTTGGGTTTTGGTGGAATCAATTGCTATCATATACGATTTGCATTTATCCCTGGAATATCTAAAAGGAAATACACCGATGAATGGCTATTGGAGCAGAACCGCCGCGAGAACACAAAGAGAACATTTAACAGAAAAGAGTATGATACATACGGCGCCATTCAGTACCAAAGAAAGCTTGAACGTACGATCCGAAAACTAAAGCAGGATATCAAACTTCTGAAAAAAGCAAAAGCGGATCCAGACGACATATCAGCAGTTAAAATCAGGCTGCGCCTTGCTTCCAAGACCTATACGGACCTATCAAAAGAAATGGATATTCCACAACAACTGGAAAGAATCTATACCCCCAAAACTGCTTCCATGCAGTAGAAAGGCGGTGATCCTAAATATCTCCCATTAAGGCGCAGGGTAATGCGTCTTATTTTTATACCAATTTGTCCGGAATGACGTAAAACTATCAATCGTGTGGGAGCGAACCCGTATAAAAGCGTAGCGAGAAAGGAGTACATTTATGAAACGGAAATTTTTAGAGGATTTAGGCCTGGAAAAAGAAGTGATTGATAAAATCATGACTGAAAACGGTAATGATATTGAAGTAGTTAAGGCCGATTACGGAACCCTGGAGCAGAAGAACAAGGAACTGGAGGAAAAGCTTACTACGGCAAATAAAACCATCGAGGGCTTTTCAGACTATGAGCAGACAAAGCAGGCCGCAGAAGAATATAAGCAGAAGCTGGAACAGACAGAACAGAAGTATGCACAAGAAGCGGTAGAGAGAACTTTTCATCAGTCTTTGGAAAAGGCAATTACAGAAGCCGGAGGAATTGATGATGTAGCGATCAAGGCCCACATGGACGTCAAGACCCTTATGGAATCAAAAGATCAGAGTAAGGATATCTTATCCGCAATTGAATCTATCAAAGCAGAGAAAGGATATCTGTTCGGGAAACAGGAGCCAATAACTGTGGCCGTTACAAAAACAGGCGGAACTAAAATAACGGATATCACCCCGGAGACATTTAAGAAGATGGGGTATAAGGAACGGCTGGAATTAAAAACAGCCAATCCACAAAAATATGAAGAATTGAGAGGTAATTAATATGCCAGGTATTATTTTTGGAATTCCTTTTGAAGAGGAAATATTTTTAGATTTATGGAGAGAGGCACCAGACCCGTATTTAACGGCAATGATTGAAAGTGGCGCTGTTGTGGAAGATTCTGAGATTGCCGGAATGATACAGAGTAAGGGTAATCAGTATACGATTCCTTTTTACAACACGTTATCAGGGGAAGATCAGAACTACGATGGACAGACGGATATCACGGTAGAAGAAGTAGGCGGAGGATTTCAGACTGGCATTGTATATGGCCGATCAAAAGGATTCTTTGCCAGGAACTTCACTGCTGAATTATCCGGAGCGGATCCAATGGGACATATCGCGAGTACTATAGCGAAGTACTGGCAGAAGCGCAGACAGGGCCGCCTGATTGGTGTAACAAATGCAGTATTTGATATTACCGGAGCCAGTGGGTACCGAAAGGTATGGAATGATACCCATATACTTGATTTATCCTCTGCCACGGCAGAAGCAAGGAAGATTAAAGAAACTGACTTAAATGATCTTGCCACCTTGGCCTGCGGAGATAACAAAGGGGCTTTCGGTTTGGCGATTATGCACTCCAGTGTTGCCAATACGCTTGAGAATCTACAGCTACTGCAATATCGTAAATATACAGATTCGTTAGGAATCCAGAGAAAGATGCAGATTGCCGATATCAATGGATTTACGGTTCTGATTGATGATGGTGTCCCGGTAGAGGCAGTGGGAGGCACAGAAGACAATAGCGGTCTTTACCGATATACGACATACTTGTTTGGCTCTGGTGTCATTAGGACTGCCAAAGGACGGGTTGATGTACCGGTTGAGACAGTAAGGGAAGCAAAGAAAAACGGAGGGCAGGATGAACTGATTACCCGTATGAGGGAAACGATTCATCCAAACGGTTTTAATTTCACCATTCCGTCTTCTGGCTGGACTCAGTCTCCAACCGATGTACAGCTTTTCAATAAAGCCAACTGGGATATCAAGTTTGATCCTAAATCAATCCCAATGGCAAAGCTTATCACCAATGGTTAATTAGAGATAAAGGAGGCCGGAGCTGATGAAAGTCTACGCTGATGATGCATTTTATAAAAATTCATATTTGCTCGGAAGGAAGCCGGTTATCAGCGCCGGCTTTTGCTTCTATGCCAGGAGTGCCAGCCGGATCATGAACAGCCTTACATTCGGGAGAATTGATAAGCTGAATGATTTGACCGATGATATCAAGATGTGTTGTTGTGAGATTGCAGAGTGTTGTTATACCAATGAGAAAGAACGCAAGGCCGCTGGAGGTAAAACTTCCGAAAAGATTGGAACTTATTCTGCTACATTCTCCGAAAAGGCGCTTACGGACACAGATGTTAGTGCCTCAGACGCTTACCGGATCATGAATAAGTGGCTCAGCGAAACCGGGCTATTGTACAGGGGGATTTAATATGTTTACCAACGCAGACACAACAATGTATTTGTACAGCAAGGAAAACGGTGTAGATAAGTATACCAGGCTCCCGATTGAGGGCGTGTACTGGGAGGAAATATCCCAGTCTACACTACTACGGACAGGAGAAAGAAACTCTGCTTCTGTTCTCTTGGTGATTCCTCTGGAGAGCCTTGAATCTCCTGTTGAATTTACACCGGGAAAAGACCTGGCTGTAAAAGGGATCATTGAAGATGAAATCGACAGCGGTTCACAGGCTGCCTTGTCAAAATCTTTGACAGCATTTAAAGCAGCCCATAAGTTTATTACGATAACATCGGCAGATGCAAAACTGTATGGAAGCGAAGCAGTACAACATTATGAGCTTTCCAGTAAATAGGAGGCGGTAGGGTGAAAGTTGAACTTGATATGCTCCCCAAAGAAGAACTATTAAAACGCCGTGGTCTACAAGAAGGTGGCCCGGTACAGAAATTCATAGATAGCGAATCCATGCGGTATATGAGCGATTATATGCCACGTAGACAAGCCGGAGAGCTGGAACACATGATGGTGCTTGGAACGGTCATAGGATCCGGCCAGATTGATATACCAGGACCATACGCTCACTATCTTCATGAAGGAATCCTGTTTGTTTCACCAACAACCGGAAGCCCTTGGGCCAAGAAAGATGAAATCAAGATTCCTACGGGCAGGGAATTACAGTATACTGGTGCCCCTATGCGCGGAAAGAAGTTCTTCGATCGCATGGCTGCTGACCATAAAGAAGATATCCTGGAAGGTGCACAGGCAGTTGCAAACAGGGGAGGTTGAACATGACCATTATTGATTTTATGAGAAAGAAACTATCAGAGTATCCGAAGATACAGGAGTTTCTTGCAGGAGAAGAATTACATATTGATTTTACGGACCCCGATGCAACCAGTTACGGCCTATCCAGTGCCGGAGATACCCTTGTAAATGAAGATATATTGGGAAATCAGCAGCGCAGGCACACGTTTATGCTATATGCCGTGTGTCCGTCTTTTACTGATTATTGTCGAGTGGCAAACAGTAATTTCCTTCTGGAGCTGGCTTACTGGCTGGAACGGCTCCCAGAAGAGGACGGAATTCAGGTTGATACCGGTGATGAAATACTGACCGGAAGATTTATTAAAGCAACCACAGCCAATGCCATGGCTATGCAGCCCATGGGATCAACCGTAAATGATGGCGTACTGTACCAGATACAGATTTATGCCTACTATAAAATAGATATGGAGGAATTTTAAATATGGCAGTTACAGGTAAAATTAAGCGCCAGTTTATGGCACACTACATTAATGCCGCTAAGCCAGGAGATCCGGCAGAGTATCAGAGACTTGGAAAGGATCTGGAAGAGTATAAAGTAGAGATGAACGCCAACGTTGAAACCAAGAATAATATTCTTGGAGAAACATCAGTGATCCTTGACAGCTATCAGCCGCAGGCCAGTGTAGAACCATATTATGCAGAAGTCGGGAGCGCATTATTTGAAAGGCTTCAGGATATCATTGACGAGCGTCAGACCCTTGATGAATTAGTGACTGATGTTGTGGAAGTTCATACATGGGAAAGCCCAACAGCTGGAAAATATACAGCCTATAAAGAAGAAGCCATCATCGAGGTGAGTAGTTACGGTGGTGATACAACCGGGTACCAAATTCCATTCAACCTTCACTATACCGGCGCAAGGACAAAGGGAACTTTTGATCCTACAACTAAAACATTTACTGCGGGGTCTTCTGGATCCGGAGAATAGGAGTGATGTAGATGAAGAGTCTTAAATTTAACGAAGGTCTTGAAAGCTTTGTGGTAAATGACGATCCGGGCAGGGTGATCTATTTTAACCCTGCTGATCCAGAAATTATAAACCGTCTGCTAAAAATGCAGAGTGATTTTAAAGACTACAAGCCAGAGGAAGACATAGAACTGAAACCTGATGGAAGTCCTAAAGATGAACTTGAAAAAGAAGCTGCCTATGTGGCGGAATTTACAAAGGCCATGAGAAAAGCCATCAACGATGTGTTCAATGCAGATATGTTTGATACCATCTTTAATGGGCAGTCGCCGCTTTGCATTGTTGGCACCAGAGGGAAAGAGAAATACTTATTTGAGGAAGTCATAGATGCGCTAATGGGGCTTATGGGACCTGCCATTGAGGCATATAACCGGAAGTCAGAAAAGAAGATGAATAAGTATCTGGGAGATATTTGAAAATGATCGGGGCCTTGCCGGTCAGCTTGAATGTAGGCGGAGTGGAGTATCCCATTGAAACAGATTTTAGAAACATTTTGATCGGATTAACCGCCTGTGCTGATCCGGAGTATAACGATAGAGAAAGGCTATACATATTGATGAAGCGACTCTTCCGGGATCATTTAAAGGTAATCCCGGAAGATTACATTACAGAGGCGGCAGAAAAGGCTAAATGGTTTATTGACTGTGGTCAGGTGGCAGAAGATAAAAAGCCTCCTTTAAAAGTTATTGACTGGGAGCAGGATGAACCTATTATCTTTCCAGCAATAAATAAATTAGCCCATAGGGAGGTCCGATCTGTGGAATATATCCATTGGTGGACCTTTATGGGTTACTTTATGGAAATTGAAGATGGGACGTTTTCTATGGTTCTTGGGATTCGTCAGAAGATTGCAAAGGGAAAGAAGCTGGAGAAATGGGAAGAAGAATTTTATCGTAACAACAAAGCTCTTTGCGATATTAAGACCCGTTACACGCTGGAAGAACAGGCAGATATTGATTATTTAAACAATGTTTTTGGGTAGGCGCCGCATGACGTCTTATTTTATGCCCGGGGAAGAGGTGAGAGCATGGCTTTTGATGGGAGTCTTAAATTTGACACTAAGGTGGACACGAGCGGTTTCGATGAAGGTAGTTCGACACTAAAAAATGCAATGGAAAAACTTACATCTACCATAGAAAGATTATCGGATAACATCACAAGGTCTTTCCACGGAGCAGGCAAAGCGGTGGAGGGAGCTGGAAGCAGCGCAGAAAACACCGCATCACAGGTAGAAGAGATAGCGAAAGCTGCAAAGAAGGCCAATGATGAAACTGCGGCGCTTAAGGGGCAAATGGATGAAATCGCTGTGAGTCATGGCGAAAAAGCTGCAGAATCTATGGCAGAACCACAGGCTTCACATGTACCAGGAGAGTATCAGGTGTACGGAAACGAAGTCCAGGAATTTGTGGATAATTACGTAAAAGATATGGGAAAAGCGTCGGAATCCACCAATGAATTTAAGTCAGAAATCGAATCTCTTTCAGGGCAGTTAAAGCAGATGGAATCCCAAGGATTATATTTTGGAGATGAAGAGTATGATGAAGCGTACTTTAAGCTTGCTAAAATAAAGCAGGCATTAGCTGACTACAAGCGGGAGATTACCAGCCCTACTCCAGATGCAGTTATTCCGGTCAAACTCGACTCGTCTTCCTTTGCCGGGCAGATTCAGGAGCTTAAACAAGAACTTGCAGTTTTGAGCGCTAAGGGAATTACATTAGGCATGCCGGAGTACGACGAGGTGTACCTTAAGCTTCAGAAGGTGATGGCAGCCCAAAAACAATATGAGGCTTATCTAAAAAATCTGGCTCAATTGTCCAATCAGACAGGTGAGGCGATCACGAGCGAAGGCGCTGCCGCCAGCACGACAGCCTCACACATGACCGAACTTGCCAGAGAGAAGGCTAAGGCATCAACAGAGAATAAAAAGCTTGGAAATAAGGCAGAACAGACATCTGGCAAACTTAGAAAGGAAGGCGCGGGAGCAAAATGGCTATCCGCTATGCTCGGCATAGCCGCAAAAACACTGTCAAAGGTGGGAAATAGATTTGCGCATACAGGAAGGCAGGCCACTTCCGCCAGCAGAGGGTTAGGCAGCATTTTGAGTAAGATGATTCTATTTTCGGCAATCCGAAAGATCATCAGTGGGATTACATCTGCCTTCAAAGAAGGGATACAGAATTATGCCCAGTATTCCAGCAACTTCAATTCGATTATGAGTTCATTTATTTCCACCACGGCTCAATTAAAAAACAGTGTTGCTGCAGCTTTTTCACCAATTACGTCAATAGTCATACCTGCCCTAGATGTACTGGCTCAAAAGTTGATCTATGTAATAAACCTGATCGGCCAATTTTTGGCGGCCCTGTCTGGGAAGGGAATGTTTACAAAAGCGGTAAAAGTCAATAAGGATTATGCTGATGGCCTGAAAAAGACAGGAGGAGCAGCAAAGAAGGCAGGAAATGATATTAAGAAAGCCCTTGCTCCTTTTGACGAACTAAAGCAGATCCAACAGCAGGCAAACGATTCCGGAGCCAACGGGGCCGGAGGTGTGGATCCGTCCCAGATGTTTACAGAGTCGAAGATTGACAGTGAAATCAGTGATTTCGCAGGTCGTATTATGAAAGCTTTTAAGGCTGGAGATTTTGCAGCAATCGGTCAGATCATTGGAGAAAAGATAAACGACGAAGTTCAGAGATTCACCAATTTTATCAGCTGGGATAATGCTGGTGCAAAGATCACGGCCTTTGTCACCGATTTTACGGATTTATTCAACAGCCTTGTTAGAACAATAGACTGGTATTCCATTGGAGTTATGATGGGGACAGGTACCAATACCCTGGTTAATACTCTATATTTGCTTATAACTCAGCTTGACTGGGGTCTTATTGGAGAAGCATTTGCCCTGGGATTGAACGGAACAATAGATACCATTGACTGGGCAAAGATCGGACTTTTGTTTGCGGTAGGCTTGGGCAGTTTATTTACTATGGCCTCACACTTTGCTGAAACATTTGACTGGACTGGATTCGGTAGCTCTATCGCATTAAGTCTCAGTACGTTTTTCCAAAACTTTGACTGGGCAGGAGCCGGGACAGCGGTCAGCGATATCGTAATAGGTTTATTAGATGCATTGATCACTTTTGTTGTAGAAACTGACTGGTGGGCATTCGGGGAAGGTGTTGCAACATCTCTGGAAAATATAGACTGGGCCACGGTAGCAAACAGGCTGTTTATGGCAATCGGGGCAGTACTTGGCGGTATTGCTGCCTTTTTAGGTGGTTTAATATCAGATGGAGTAGAAGCCGCTCAGACATATTTCCAAGAAAAGATTGAAGAGTGCGGCGGGAATGTGGCTCAGGGAATTCTAAAAGGGATTGGAGATGCACTGGTTGGAATCGGGGCCTGGGTGAAAAAGAATGTATTTGAGCCTTTTATCAATGGGTTTAAAGATGCATTCGGCATTCATAGTCCATCTACCGTCATGGCTGAAATGGGTAAATACCTTTGGGACGGGTTCTGCAATGGAATAAAGAACTTCTTCTCAAATCCAGGGGCATTCATAAAAACCAATATTACAGATCCTTTTGTAAATGGGATTAAGGGGCTTCTTGGTATCCATAGCCCTTCTACAGTACTCAAGGAAATTGGAGGGTATACAGTTGACGGGTTCAATCAGGGAGTGGAAAACGGTCAAAGCAACTCACAGAGTATAGTTCAAAAATGGGCTTCCGGTATTTCAAACTGGTTTACCAGCAAGCTAGGCCTTTCAGGAAACAATTCAGATGAATCAAAGAAATGGGGCACCGGAATCATATCCGGTTACAACGGTGCTATAAGCCAGGATTATACAAAATCACAGAGTATAATGGAGACCTGGGCAGACAGCATTCGGAAATGGTTCATCGGAGAGGGAGAAGGAAAAGGCGTAAACGAAGCATCATGGAAGAAATTTGCGAATCAGATCATTATTGCTTTTAATGAGAGAATGCAATCAGGATTTTCCGATTCACGTACACCTATGGAATCATGGTCAAATAACCTAAGGACATGGTTCTGGGGTGATTCCAATTACACAGGAACCGGTGGACTGTACAATTTGTTTTACATGATGGCAAAGCGTATCAATGAAGGGTTTGCAAACGGTATTTCCGACTTTTCAAATCTGACAAAAGCAGCAATGACAAAGTGGGCGCAGGGTGCCATACATGAAGCGAAAGAAGGGCTTGATATTCATTCGCCGTCAAGAGAATCATACTCTATTGCAGAGTATTTTATCCAAGGATTTAACAATGGTATCTCTGACATGGCAAAGTCTTCCGCAGGGGCTGTCAAGAGTTGGCTCGATGGTGTTAGAGATGTACTTGATGAAGCCGATCTGCAGCTCTCCGCAGGAATTAATATTCCAAACGCAGCTGCCTATCTGCCAAAGATGGCGCAGGGTGTTATTGTGCCTCCCAGAGCAGGAGAGTACCAGACACTTAAAAACTCTACAGAGGGTAATTCCTTCCTAGAGGGACTATCAGAGCTTATTAAGCAATTGAAGTCTGCTGGAGGACAGGGCAGCTCTTCTGATGAAGGAAATATAAATCTGACTCTTAATATTGGCGACGATATTTACCGGACTGTAGTCAGAAAGAATCAACAAGTAATCGATTCAACAGGTGTAAATCCATTAATGGGATAAAGGAGGGAGAATATGGCATTTCAAGGCTGGATGGTAAAGTTCGGGAATACAGTTCTCCCGAATAGCTACTTAGAAAAATACGATGAAACACCAAACCAAAGGCTGGAGCTTGACGCCTACAGGGAATCAGCCACGGCAGCGCTTAGGAGGACCACTTCTCCCTACTTTAAATCAAAGATAGAAATACCTATCCGTAAACTGTATTATGGTGAAAAGATAGTCTTAAAGGCTATTGTAGATTCTGGAATTACCAATGCAGTGGAACGAAAGGTGAACCTTACATACTGGAATAGCGAGATCATGGACTATGCAAGTGGCGAATTCTATATGCCAGATATTAAGTACACGATCAATCATATAGACAGGAACCGGCTGAACATGGTCTATGATCCATTTACCATAACTTTGATAGAATATTAGGAGGCGATAGGGTGTTAAATGTTCCAGAGGAAATAAAAGCCTTGTATCGGAAACCAAACAGCTCCATTGATACATGGCGGATATTCAAAATGAAATTTTATGATAAAAAGGATTTTGATGCAGGAACCGATACACCAATTTGCATCATAGACGGAACCCAGGTGCCAGATGATAACCTTGTATTGACTCAGGTATTATGCTCCACGGAATCCCTGGCATTTGGACAGTGCGGAGCTGCTATGGTAGAGGTGACGGTATCCAATGTATTAATGGATCTAACCGGGAAATGGTTCACATTATCCTTAGAGGCAGGCGGCTATGAAATGATGTTAGGAATCTATAAGGTTCAAAGCTTTGAGCGTCAGGCAGACAGGAATAAGAAAAAGATTGTAGCCTACGATCGAATGCTTAATTTCGCCGTAGACGTAGCTGACTGGTATCAGGGACTAGAGTTTCCTATGACCCTGAAACAGTTCCGTACAGCCTTGTGTGAGCGCGCAGGGGTATCGCAAAAAGAAGTTACCTTGCCTCTTGACGACATGCAGATATCAAAGACGATTGACCCTTCACAGATATCTGGGCGTGATGTAATGAAAGCCATCTGTGAGATAAACGGGTGCTTCGGTCAGATTGATAATACCGGAAAATTTAAGTATGTTTTCCTCGGATCGTCAGGTCTGTATCCGTCGGAAGAGTTATTTCCGGCAGAGGATTTATACCCTTCTGAAATGCAGGGGGAGAACTTATCACATCTTAGAGAAGCCAATTATGAGGATTTTCTTGTGAAAGGTATTGATAAGGTCCAGATCAGGCAGGAGGAAGGGGACGTAGGGGCCGCCTACGGCCTTGGTACTAATACTTATACCATACAGGGTAATTTCCTCGTCTACGGCAAAGGAGCGCAGGAACTGCTGAATATAGCGGCTACAGTGCATGAGAATATCGGGCGGAAGACATATCGACCATGTAAGATTGTAACTCAGGGGCTTCCCTGGGTAGAACCGGGGGACGGGATCATCTGTTATACCTCTGATGATGTAATTGAGACTTATTGTCTGAAACGGACCATAAAAGGCATTCAGGCAATGATGGATACATTTGAGGCCCAAGGAACCAGAGAGAGAAAAGAAAACTTTGGGATTGGCACGCAGATCATACAGCTGGAGGGGAAAACGGCGATCATAAAGAAGTCCGTGGAAGAAGTATCTGTAAGGGTAACTGATTTGAAGGCAGAAACCGAAGCACAGTTTGCAATCACAGCCGATCAGATCCTTGCGGAAGTAACCAGGGCGAAACAGGCAGAAGCTTCATTGAGCATTAGGGCGGACCAGATAGCTTTATCTGTTACTAACCTTGCGAATGATACTAATTCCAAGTTTATACAGACGGCAGATCAGATATCCCTAAAGGTAAGTAAAGGGGAAGTTTCTTCTCAGTTGTCAGTGGAACCAAATGCCGTTACTATTAAAACAAACCGGTTGTCGTGGGAATCTAACTATTCCAGTATGACAAGTGAAGGAAAACTGACCTGTAGGAATATTGTTGCTACTAATGGTACTTTCACTGGAAATCTGGAATCTCAAACATTTTATGCCAATGGGAGCGCCGTTGGATTTGGTGATTATTACGTGAGTGCTAATGGTAGTAATCTATTGAGGTCTAATAATGGCTGGTTTAGAGCAAATTCACAGGGACCGCCTGCTGGTAGTCCTGGAGGAAATTATGCTTCTTTATATATTGGTGGTAATGGGTATGGCGGAATTGAATTACTAGGTACCGGGAAGATTACAACTGGAGGAAGTGTACAATGTGATGCTACGTTTTGTACAAGTGATGTAAGCATTGATGCTCTTGGTACTGAAACAGGCTGGGGTAGCTCTTGGAAATCTGTCAAAAAAAACATAGTTTCACTATGGGCGGAAATTGAAAATATAAAAAGCTCAATGTAAACAATTTATGAGGAATCCCTTGACTTTATTCATATGAATATATTAGAATTATTATATAAATTTATGAAAAGGGGATTAGTTATGAGAAAAATTAGACAAACATTAATTGTTGCATTTTTAATGAGTTTATATACATCATTTGTTGCTTTTGGTTTACCAGAAGGAATGGCCGCAATAGGAAATGATGTTTATTCAGAAGTTTATCGTTATGTTTATGAAGACAGAACTTATGCGGTTAATGCGTGGAAACAGGCAAGAGGTGATTGGTATTATTTCGGAGAAGATGGAATATCTAAACAAAGCACTTGGGCCGAAATAGATGGCAAGTGGTACTATTTTGACCAGTGGAGCATCATGCTTCACGACACCACAACCCCAGATGGCTACATTGTAGGCTCAGATGGGGCATGGATACAGGAATAAAATAAAACTATTACAGAGAGCGAGGACTGATTCCCCGCTCTTTTTGTATGCCGAAAGGAGAGAGAAGAATGGTAAAGGATTTAATTAAACTTGAGAACAGAGGTAGATCAACGTACGTTTCTGTAGCGGAAATCGAAGTTGGAAAGGCGCTTAAAGGGGTCTCATTTGACCAGTCAGGTGAGAACCTAAATAGTCCCGCTATTACAGCCACTATTGATATCAGGGAAATGCTGCAAGTCTTGGCTAAAATCACACCAGAACAGCTGGAGGAGGCTAAGGAAATTATGAAACCGTATTTAAAGGGATATGAAAGAACTACCACCGAAGATGGCGATAGTTCTTTGGAAGTTTTTGTTTAGTTTTTAATTGACTGCGCGAATAAAATCGTTCTGTCCAAGACTTTTATAACCGGAAAAACATTATACTGATATTCTATGTACCCGGCTGATTCGAGTTCATAAAAATAAGAATCTGCATCTGCGCCAAGCACGATATCCATGGTATCAATTTCGGTTTTTCCGGTTTTGTTGTAAATTTCGCAGATTTTAAACAAGAGTTTATCAGCTTCGGGGTGTAGTCTTCCCATACCGCATCCCCCTTTCTTCTGTACTTGGCCGGACAGGGCCTGTAATCACAGTATAGAAGATTTGGGAGAATATGGCAAATAATCTTTACGAAAGGAGAGTCCATGAAAAAAGTAATTACATACACAGAAGAACAGGTGTTGCAAATTCAATACATGCTGAACGCTGTTACCGTAACTGGAATCCAGAATGCCAAGCAGATAGCAGCCATTGCACAAATGTTGGAGTTAGGAACCCCGGGAGAAATCAAGGAGCAGGAAGCAGATAAGAAAGAGGGTGCCAGTTAAATGGCTTATGGACCATACTACTACATAACAGACTGGAGAAATGAACCTTCGCAGGAAACGCCCATAAACCGTACAAATCTTCTTAAAATTGAGAACGGTATCAAAGAGGCAGATAACCGGATCGTGCAGCTAGACGCTAAAAAGGCGGAGCAATCTCTTGTAAATACTTTGGTAAAGGAAATCACCCTGGACACGGATACAGGGATCCTGACAGTTACCCAGCAGAATGGAACCGTAACAACTTACGATCTGGCTATTGAAAAGGTGGTTGCGAACTTTGATATCAATGATGATAATGAGCTAGTCCTTACCCTGGCAGATGGTACACAAAAGGTAATTGACCTTACCCGATTTGTCTATTCCGTGGATAGTACAGCTACCATTTCCATGAAGATCCTGAATCGGACCATAACAGCGGAGATAGTAGACGGCTCTGTTACTATGGCTAAACTGGACGCTTCCATACAGATGGAGCTTCGGCAATATATGCTTGATGCCCAGGCCGCCAGAGATATGGCTCTCCAGTATCAGAATAATGCCAAGACCTTCCGAGATCAGACAGAGGTAATTGCAAACGAGGCCGTAACGGACATAGCCGCAGCCGGGGGCCGGGTAGATGAAACCTTGACTGATTTTAATACCAAACTGATGAATGGATATTTCAATGGTCCTATGGGTCCGCAGGGGCCACAAGGAAATCAGGGTGCCACGGGAGCAACCGGAGGACAGGGTCCACAGGGAATTCAGGGGATCCAAGGTCCACGTGGATTACAGGGCGAACGGGGATTTGATGCCGTAGTGACGCAGGCGAATGGAAACTATGCTTTTCAGATTCGGGAAAACGGGCATTTGTATGTTCTGTTTTCAGATGCTTCCGCAGATCCGCCCCCGGTACACATTAATGAGTCAGGACATTTTATTGTAAGGTTAGGAGGATAATATGGCAGTTGTTGAATTAGATTTAGGCAATGTAAAGGGACCGCAGGGCATACAGGGGATCCAGGGGGAAACGGGTCCACAGGGGCCAACCGGAGCCACAGGCGCAACCGGTGCAAAGGGTGATACTGGTCAGCGCGGTAGCCTCTGGTATAACGGAACCGGAATAACCGGTACAAGCACAACCGCCACAGTATTTAGCGGATCAGGAGTGACAGCAGCCCTTGTAAACGACTATTACCAAAATACGGGCACAGGTGCAGACAGAGGCCGGATATATCGGTGTACGGTAGCCGGTGCCGCCACGGTGGCTAAATGGGTGTATGCGGGTACTAATTTAGGGCCGCAGGGAGAACAGGGGATTCAGGGAGAAACAGGAGCGACAGGAGCAACCGGGCCTAAAGGGGATACCGGGGCAACCGGAGCTACCGGATCAAAAGGTGATAAAGGCGATAAAGGTGATAAGGGTGAGACTGGTCCGGCCGGGCCAAATGCAGCAAACTTAATCAGTGCCACAGACGTTCAGGGATTGGTTGGTGCTGCTGGGGGAAGTTCCACAGTCCAGCTTCTTATCAATGCGATTGCGGATAAAGTTGCCACTAAATTACTGTTAAAAACTGATGTGGTTAGCCAAATTGTAAACGATGCTTCCAAGGCTGCCAGCATGGCGGCCCTGTACTCTGTTAACCAAACGGTTACTACACTAAATAGCAATTTTGTTAGCAAATATGATGATGCCATTGCATTGGAACAACAAAATCAGTTGATCCGATTTGGTAAGGATAAAGGTAATATTATAAATGTATCACTGTCCATCGCATCTCCTGTTACATGGGCGGGGAATCCTTTTATAATTGCTACGTTACCGACTGAATATCGGCCGCGAAAAATAGAATACATGGTGTGTTACGCAAACTCAGGGGTAGCGCTCATTCAAATACATACCGATGGTCGTATTATTACGTATACACAGATTAGTAATTCCTTGTGTTACGGGTCAGTTGTTTATTTGGGTTAATAATCATTTAGCTTGTAACATAAGAAACCTGTCCTTCTGCGATGGCGCCAGCCGGAACATTGGTGCCCGAATAATTAGCCAAGCTAATTTCACCAGATGTGGTAATGGTTAAATATAAGGTGATATTCTGACATACTATCACCGATTTTGTTGTAACCATAGGCCAACTGCCGTTGTTCAGAGTTATTAATCTTATAGTAGACCCAGATGGAAAACTATTTGTAAACTGTAACCCACCGAAAGATAATACAGATATTCTGCCGACATTCTGATAGTAAATTAGTCCAGCGGAAAAATCGCCTCCAGTCATATTTATATCACCACCTGATACTATTAAATTGCTATTTAACGTAGAACCGGAGCTGTCCCAAAACAGCAGAAAGAGAGTAATCTATGGATAAAAACGAACCATGGAAAGAATATATGAGCCATCGTGGACCGGGGCCAGATGATCCCGGGCTACAAGGAGAACCGGGAGAATCGGGAGTAGTACAGTGGTTCAATGTTGAAAGTGATGTGATGCTAGAAATCATGTGGAAGAGCGTCAGCAAAGAACCCTTAATGAAAAGGGAAGAAAAAAATGAGTACATGATACACTATTCTTGCCCTACTTGCAGCAATCATTTATTATGTTCAGATGGATATAAGGGGTCAGGAATAAAAACAAATTATTGTCCTGATTGTGGACAAAAGCTTGATTGGAGTAAGATACCCAATTATAAATGGTTGTAGGGATCAACGAAATAATATACGTGTAAAACCATGGGAGCCACCGGCTCTTATTTTTATGTCCGAGAGGCAGGAAGGAGCTTTATGAGCAATATTATAAACATTGAAAAAATCAAATTTGGCGATCAGGAATTTGATCTGGTCGCTGCAGGTGTGAATCTTAGCGAATCGGGAGGTACTATCACTTTCCAGAAAGGGAGATTGACCTTTGATGAGATCGAAACAATCTTGAAAGCTAATAACAGTATTATCCAGGTTGGATTATCCGGTGAAGCTGATTGGAAACGGTCAGATTTGGTATATGCCGGAAGGCTGACTAAACAGTCCGATTATGTAATCAGGTTAGAAGAGGATGGAATAACAGAGGTTAAGGCCGATGTAATGATCGCAGCTTTCAGAACGCCTGATTTAAATGAAATAGTAGCGGCGCAGGCTGCAGAAATCAAAGCACTAACCGCAACCGTTGATACGTTAGTATTATCAAGTCTGGAGGGATAAATATGTTTGAGACATTATTGAGATTATTTGATGGCGGTAAGGGGCAGTTGACGGCGGCAATGCTTGCAAACGCGGTTATAAAGAAATGGATCACCGAAGTTCAGAAACAGGAAATTCTTGCATCTAAAAATTAAGGAAGAATGAGGATTATGAGAATGAAAAAGGATATCTTATGTACGGGGCTTGGTATAGCGGCAACGATTGGAACTAAAATGTTTGGGGGCTGGACACCGACATTGAACATTGTAATTATTATGATGGGACTTGATTTGTTCGCCGGGTTTATGGTGGCGGCTGCATTTAATAATTCCCCTAAATCCGAAAGCGGAGCGGCGGATTCAAAGGCTATGTTTAGAGGAATATGTAAAAAGATTATGATGCTATGCTTGCTTGCAGTAGCCCATCAAATTGACTTAGTATTAGGGGTTGATTATATTATGTTAGCCACTACATACGGTTTTATTGCAAATGAAGCCCTGTCAATAGTAGAGAATGCAGGGCTAATGGGTATTGTAAAATCTGAGGTGCTTACAAATGCCATAGAGGTGCTGAAAAGTAAGGGGAATAAATCAGAGTAGATATTAATTATTTTGGCCTGGGTGAATCCTGGGCCTTTTTTGAATGGAGGAATCAGCATGACAGCAGAACAGAAAAGGCAGATGGTATGTGATAAGTATGCAACGCTCATAGGCCGTAACATCTATAATCAGAATTTGCGTGATTACTGTTTCAAGAAGTACTCAGATGGTAATTATTATAGCGATTGCAGCAGTTCAATATGCTATAGCTATCAAGAGGCCGGGTATGGCTTCGGAAACCTCAATACAGCAGGGATATACCAGTCAGGTAAGCTGACTACCGTTGATGCAGATATAGCCGCAGGTATCCCGGATATATCGCGCTTGCGTACTGGGGGTCTGTTAGAGTTTGCCGGGACGGATGCCAGCAGGCCGCTTAAGATCGGGCACGTGGAAATGTACTGCGGTAATGGTATTATCTGCGGCCACGGCAGCGGTAGGCCGTCCTACAAGGATATAGTGGCATATTGTAAGGACCGGTACAATTCATTCGCTCCTGGCGGCTGGCGTAAGGGCCTCGTGTGTGTTAGGAGATACATACAGGACGATGTTGTGCCGGCACCAGAACCGGTTAAATTATCAGGTTGGAATCAGGAGCCAGACGGGTGGAGATTATATCTTGGAAATACAGGTGAACCGGTACGGGATAGCTGGTATCTGGATTCCGATGGCACATGGTACTGGTTCGACGCAGCCGGCATTATGGTGTCAAGCACTTGGTATCAGTACAAGGGGGATTGGTATTACCTGGGCGCTGACGGGGCCATGGTTAAGGGCTTGCAGGCTTCTGGTAGCAAGTGGTATTACCTGGACAAGGACGGCAAGATGGCAACGGAGCCTGTGGCACTTACACCGGATAAAGACGGAGCGCTGCAGTATCCAGGATTAGCAGAATAGGAGTTATGGGTAGGCTCAGAACGGGCCTATCCTTTTTTATTAAATAAAATCAACGAAAGGATTGATAATATGTTAGTAGAGATTACAAAGATCAACAAAGAAGAAGTAACCGTGGTGAGCAGTCTTGATGTGGCCGATACGTTCAGTAAAGAGCATAAGAATGTATTAAAAGATATCCGAGAGTTAGGCTGCAGTGAAGAATTCGGACGGCTAAATTTTGAGCTGTCCTATTATATTAACTCTCAAAACAAAAGGCAGCCGATGTACTACATCACAAAAGATGGTTTTACAATGCTTGCAATGGGTTACACTGGCGATCTTGCTATGAAATTCAAGGAAGCCTACATCAAGCAGTTTAAATCCATGGAAAAACTCCTTCAAGGAAAGCTGATCGAAAGGGAAAAAGGTATAGCAGTAAGGCAATCGCTAACCAAAGCCATACAGCAATCCAGTGAAAACGAGCGAATGCACGGTCACGCATACTCGACCTATACAAATTGTATTTATAAGGTTATCTTCGGCATAGACGCTAAGAAGTTACGGGAAAAGTATGAAATCGGAAACAATGATGATCTAAGAGACTGTTTCACTGCAGAAGAGTTAAAGGCGGTTCAATCCATGGAGCGCCTGGTAAGCGGCCTTGTTGATTGCGGCTGGGGGTATGACCAGGTCAAGGCATTCATAGAGCAGACCAATACAAAGCTGCTTGCTGGATAAATTATATAGGCGGTTTCCTCACGGAGCCGCCTTTTTTATTGTTATAAAACCATTATCCACTTGCAACTTATGACATAGAAAATCAACTTGAATCCGTATCGTATACCGCCGAAAACCGCATCACACCTATATTCATGGACCGGCTCACCGTCATAGCATTTATTGTCTGTACATTTTATCTTTATATCTGATACAGTTTGCAAAACCCCGTCCTCGCCCTCGAATTTAAAAAGTAGCGGTCGCGGAGGGCAGCCGGGAGCATACCAGGCCATGCAAGCAATGGGGTATGTACGGCCTCTTATTATACCGCTATCAATTTTCCTTACATTTGTCCCGATTCCAAATACTCCCATGCATTTTCCTACCTATCATAGTACTGTTCAAACCACTTCGGTTGTCTTTGGTCGTTCATTTCCTTTTTATTATCGGGCTTACGATAAAATCCGCAGCCTGTATGGTCAGCTCCACAGCTTTCCTTGTCTCTAATGTAATGGGGACACCTATTAATGTCTGGCGCAAGCCCACATATTCCCTGCATATTAATCACCTCTTGAGATGATTATACAAACATTAGTTCGGAAAGTCAAAAGGCATTATCTGGAAATTAATACCAACTCCGATATTGTAAAATAGTGGTAATATAGAAATATAACAGATGGAAAAAAATACAAAAGGGAAGGGGAGTATTTGAATGGAAAAAATTGTAATTAAGGGGGCCAAAAACGAAGTAATCGAAACAATGAAGGAAAAGGGGTATAAA
This sequence comes from Lacrimispora sp., assembly GCF_032078915.1. Classification (GTDB taxonomy): domain Bacteria; phylum Bacillota; class Clostridia; order Lachnospirales; family Lachnospiraceae; genus Lacrimispora. The sequence goes on along the minus strand of NZ_DAMAUN010000017.1, from coordinate 54,104 downwards.
ATGGAGGGGTTTAATGATGCATCAATAGAAGCAGGGTATTTTTATGCATATAAAGAAGATTACCAAGGAGCAGATTTCTTTACTATTTGCAAAAGTGGAGGAGTATACACGTTAATTCAATATTAAATCATTATACGAATTATCTTTCGTTAACAAGCCTTTTTTATTACATATACTCTATAATGGTCGTATTATTCTAGTGTGACATTTATTGTAGATGGGCGGGTATCCGGTTTCCGGGCCCGCCTTTTAAAAACTATTACTTGGAGGGATATAATGATACCGATATACATTTGTGAAGATGATGATAGTTTTTTAGGCTTACTAAAAAACATGACTTTAAAGATAATCGCAGAAGAATTAGACGGTGAAGCGGAAATTATGTGTGCGGCGACAAAACCAGCTGATGTTATAGCATTGACAGAAGAAGATAAAAGACCAGCGTTATATTTATTAGATGTTGACCTTGGTATTGATGTTATGAATGGAATAGAACTAGGTAGAAATATTAGAATTATCAATCCAGGTGCATATATAGTTATGATTACGGCCCATGCAGATAAGGCTTTTCTGACATATAAATATAAGATTGGAGCTAAAGGATATATCCTAAAAGAACAAATCGAAAAAGTAGAAACAAGTCTTAGAGAACAAATTGTAAATGCCTTTGAAGTTCTGTCAAAAAGTCAAATAGAAGAACAAAAAATTATTGTATTACGGAACAATGGAAATGTTTTAACAAGGTATGCAAATCAAATTTATTATATAGAGGTTATTGCAACAACTCAAAGAAAATTAAAGATATATGGAAAAAATGAGCTTTTAGAGGCTAACGCTATGTTACATGAAATCAAAGAGCAGTTAGACGAATCATTTTATCAATGTAAAAAATCATACATAGTAAATATGAACCATATTAAAGAAGTTTCAAAAAATCGCACTGTTATTATGACTAATGGAGCCAAAGTTCCTATATCTATTCAACGTTATAGGGATTTTGTAAAACATTTTATAAGATTTAATAAAACAAAGCAACTAGAAAACTAATACTTTCAATTCTTTATAGTTTTTTAACATAACATGAATTAATTCCCGGCCCTTGAATAATCAAAGGCCGGTTTTTTATCTCGTTTTCATTATGAATCCTAGCAGAATAATCGTTGGAGAGGTGAGAGGTAAGGAGGCTTTGGACATGATATCAGCCATGAACACCGGCCATGACGGAAGCCTCAGCACCGGACATGGAAACAGTCCCAGGGACATGCTATCCAGGCTGGAGACTATGGTGCTTATGGGAGCAGATATCCCGTTGGCAGCGGTCAGAAGCCAGGTCGCGGCAGCAATTGATATCTTAATTCATCTGGGACGGCTCAGAGATAAAAGCAGGAGGGTCCTGTCCATTGTGGAGGTAATTGGTTATGAGAACGGAGAAATCAGGCTTAATCCGCTATACAGGTTTGAGGAAGATTATGGGAATCCGGAAGAAGGACAGGCTGTCCATGGAAGCCTTAAAAAAGTGGGAATTATTCAAAACGCCGATAAACTTAAAGCAGCAGGCATTGAGATATGAAACCTATGATCTGACACCCGTTCAGTGGTGCCTGTATGGATTTCAAGGCCTGGCGATTGCAGGACTTTTCGCTTACATCTTTTACCGCAGCGCCCCATCATTTCTGTTATTTGTCCCAATGGTTTTTATATTCCCCATGATCAAAAAAAGAGAGTTAAAGGAAGGCCGGCTTCAGCAGTTAAATCTGGAATTTAAGGAGGGGATCCTGCTTTTAGCTTCCTTCTTAAGTGCCGGTTACTCTGTGGAGAACGCGTTTTCTGCTTCCGTAAAGGAATTGGTTTTGCTTTTCGGGGAGGAGGGGATGGTTTCCAGGGAATTTAAGCATATTGAGAGTCAGATCCGGATGAACCGTTCGGTGGAGCTGGCGCTTTCCGATTTTGCTGGCCGCAGCGGTCTTGATGATGTTAAGAACTTTGCGGAGGTATTTGCCGCGGCAAAACGAAGCGGAGGAGAACTGGTTTTGATCATAAGCCACACAGCGGATGTAATAAGAGACAAGGTACAGGTAAGACAGGAGATTTTAACGATGACAGCCTCAAAACAGTTTGAACAAAAAATTATGAGCATGATCCCCTTTTTTATTGTCCTTTATATTGATCTGACTTCTCCAGGCTTTTTTAACATCATGTACAGTACGGGAATCGGAAGGATTCTTATGACCCTGTGCATGATCATTTACATCGCAGCCCTGGGGATTTCAAAATGGATTATGAGGATTGAGATATGAAAAGAACATGGAGATTTCCTTTTACAAAGATACAGACAGCCTGCGCTGTTACCGGGATTGTCTTATATGCCGCTTTGAAGCTGTTTTATGCAGCGGGCGGGCAGGCGGTATCGGAAGGGGGAGGGCTTAAACGGGCAGGGCCGGGGCATGGAGAGACTACATATGATATCCTGGTATCCGGGCTTGACCGGGAGAATGGGGATAGGAAGATGCCGGTGAGGATCCCTGTCAGGGAGCGGCAGTATGGGGCGGAAGAGGCAAAGGAGCTGTTACAAAGGATCCAGCCTGAGCTGATAGAGCAGATGCTGGGGGAAAATGAGTCCCTTGAGGAGGTGAGAGAAAGCTTAAATTTAAAGAACAGCCTGGGAGATTATGGGCTTAGAATCAGCTGGGAATCTGATAATCCCCAGGTGATCGATTCCTTTGGAATTGTTCACAATGAGGAAATACCAGAATTGGGAGAGCAGGTCTGGTTAAGGGCCAGAGTGACGGATGGGCGTCATGAAGATCGATTTGAGTTTAAAGTAACGGTTTACCCGGCCTCCCTTACCCATGAAGAAAAAGCAGCCGCGGACTTTCTTCAGTGGATAGGCCAGATGGATATGAAACAGCAGACGGAGGATCGCCTGCTGCTGCCATCCGTTTATGAAGGGAACCGGCTGACGTATTATAAGCCTGAAGAGGCGGATTACCGGATATTGCCGGTACTTGGGTTTTTACTGGCGGCTCTCCTGCACGTAAAAGAAGAGTTTGACAGGAAAAGTCTGGCGAAGATACGCGAGCAGCAATTGCTGTTTGATTACTCTGAGGTGGTTTCCAAGCTGGTAGTCTATATCGGAGCAGGTCTTACGGTCCGTGGAGCTTGGGAGAGGATTGCGGCTGGCTATAAGGAGGCCCTAAAGCAGGGGAAAAGAAATGTACGTCCGGCGTATGAGGAGATGGTGAAAACAGCAGGGCAGATTAGCAGCGGGCTGTCGGAAGGACGGGCTTACAGTGAATTTGGAAGGCGGTGCGGCTTACAGGCCTACATAAAGCTTTCTGCTCTTCTGGAACAGAGCCAGAAAAACGGAAGCAGGCAGCTTCGCCCGGCTTTGGAGCTTGAGATGGCTTCAGCCTTTGAGCAAAGGAAGAACCTGGCGAAAAAGCTGGGGGAAGAAGCAGGAACCAAACTTTTGCTGCCTCTGTTTATGATGCTTGGAGTGGTCATGGTCATGATCGTAGTTCCTGCGTTCCTGGCATTTTATTAGAAGGGAGGTGATATGATGCTGACATCGGTAAACAGACAGATCCTTAATTTTATTAAGGAAGAAGACGGAGTAGGTGTAATTGAAGTGGTGCTGATTCTGGTGGTTTTAATCGGACTTGTGATTATTTTTAAAAAACAGATAACGACTCTTCTTGACAACATATTCAAGGAAATCAACAGCCAGTCTAAAGAGGTGTATTGATGAGCAAAAGCGGGCAGGTAACAGTGTTTTTCAGTTTAGCTCTTTTATGCATATTTAGCCTGATGTGCGGACTTTTAGAGTCCGCACGGACTGCCGGAACCAGGTGCTATCTAAAGCTTGCGGCTGATTCTTCCATGGACTCTGTTTTCAGCAGGTATCACAGAGAAGCCTGGAATAAATACCGTCTCTTTCTTCTGGAATGTGAGAATGGCGGGGAACTGGAAAAAGCATGGGAGGGATTTATGGAGCCCTATATGGACAGCTCCGGTTGGTATTCCATGGATATGGAGAAGGCTGATACGATGCAGCTTTTTCGTATCACTGATGGGGGAGGGCAGTATTTGAAGCAGGAGATTCTGGATTATATGAAGTATGGAATATTTGAAAATATGACAGATGAAAAGGGTGCAGAAGCCCTGCTTAAGAACTTAAAGGAAGCAAAAGCAGTGAAACGTTTATCCGGTTCGTTCCGTGACCATGAACGGGAAGCTGTCCGGTTGGAAAGGGCTTTGGAGGATATCAATGATTCATTAAAGCAGCAGAAGGCTTACTGGAAGTCTGCTTATGAAAGAATCAGGGATTATGATGGTACGGGCTTTCGCAGAGAAGCGGATCTTTTGGAGCGGGAAATGAACCGGATTCCTTCCCTTGTAAAGGCCTATGGGAAGAAGGCAGATGATTTAAAAAACAGCTTAAGTGGAACTAACAATGACTTATCTTCGGCTCAGGACGAATTGAGCCAAGAAGTACGTGAGGCTTTTATCGGGGATACCTCTTGCTATGGATCCTATGTAAATCAGGATGGGGAGCGAAGGCGGGAAATCGAGGCCCTGCCAGTGCAGATGGAACAGATAAAACAGGTTATGGAACAGGCAAGGAAGCGCTCCTCTGAGGTAGAGCGGATCATTGATAACTGGGACAGTGATGAGGAAGAGGATGACGGCCCGGATCTGTCCGAACTATGGGGGTCTGTAGGGGAACTATGGGCAAAGGCAGACATCCCCTCTCTTTCTTACTCCAATGGGGTGAAGGATCCGGAAAAGCAGAGACTTTTGGAACAGCTGGAAGGCTTCATACAGACAGGGCTCTTATCCATGGTTCTGCCCGATGGAAAGGAAATATCCAAAGGTATTTTGTCTGACGATTCTTTTCCTTCCGTTACCTGCGGGGATGGCCAGGTGCTGGAGTCAGGCCTTTTGGACCGGCTTCTGTTTGGGGAGTATTGCGGCCGTTTTCTCACAAACGTTCTCTCAGAGGAGGATAAGGAGGTAATGTACGAATTGGAATATCTGGTTTCAGGAAAGAAAACAGATGAGGAAAACTTAAAACAGGCAGTTTTAGAGGTTCTCATGATAAGGGAAGGCATGAACTTAATCCATATTCTTTCAGACGACCAGAAACGAGAGGAGGCAATGTCTCTAGCCGGCCTTATTACCGGAACCGTGGGTTTGGCTCCTCTAACGGGGATCGTTGCATTTTTTGTGATGAGCATCTGGGCGCTTGGGGAGGCGATCGTAGATGTGAGAATGCTTTTAGAGGGGAAAAAGGTGGTCTTTCTTAAGTCAAGGAGTACATGGAAGCTATCCCTTGACGCCCTTTTGGAATTAGGAAGAACGGGAACATGGGAAGGTGGGAAAGAGGATGAAGACGGAATTGATTATACCAGCTATTTGAAACTTCTTCTTTTCCCGGGAGAATCCGGGCAGCAGCATTACCGTCTGATGGATGTGATCCAGATGAATTTATGCAGAAAACAGGCGGATTTTCGCATGGCAAACTGCGTTTATCAGGCGGAAGTAAGAGGAACTGTGAGATCAAGGCATATGTTTTTCGGAGGAAATAATCCCTTCTATCCGGTGGAAGTCCGGACAGAAAAAGCATATTAAGGGCTGCCTGCAGGCATCTCTTTATGCCCGGAGAATGTGGCAAAAAAGTGGTAAGGAGGTGGATGATCATGCCCTTTTTCAAGGAAGTTCAAAGAAAAAATAATAAAAAAATTGTTACTCTCCAGGTACAAATCCCCTTCATGAAACAAGGATTCCTTGTAAAAAGGGTATTATCATCTGCCTCCTGCCGCCGAAGCAAGGGGAGCCTGACCATAGAGGCTGCCCTGGTCCTGCCCCTTTTCCTGTTCTTTATGGTGATTCTCATGCTTCCCATGGGTGTTATGAAGGAAGGAAGGCGCATACAAACCGCTCTGGAAGCGGCAGGAGAAGAAGTCAGCCAGTATGCTTATATTTTGCATCAGCTTAAACTTGGAGAAAAGCTGGAGGCAACAGGAATCGATGGCTTTTCGGAGGAATTTTTAGACGGGCTTACAGAGGAAGGAATCCTTCTATTTGTCAGAAAGCGGGTGGAAGGACGGGCAGGGTTTGAACGGCTTGAATCAGCCTCCTTTGTACGTTCCTCTGTATTAACGGACGGGGAGACCATTGATCTGATAATGGATTACCGGGTAAGAATTCCATTTTCTGTTTTTGGCTTAAGCAGCATACCCATGACCGCCAGATGCTGCCGGAGGGCCTGGATCGGCCAGGAGGGAGGCCGCAGCGGAAAGAACGGAGCGGAGGATGAGCTTGTATACATTGGAAAGGCGAGTACAAGATATCACCGCCAACGGACCTGTCATTACTTATACAATGATATAGAACAGATTTCTTTTAAGGAAGTAGAATCTGTTCGTAATTCATCCGGCGGTAAATATAAACCCTGCAGCAGATGCGGCAGATTTGCAGAGGAAAGCGGCAGTGTATACATCATGCCGTCAGGAGAACGGTATCACAGTGACAGGAATTGTCCCTCTATCATGGCATATGTGGAGGCTGTCCCCTTATCCCAGGTTCGCCATCTGGGACCGTGCTCTTACTGTTCTCAATAGGGAGGTACCTCTATGGAGGAAAGCATAAATAACATTATATTTGGAGTATTTTTATTGGCGGCTGCCTGGGAAGACGGAAGAGAAAAGGCTGTCAGCGTATGGCTTTTTCAGGCAGCAGGCATGGCCGGACTGATTCTGGCTCTTTTACAGGGAGATATTGGCAGAGAACGGCTGTTAAGCTGTATGATCGGATTTGGACTCCTTCTTTTAAGCCGATTAACAGGTGAGGCAATCGGAATGGGAGATGGTTGGTTTTTTGTAGTCAGCGGCCTGTTTTTAAGAGCACTTTTGAATCTGGAGTTATTGATCTATGGAATTTTTTTAAATGGCATTGTATGTGGTGGAATTTATCTTTGGGGCTGGCTGCGGGGACGGGATTATAAGAAGAAAACGGTGCCGTTTTTGCCATTTCTGGTTCCTGTGTGGATTGGACTGGTGATGCTATGAAGAAAAGACTGCATGGAAGCTATACCGTTGAGGCGGCTTTTATTATGGCAATTGTTTTATGGGCGCTGATTGTTTCCGTACAAGCAGCTTACCGGTTGAGGGATGAAGTTGTGGGATCAATGGCATTGGGAGAGACTGTGCAAAGACTGCGCCATAATGAAACAGAGCCGTCTGATGAAGCTGCTTTGTGGGCAGCCAGAAGGGCCGGTAATCCTTTTTCCTGGAAAAAATATGATTTCCAGATCAAGATGGCAGGAAACCCTGTAACAGGCAGGAGGGTGGAAGCCAATGGAAGTGCGGGGACCTGGAAGCTGGAAATGGAACAGGGCGTGTTTGATCCGGAGAATTTTTTAAGGATGTTGACGCTCATCAATCAGGAGGAATGAAATGAAGGCTGTATACAGGCGGGAGATGAAGCACAATTATTTGATTATGGAGCCGGAGGAGACCGGATATGACAGTTATGAAATACATATGATGGCGGCAAACAGGATCGGGGGACTGCTGAAATTCCATGTAAAGGAGGTAGATAACCAGAAATTATATTATTATGAGATCACCTCAAAGCAGCCCTTAAACAGGGTTCTTGAATATCATAGTCTGGGCCGGGAGGAGCTTAAGAAGTTAATCGAGGATATTGGACGGACTCTGGAAAGGCTGGAGGCTTACCTGCTTAAGGAAAAACAGATCCTTCTGGAGCCGGACTATATTTATGTTGAGCCGGAGCAGTTTACGGTTTCCCTTTGCCTTGTTCCCGGAAGGCAGGTGGAATTTCCAGAGGAGATGACCGGGTTGCTGCGGTATCTTCTGGGTAAGGTCAATCATCAGGATAAGGAATGTGTAGTTATGGCGTATGGCCTGTATCAGGAAAGCCTTAAGGAAAATTACGGGCTGAAGGACCTCCTTGAAATTGCCGGAAAGAATTGTTCCAGCGAAGATGGAAGGGATGATAGTATCCTTCAGACGGAAAAAGACAACAGGACGGAAGAGAATCATAGCTCTCACCTTTCGTATTCATTTAACGAGGAGATCGAAGAAAGAAATCGCTTTTTTGATGGTAAGGAGAATGGGGCTGTTTTCATAATCCCGATTTTAGCCATGTTTGGTATTGCCGCAGCTTTATGGCTGGTTTTTGGCATGGAAGGGATTCGGAAATTCTGGTATTGGGTGCCCATCACCGGGGGATTTTCAGCTTTCTCAGTTTTGGCATTATGGAGAAAAGAGTCCAGGCAGCCAAAGGCGATGATGGTGAAAAAGGAAGAGGGGAGCCGTCAACCGGCGGAAAGCTATGAATGGCAGCTGGCATTTGAAGAAGAAATAAAGGAAAAGACGCCAAAACCTGATACAGGAGATGAGGAAGTATTTCAAACGGCTTTGTTAAACGATACAACGGCCGATAAAAGTATCCGGTACTTACGCGCAGTTGGTGTTGATGTGGAAGATATCGCAATTACTTATGTTCCTTATTTAATTGGAAAGCAGGAAGGCATGGTTGATTGTGTACTCACTGGAGAAGCCATCAGCAGGATTCACGCCAGGATAGACAGAGAAGGAGAAGAATACCGGATCAGTGACTTAAATTCCACCAATGGAACCGTTGTGAACGGGCGGGTATTAGAAACAAATGAGACGGTATCGCTGAAAATAGGAGATGAAGTTTTTATTGCAAATTACCCGTTTATATTTACATGAAGTTATATTTACATAAATTTAAAATTACATAATAAAACACCGGCCTTTTTCGGGCCGGTGTACTGGCGGTATGGGAATGATATTCTATACCGCCTTAACTTCGTTTACCTGCACATAATAATATGTGTTGCCTTCCTCCATATAACTTTGATACACACCTGTTATTTCTATTTCGCTATTTTCTTTCGGATAATCATCGGGGTAGACAGGATCTCCATCCCAGATTAATTCCAGTCCTTGCTGGCAGCAGGCAGTGGCATCAGCAATGACCAAAGCATAAAAATTGCTATTATCCGAATCCTGGAAGACCTGGAAGATCCCTTCGGCTTTAATTGTTTTTCCCACATATTCTTCTGGAGATATCATCATATTGTATACCTCGGGAAAAACCATGGTGCTGCTTAGTTTCGTCAGGTCAATATCAAATCCGCTGTTATTTTTGGAGCCCGCCGGATCCTCCATAGAAAAACCGTCATCGTCATCCTGAAATTGCTCCGTGGTTGGTTCGAAGGAATCAGAAGGATAGGTATTAATGTCAAAGTCTTCCGTACTTTCCGGATCGTATTGTTCAGAGCCTGCGGTCCCATATTGTCCGGAGTCTGCCCGGTCCCCTTGCGGCAGCGACGGACCGGGGGCAGTCCCGGCGTCTTTTCCGCAGCTTGTTAATGCAAGATTTACCATGAAAAGCATCAGAACCATTCCAAAGATTCGTTTCATCCTTTGACACCTCCCCAGATCCACCCAATGAGTGAGCATATGGCAAACGCAGCGATATCAACGGCTACAATGGTTGAGCCGACCGGTGTTCCAGCCAGAATGGACGTTAGAATTCCCAGTACGGCACAGAAGACGGAAAGGATTGCCGAACAAAAGATCACGGACTTAAAGTTTTTAAATAAGCGCATTGCCGAGATCGCCGGAAAGATGACTAGTGCAGAGATCAGCAGTGAGCCTACCAGATTCATGGCAAGTACGATGATGATGGCTATGATGACCGCAATCAGCAGGTTGTATTGTTCCGCTTTTGTGCCGGTTGCTCTTGCAAAGTCTTCATCAAAGGTGACTGCAAATATCTTATGGTAAAAGAGAAGAAATACGGCGATAACGACCACCGAAAGGGCAACACAAAGCCATACTTCCGTTTTTGTCAGTGTCAGAATGGAGGTTGAACCAAACAGCGTGCTGCATACGTCTCCTGCCAGGTTGGCTGAGGAAGAAAATATATTCATCAGCAGGTAGCCCAGGGCCAGCGCACCCACGGAAATCATAGCGATCGCCGCATCGCCCTTGATTTTGGCATTTTGACCGGTGCGCAGCAGAAGAATTGCACAGATGATCGTAACCGGCAGAATGAGCAGCATATGATTGGACAGCTTCATTACCGTAGCGATTGCCATGCCGCCAAAGGCAACATGGGAAAGTCCGTCGCCAATAAAGGAAAAACGCTTTAACACCAGAGTAACACCCAACAGGGAGGAGCAGAGAGCTATTAATATCCCAACGATCAGAGCATAGCGTACAAAGGGATATTCAAAATATAAGGTTAATTTTTCAATCAATATACTCATGCTTCTTTCCCTCCGTTCTGAGAGGAATAAGCTTTGCCGATGCTGCTGTTCAAATACTCATCTTTTGTCCCGAAAAAGAGGGGATCTCCCATATGGAGGATATGGCTCGCATAGCTAAGGGCAGCACCGATATCATGAGATATCATGATAATGGAGATGCCTTCCTCATTTAGTTTTCGGATCAACTCATACATCTCAGCAGTGGCCTTTGGATCAAGTCCTGAAACAGGCTCGTCAAGCAGAAGCATTTTTCCGGCGGCACACAGCGCCCGTGCCAGCAGAACTCGCTGCTGCTGGCCACCAGACAATTCTCTGTAACACCGTTTGGACAAATGGGAGATCCCCATTTTCTCCATATTTTCACGGGAAAGCTGTTTTTCTTCACGGCTGTAATAGGGACGCAGCCCACAGCGGTTCAGACAGCCCGATAAAACAATTTCCCAAACAGATGCCGGGAAATCCCTTTGTACCACTGTCTGCTGAGGCAGATATCCGATCCCTCCGGGCTGCTGCCTGTTTTCTATAGCAATGCTTCCTTCAAGCGGCGCCAGAAGGTGCAGAATGGTTTTCATGAGAGTACTTTTCCCGGAACCGTTTTCCCCTACGATACAGAGATAATCCCCGCTGTTTACGGAAAAGTCAAGTCCCTTAAGGACCGTTTTACCGTCATACCCGATGGTAAGGTTGTTACATGTTAGCTGTGCCACTTTGATTCCTCCTCTTAATTTAATGCATCTTTCAGTACTTCCAGATTCGTCTGCATAATGGAAAGATAGGTAGTACCACTTTCTGCATCCTTGGACGTGGTAGACTGCATGGAATCCATGGTACGGACTGCCTGATTTTTATCCTTCGTGTTTTGAACGATGGTCTCGGCGATTTTATGCCTGGTGCCTTCGATCGTCAGCACAGTGCCAAGCCCCAATTCATCAACTTTTTTTGAAAGAAAGGCGATGGTTTCAAAGCTGGCCTCCGTTTCTGCTGAGCAGCCCACAAATGCGGCATAATAGGTAAGGCCGTAATCATCTGCCAGGTAGCGGAAGGGAAAGCGGTCCCCAAACAGCACAGTATTCTGTTTTGCAGAGTCCACTGCCTGCTGATAGCTTTCATCCAATTGATCCAGCTTTTTTCCATAGGCATCTGCGTTTGCAGAATAGTCCGCGGCATTTGCACTGTCGATTTCGCCCAGCTTTGAAGCAATGTAATTGCAATAGGTTTTGGCATTTTCCAGTGACAGCCAAACGTGCTCGTCATATTCCGGGCCATCTTCACTTTCCTCCAGGGCTTCTTCCTCCTCTGACTCCATTCCTTCAACGACCTCTTCTTCTTTGACGGTGTCGCCCAGAACTTCAAGGAGATTGATCACGACCATATCTTTGTTTTTAGTTTCCTTTAAGGCATCCTTTACCCATTGGTCGGATTCACCGCCCACATAGATGAACATATCGCAGTTTGAGATTTTGATGATATCATCCGCTGTCGGCTGATAGCTGTGTAAATCCACACCGTTATCCAGAAGCATGGTGACCTCTCCATTTTCCCAATGGCTGCCAAGGATTTCTCTGACCCAATCGTATTCCGGGAAAATCGTGCATACCACGCTAAGCTTATTGTTGCTGCTGGCCGTTGTCGTTGCATTTGTACTGGAGCAGGCAGTAAGTGCTCCTATAATCATAAGTCCTGCTAACAGGCAGGCAATTAATTTTTTCATTATTAGAACCTCCGAATAAATATAGATCATTAAAAATGGGCATAAGAATATAAGGGAGCATCGACAGATATCGGTTTCTGCCTAAAATGGGCAGAATTCTCCCTTGTTAAAATCAATATTCAATTCGTCAGCTTTACCTTAAGGGAAACCAAAGTGCGTGAAGGGTTGCGGTGAAAGACCGGAATCGCGCAGATCACAAAAAAGTGGGCTGCCGCGAATACGGCAACAGCAGGCGCAAGGCCTGTTAAAAGAGTATTCAGTGCCTGGACGCAGGCCTGAACTTCAAGACAGATGGGGCAGTTTTCGCCTATGCATTGATGGCGGGCCTCAGCAGTGATATAAAATACGGAAAAGAGCAGCATAAAAAGAATCGCCAGGGTAATAAACCCGGCAAGCAGTTTTTTATTTTTTGCCATGTCTCTTCCTCCTTATTAAAAACGATGGGCACATCAGATACAGTTTTTGCAGATCCCGTAAAGTACGGATTTCTCTTTTTTGATACGGAAACCGTCCACGCTTAAAATATCCTCCAGCATCCTGTCGGCAATGTGGGCATCCATATGAAATGTCCTTCCGCATTTTATGCAGTTCATATGGATACAATTACGGCAATCCTCTGAATGAATATACTGATAAAAAAGCTCCCGGCTTCCTTCTCTCGTAAAGCGGTTAATCAGCCCCTTTTCCTCCAGATAAGTGAGATTACGGTACACTGCACTTAAACTTACGGAAGAATCGGAAAGGCTGTCTGCAATTTGTCTTGCGGAAAATTGTCTGTCAGGGTTTTCCTGCAAAAAGGCAAAAAGCTGTTTTCTTTGTGCTGTCATATAGTTTGCCAAAATGGTTCACTTCCTAATTTGCGATTTGTTCGCAAATAAGTGTACTGCGGAATTGAAATGTTGTCAAGATAACTTGCGAATGTTTCGCAAATCATATCCTTTAAGGCCCCTTGACGGGCAGGAAAAGTTTTCCGGATGCCTTTTGAAACTGCTGTCAGGATTAAAAAAGGATGAGGCCGCAGTTTTGGTTAAAATGGTGAAGTTTTTACCGCAAATTTCGCGTTTATATTTACATAATATGTCAACTTGTGTTAAAATAGGCATAATATTTATCAAGGAGAACTGCAATGAAGGACTTATACAGGCGTAAGAAGGCATTTGTAAACGTTGGTTTGATCGCAATAAATGTCATCTATTTCCTATATCTGGAGGTGACAGGCTCCACGGAAAATACGCAGTTTATGGTGGCACATGGAGCGATGTACGCTCCGCTTGTATTGGAGGGAGGAGAGTATTACCGGCTGCTCACTTCTGTTTTTATGCATTTTGGCATTAACCATATTATGAATAACATGCTCATTTTATTTATATTGGGAGATAATCTGGAGAGGGCCCTGGGCCATATAAAATACCTTCTCTTCTATTTGCTTTGCGGAGTAGGCGCCAATGTGGTGTCTATGGTAGTGAACCTTGGAGAATACAGGACCGTAGTCTCGGCAGGGGCGTCAGGCGCAATTTTTGGCGTGATCGGAGGCCTTTTATATGCGGTATTAGTCAACCGTGGCCGGCTGGAGGACTTAAGTGTCAGACAGCTGGCAGTTGTGATTGCGTGTTCCCTGTATTTTGGCTTTACCAGCACAGGCGTAGATAATGCGGCCCATATTGGTGGGCTGATTGTTGGCGTTGTTATGGGGATTCTCCTGTACCGCAAGCCAAGAAGGCGCCAGGATATGGAGATATGGGGATAATCTAATTGGAAGGAGGTGAGTAAGTGAGGGACGATAATTGCATTTTCTGCAAAATTGCAAATGGCGTGATACCTTCTGAAACGATCTACGAGGATGACATGTTTCGTGTGATCCTGGATTTAGGACCAGCTTCCAGAGGACATGCCCTGATTCTTCCTAAACAGCATTACAAAGATATCTGTGAGCTGGAAGAGGAAACAGCAAAAAAGGTTCTCCCGTTAGCGGCTAAAATAGGAAATGCCATGAAAAACTCATTAGGCTGTGCCGGATTTAATGTTGTGCAGAATAATGGGAAAGTAGCAGGCCAGACGGTTTTTCATTTTCACGTGCATTTGATTCCTCGTTATGAGGAAGGCCCTGTTATGGTTTCATGGGTGCCGGGCGAGGCAGATCCAGGAGAATTAACACAGACAGGAGACGCTATAAGGAGCGCCCTACTATCAGAGGGACACAATCAATGAGCATACATGAAGATGAAAATTTGTTACTGCAGTCTATATATGGGGAATATCAGGGATTGCTCCGCAGAATAGCGAAAACACTCAATGTGCCGGACATGGAACTGGATGATGTAGTGCAGGAAACTTTTATTGCATATTTTGAGAATTATTCATTATCATGGACAGATACACGAAAGAAAGGCATGTTGATTAAGATTTTAAAACGTAAATCCATTGACTGCCTCCGTAAGAACGGCCATTATGAAAAGGTGAGCCTGGATGAGGGAGATGCAGTGAATGAGGTGGCGATGCTTACGAGATATGTGGTCACTGATCCCCTGGATGTGATCCTTGGAGAGGAAGCTCTTTTAAAGATAACCTGGGAGATTTCCAATATGAGAGAGGAATGGAAGGAAATGGCTATTCTTTATTTTCTGGAACAGCTTACCATTCCTGAAATATGCGAAATCCTAAAAATTCCGGGAACGGTTTGCCGTTCCCGGATATATCGTACAAGAGTTTGCCTGAAAAAGATCCTCGGTCCTAATTTTAATTTGTAAAGGTTAATTTTGAACCAGGGATTCAATCATATCAATAATGGTATCGACCGCATTGTGTAATTCACTTTTCTCCATTTTAGAGATAAAAGCCTGCCGGTTGGCAAATGTTTCACTGATTGCCTGCAAAAGGGAATCTCCGGTTAGGTTTTCTTCTTCCAGAAGGGAGCTGAAGCCTTGCTTTGCAAAGGATCTTGCATTTAAAATCTGATCCCCTCTGCTTGCGGCAGCGGAAAGAGGAATCAGGATATTTGGCTTTCTGAGTGCGAGAATTTCACAGATGGAATTTGCCCCGGCTCTTGAGATCATTAGATCAGCAGCAGCAAAAAGATGTTTTAAAGGGGTGTCAACATATTCGTATTGTACATATCCTTCCATTCCGATCAGGCTTTCGTCCAGATTGCCTTTTCCGCAGATATGTATCACCTGGTAATTTTTAAGCAGTTTCGGGAGAATGCCCCGTAATGCGGTATTGACCGTTACGGAACCAAGACTTCCGCCGATGATCAGGATAACAGGCCGGTTTGCAGACAAACGTGCATAATTTAAACCTGTCTGCCGATCTCCCATTAAAAGCTCTTTCCTTATAGGAGAGCCAGTGAGTACGGCTTTTTCCTTTGGAAGATAAGGAAGGGTTTCCGGAAAATTGCAGCAAATTTTTTCTGCAGACGAAATACTGAGCCTGTTGGCAAGCCCTGGAGTCATATCTGATTCGTGAATGATAACAGGCACCTTGCAGTGTTTTGCAGCCAACACTACGGGAACGGCTACAAAGCCTCCTTTTGAGAAAACCACATCCGGCTTGTAATTTTTTATCAATCTCAATGCTTCCCAATATCCTTTTAATACCCGGAAGGGATCAGAGAAGTTTTTAAAGTCAAAATACCGACGGAATTTACCGGAAGAAATGCCGTCATAGGGGATGCCGGCTCCCTCGATGAGCTTGCGTTCGATTCCCTGGTATGATCCTATATAGTGAATATCGTAATTCCGATCTTTTAACGAGGGAACTAAAGCCAGGTTCGGGGTAACATGACCGGCAGTACCACCGCCGGTTAAGATGATTTTTTTCATAAAGCGTTGCCTCCCAAATTCGATATACTATTATAGTAAACGTTAGCGATAAAAAGTCAACCCCAAAGCTTGTGGGAACTTAAGGATAACTTGTATTTAAGAGGTGTGTACGTGGAGAAGGAGAGAAACCATGGAAAAAAATATTCAAATTTAAAACGGATAAAATATCAATTGTCGTCTCAGGAAAAATTAGAAGCCCATCTGCTTGATTATATGCAGGAGCATCCGGAATTAACACCTGAGCCACCATCCCCTCCTCCCGGCGAATTTCAAACGATTATGGCGGAGCTTAGCCGGAGAGGGACAGAAACAGTAATAGGAAAGCAGCTGAGGGTATTGTATTACGGCCACAGATTAGTAAATTCCATTCAAAAGCCGTTCCTCATCGTAATGGTGGTCCTGATTATACTGGCTGCTTCCGCAATCGGGGCATCGGCAAAGAAAGCTCATGCTTTTCGTTTGAAAGAGCAGGAGGCCGGTAAGAGCAGAAATGAGGTACTCAAAGCGGACAAGACGTCCAATGCGTATGAAGAAATAAAAGAGCATCTGGGGATCGAACTGTTAATGATTCACAGCATACCCCATAAAATAGACCAGTAACGTTTATGGTAGAATACCCGGCGGAAGGGAGAAGATACAAATCTTAAGTCCGCCGGGTATTTCCCTTGTTCAGACATGGGAAAGGGTTGATTTGGGTAAGGATTTACCGGAGAAGGGCTGGCTCCCATTCCTTCTCCTTAAAGCCAACCAGGACGAAATCATCGCCAATGATTAAAGGACGCTTGACCAGCATTCCATCGGTCGCCAGGAGATCGATCTGTTCTTTTTCGCTCATGCCGGGCAAAAGCTCTTTTAAATTTTTTTCCTTGTAGATGATTCCGCTGGTGTTAAAAAAACGCTTTATGGGAAGGCCGCTTTTTTGGATCCAGTCTGCAAGCTCTATGGAGTTTGGGTTTTCTTCTTTGATATTTCTGGCGTCATATGCTACCTCATGGGCATCCAGCCACTTTTTTGCATTTTTGCAGGTACTGCAGGGGGGATACTGTAAAAATAAAATACTCATATCGGTACATCTCCTTTCGGTGAATCGCGTAAGTCCGCAATGCAGCGGGTGAGTCCGCAGTTATCATTGCTTTCGTGGATAGTTTACCTCAAAACGCCTTGAATGAAAAGGGAAGAATTGGAATAAACTATAACAATTAAGGTTTTTTAGGTGAAGGTATGAAATTTCTATTATTTCTGTCTGAGGCGGCAGTGCCGCTTATCATTTTTTACATGGTAGGCTTTGGCATATTGTCCAAACGTCCGGTTTTTGATGATTTTATAGACGGGGCCAAGGAAGGGATGAAAACAGTTGCAGGGATCATGCCTACGCTCATCGGACTTATGACCGCAGTAGGGGTGCTCCGTGCTTCCGGTTTTTTAGACTTTCTTGCAAAATGCCTGACAAGGCCGGCTGCCCTCCTGTTTCTTCCTGCACCGGTGGTGCCGGTGATTTTAGTGCGTCTGATATCAAACTCAGCGGCCACAGGTCTTGTGCTTGATATTTTTAAGAACTATGGAACAGACTCCTATATCGGTATGCTGACGTCAGTGATCATGAGCTGTACGGAAACCGTTTTCTATTGCCTGAGCATTTATTTTGGAACCGTAAAAATCAAAAAGACCCGGTATACCCTGGGCGGTGCATTGGCTGCCACGGCGGCGGGCATAGCCGCAAGTGTCATGATATCCCGTTTTCTGGTATAAAAGGTATTTATTTGATCCGATTTTAAGAATTTCATAAGAATTCAGGTGGTTGTCTTGGGATACATAATCATGTATAATTACGAAGAAGCTTTTATTGTCATAAGTGAAGGGGATAAACGTGGATACTTACGGGACTCTTAACGAAGTTTTGGTAAGACTGTTTCGAGATATTATGGATATAGAGCAACAGGCTATCATTACGCAGGATTTTACCAATATTACAAATAATGATATGCATGTGATCGAGGCCATTGGCATTGGAGAACCCAAAAACATGTCGGCCATAGCCAGGGAGTTGTCTGTTACGGTCGGTACGCTGACCATAGCCATGAACAGTCTTGTAAAGAAGGGGTATGTGACCCGTCAGAGAGGAAAAGAGGACCGACGTGTTGTATACATCTCTCTTTCAGAAAAAGGGAAAGAAGCCTTTGAACACCATGCCAGATTTCATCAGGAGATGATCGCCGGCATAGTTTCAGGTTTAAGTGAGAATGAAATAGAAGTTTTGATCAAAGCTCTGACCAAGTTAAACCAGTGGTTCCGGAGCCTTTAAGAGAATTTAAGGAGGCAATACGCAATTATGAAAAAATTCATCGTGTTTTTAATGAGCGCTATGATGATGATGTCCCTGGCGGCATGTGCACCAACACAGCCTAAGATGGAGACCACAGCACCTGGCCCTGGAGCAATAGCTTCAACGGGAGGCGCCAGTGATAAAGTTCCTGATCCTAACGCAGAGCCTATGGAGATTATTTCGGTATATAGCCAGAATGATGACTCCACCGGTTTAAATCAGGCGATGGATGCGGTATCTGAGCTGACGGCAGACGCTATGGTGGACAAGCTGATTGAATACGGCGTATTAGAGGATGGCACAAAGGTCCTGACGTTTGATAAGAAAGATGATGAAACGGCCACTCTTGATTTATCCCAAATGCCGGAAAAGGGTACATCAGAAGATTTACTTACACTGACCGCGGTAGGCAATACCTTTATAGAAAATTTCGAATTGGACAAATTAAAAATTCTTGTTAATGGTAAGAATTATTCCAATGATCATATTAAGCAGGGAGATAGTGATTACCTGGAATATGTTAAGAATTATAAGAAGATAAAATAAGATAAAAAAGCAGGGCAGAAGCGGATATTACAAGCTTCTGCCCTTTTTTATTTATTGGCTTTTCAACTGTCTGGACAGCCAGGTGCGGAACGCAGGCTGGATAACTGAAAACGGAGCAGGACCTATATCAAGTATAAAAGCGTGGAAGTCCTTTAAATTAAAATCATCCTTTAAGATCCTCTTGGCAGTGCCCAGCATTTCCGTAATCTCCATATATCCCACGTAGTATTCCATGTAATTGGTAGGATTTTCGACCAGGCTGGAGTAAATGGAATCTACTATATCTGTTTTCTCAATATTATAAAAGGTGCCAAGATATTTGGCTGTCTGTTCTTTATCCCAGCCCTCATAATTGATGCAAATATCCAGATAGGCATAGATGCCCAAGGTAACGGCAGTGTTATGTGCCAGAAGCTCGCCAAGCCCCGGCGGCAGCCCGTTATCCAGGGTGTAGGAGTAGAACTCCACATAGGTGGCCCAGCCTTCCGAATAGCAGGGGAAGGAGAGGATGCTTCTTAAGTCGTTTGGTTCCCTGCTTAAAAAATAAACGTTCTGATATAAATGCCCGGGATAACCTTCATGAGCCAGGGTGGTGAAAAGATCATCATTTTGAAAACGCGGGTTGCCGTTGATGTAAATGACATTATCCTCATAACGATCCAGGGGAGGAACCAGGTAGAAGGCAGGGCTTAAAGATGCCTCCAGGGAACTAGGAACGTATTTTACGGTATAGCTGCAGGGTGGAAGCTCAGGAAAATCCGTGGATATTTGGGTTTTTAGAAAATCTAGGATATCTTCCGGCTGGGTATAAAGGAAGGAATAGTTGTCAAGGTGGTCCAGCACTTCCGGATGTTCCTTTGTGATCGCTCCTATGGCCTGGATATCGGAGTTTAACTGTTTTTCGATTGCCTTTGTCAGGCTTCGGATGGAATCATAGGAGGTCCCGGTGTTGGAATTGACCAGGTATTCAAAATATTCTTTCCCCTTGGGATAGAAGGACAAGCCCTTATCATTGGTCCCGGTCCCCATAAGGGCGGTAATACCGTTTACAAGATTTTTATAAGCAGGTATGAAATGTTCCTCCAGGGTTTTTAAATTCTTCTCTTTATAAGAAGCTTTCTCTTCATCGGTTAAGTCCGTAAGGGCATCGATACGGGTGTTGAATGTGTCAGCAAGGAAGCTGTGGTCAGGCTGGATCAAATATGCCTCGCAGGATTTTAATACATGATCTGCAGCAGCATCAGACATAAACAGGCCGGCTTCTGATTTTTTCTTTTCAAACTCCAGGATCTGCCCATAATAATCATCAATGGTAGAAAGCAGCGCAAGATAGTGGTCCACATCATCCCGGGTGTAGAAGGCGTATTCTGAAAACAAGATGGGAAGCTGTGCCTGGATTCCTATGGTGGTTGTTAAAGGCTGGGCGTAAAGCTCCAGACCGTCAGATTCTAATTCTGTATTTATGTAGGAGCGGAGAATCTGCCAGGTAAGCCGCTGCTCGTCGGTTAGCTGGCGGGGGTTAAAACCTTCAAGCTTCCTTTTTAACTCCCTAAGGTCATTTGATCCCTGTTTCATTTTATCCAGAGAAAAATCTCCCAAGGTCAAAGGAACGGTATCAAGTCCCCGGGAAGCAGGATTTGCTATACTAAAATGAAAGCTGATTCCGGAATCGCTGATCTCCTCACGAAACAGGTCGTTTGTAAATTGGTCAAACTTGTTTTGTGCGGACAAATCCTTTGCATGGAATTGTTCATACCCGGCCCCTGACGGCGTGGCGGGCGATTTATCGGGGGGTGCACAAGCACAAAGCAGGGAAACAGCCAGGATGAAAGATAGAAAACGGCGGCCCTGTTTCAAAACGATGTTTTTCATATTTGCTTCCTCCGTGATTCACTATTATTATTTATATGATGATATTAAAAAAGTCATGACAAAAGCGCTGATGTACCAACATACCCGCTTGACAAACTTTACTGAAACCATTAAACTAGGGTTACTAACAATCTATTTATATAAGAATGCTGAGAAAAGAAGAGTAAGAAACCAACCTCATGTCCAGAGACTTCCGGAAGCTGAAAAGGAAGCTTGAGCGTATTTCCCAACATGGCCTTGGAGCAGCGGAATTGAATTGGCGAAGCCGCGCCTTTAAATTTCGACGGTTACACCCGTTATCGTGTCAGACTGTTATTAAGTAACCATAAGATCTTAAGGAGATTATATGGAACAAACGCAGCCGGTAAGGTCTGTACTGTAAGGTACGGATAAATTAAAGTGGTAACACGGGACAGTTCCCCGTCTTTAAATTTCCGAAAGGATTTTTTTAGGCGGGTTTTTCTTTGGGGGAAGGGAAAAAGTCCCTTCAACCTATCCCATTTCATAAACAGGAGGAAAACAGAATGTGTAAAGATTCTAACAAGAAACCATACTATATCACTACAGCCATTGCCTATGCATCAGGAAAGCCTCATATCGGCAATACCTATGAGGCAGTATTAGCGGATGCCATTGCCCGCTATAAAAGAGCAGAAGGCTACGACGTATTTTTCCAGACAGGAACCGATGAGCACGGCCAGAAGATTGAGGAAAAGGCAGAGGCTGCCGGAATCACACCTAAGGAATTCGTAGACAGGGCGGCCGGTGAAATTAAGAACATCTGGGATTTAATGAATACGTCTTACGATAAATTCATCCGCACCACAGACAAAGATCACGAAGAACAGGTCCAGAAGATCTTTAAGAAGCTCTATGATCAGGGTGATATCTATAAGGGACATTACGAAGGCTTATACTGTACCCCATGTGAATCCTTTTTCACAGAGTCCCAGCTTGCGGACGGCAAATGTCCGGACTGCGGACGTGAGGTAAAGCCGGCAAAAGAAGAGGCATATTTTTTCCGCATGAGCAAATATGCGGACCGTTTGATAAACCACATCAATGAGAACCCGGACTTTATCCAGCCTGTGTCCAGAAAAAATGAGATGATGAACAATTTCCTCCTTCCGGGGCTTCAGGATCTTTGTGTATCCAGGACTACTTTTAAATGGGGAATTCCGGTATCCTTTGACCCGAAGCATGTCACCTATGTCTGGCTTGATGCGCTGACCAATTATATTACCGGAATCGGCTACGATTGTGACGGTAATAGCAGTGAGCAGTTTGCCAGATTATGGCCGGCAGACCTTCACCTCATCGGAAAGGATATTATCCGTTTCCATACAATTTACTGGCCTATTTTCCTGATGGCCCTTGATATTCCCCTGCCAAAGCAGGTATTTGGTCATCCCTGGCTGCTTCAGGGGGACGGCAAGATGAGCAAATCCAAGGGAAATGTTCTCTATGCGGATACTCTGGTGGATTTCTTTGGCGTGGATGCAGTCCGCTATTTCGTCCTTCATGAAATGCCTTTTGACAATGACGGAATTATCTCCTGGGAGCTTATGGTAGAGCGCATGAACTCTGATCTCGCAAACATCCTGGGCAATCTTGTGAACCGTACCATTTCCATGTCCAATAAATACTTTGGAGGAACCGTATCTGACGGGAAGACAGCGGAGGCTGTTGATGAAGACTTAAAGACAGTGGTGCTGGAAGAAGTGAAAAAGGTCCAGGAGAAGATGGAGAAGC
Source organism: Lacrimispora sp. (assembly GCF_032078915.1). Lineage (GTDB taxonomy): Bacteria > Bacillota > Clostridia > Lachnospirales > Lachnospiraceae > Lacrimispora. The sequence continues at coordinate 31,752 of NZ_DAMAUN010000017.1, read as the reverse complement.
TCCGTGTTGCCGACGCCATGACAGCAATCTTTAATATTTTCAGAAGGAGCAACAAATACATTGATGAAACGGCTCCATGGACCCTTGCCAAGGATGAAGCTTCAAAGAGCCGGCTGGAAACCGTTCTTTATAATCTGACGGAAGCCATTGCCATCGGAGCCTCCCTCCTTGATTCCTTTATGCCTGATACATCCAAAAAGATTCTTAACCAGCTTAATACCGCAAAAAGAGACTTGTCTCAGATGAATGAATTCGGTTTGTATCCCTCTGGAAATAAGGTGACTGATAAGCCGGAGATCTTGTTTGCCCGAATGGATATTAAGGAAGTTATGGAAAAGGTGGAAGCCATGTTTGGGCCGAAAGAGGAAGAATCCAAAGAGACAGCCAAAGAAGATTCTTCTGCTGTGATCGATATAGAAGCCAAGGCAGAGATCGAATACGACGATTTTGCCAAGCTGCAGTTCCAGGTAGGCGAGATCATTGCCTGCGAGGCGGTTCCAAAGTCAAGGAAGCTTCTGTGTTCCCAGGTAAGGATCGGAAGCCAGGTAAAACAGATCGTCAGCGGGATCAAAGCACACTACTCACCAGAAGAAATGGTTGGCAAAAAAGTGATGGTTGTGGTAAACTTAAAACCAGCAAAACTGGCTGGAGTCATGTCTGAAGGCATGCTTCTCTGCGCGGAGGATGCAGAAGGCAATCTATCCCTTATGATACCGGAGAAGACAATGCCGGCAGGAGCGGAAATCTGCTAATACAGGGAAATGACTGAAGACACTTAAAAGAAACAACGAAAGGCCGGGTAATTAGATCCGGCCTTATTGTTTTAAGAAGGAGGATTCCATGAAGGAATCAATGAGCGCCCGAACGAAAGGAATAACAGGAAACGCCTTAAAGATGATCGCCATTGTTACCATGTTCATAGATCATATCGGAGTGGCTGTCATTGAAAACGGTATATTAAAATATCAGGACAACCCTCCGGCCTGGGAGATGTTTGGTATTCCGGGCGGAAATATGTGGAATATTGCTGACCTGGTGCTCCGCACCATTGGAAGAATTGCATTCCCTATTTTTTGCTTTCTGCTGGTAGAAGGATATTTCCACACCAGGGATATTAAGAAATATGGTGCCAGGCTTCTTTTATTCGCCCTTGTTTCCGAAATCCCCTTTGATCTGGCTCTCTTTGACAAATGGTTTTACCCGGGCTATCAAAATGTATATGTTACCCTGTTCATTGGTCTGTGGGTCCTTTACTGGTATGATAAGGCTTTGGGTAACCCCATCAGACAGACCCTGGTATTTTTGGCTGGATGCGGTGCTGCAGTTTTTTTGAAATGTGATTATGATATCATTGGGATTACCATGATCCTGCTTTTTTATGTATTTTATAAAGATAAGAAAAAACAGACCATATTTGCAGGGATCCTGGCTGCCGTAGAAAGCCTTAGCTGCTTTGGTGCCGCCATCCTGGCCTTCATCCCCATCCGAATGTACAGCGGGGCAAGGGGGAAAAGGAATTTAAAATACTTTTTTTATTGGTTTTATCCCGCTCACTTAATTTTACTTTATATCCTGCGTTTGATTATTATAAGGAGATCCCTATGATTTTTGATACACACGCCCATTATGATGATGAGGCATTTGATGAAGACAGGGAGGAACTGCTGGCAAGCCTTTTTAACCATGGAATTGAGGCTGTCACCAATGTGGGTGCCAGCATGGAGACTTCCAGACATACCCTTAAACTGGCAGAGAAATATCCATATATATATGGCGCCATCGGTGTTCACCCCAATGAAACCGGAGAACTGAACGAGGAAGACTTAGCCTGGCTGAAGGAACATTCTGCCCATAAAAAAATCGTGGCAATCGGCGAGATCGGCCTTGATTATTACTGGGATGAGCCGGACCATGAAACCCAGAAGAAGTGGTTTATCCGCCAGCTCAGCCTGGCAAGGGAAGTAAAGCTTCCTGTAGTCATCCACAGCCGGGATGCGGCAAAGGATACCCTGGATATCATGAAGGCAGAGGGGGCAAAGGACATTGGAGGAGTGATCCACTGCTTTTCTTATGGAAAGGAGATCGCCAGGGAATACTTAAATATGGGGTATTATCTTGGGATCGGAGGCGTCCTCACCTTTAAGAATGCAAAAAAACTGAAAGAGGTGGTGGAGTATATGCCGATGGAACAGCTGGTCCTGGAGACAGACTGCCCTTATCTGGCTCCCGCTCCCAACAGGGGTAAGCGTAATTCCTCCTTAAATCTTCCTTATGTGGTACAGGAAATCAGTGCCATTAAGGGAATCCCGGAAGCAACAGTTATTAATATCACCAATCAGAATGCCAAAAAGCTGTACAGGCTTAAGGAACAGCCATAAAAGAAGACGGAGGGCAGGCATGGCATCACTGTATCCTGCTCTAGCTGATCGAGGACAACTTCTGGATGTAATATTGAGTATTAATAATAAACCACATTTGGGTATCAAATCTCATAATCGTCCAGAGAGATAAACCTTGAAGATCATATTCTGCTACCAGGCTGGCTCGCGCTTCAAAGCTTCTTGCATCATTAAACCACACTAAGTGAAGAATCCCATCAATATCCATATAATAGAAATAAGGCGACTGTGCTGCTTCATTAAATTGTATTGGTATATTGTTTTCCGCTGCAATCTCTATCGCATTATTGTTTGCGATAGCTGTTGCACCCGTTGCACCCGGAACATAGGGAAGCGTCCAATCATAGCCGAGCGTAGTGATTCCTAAGAATAATAATTCAGGTGGAATAATACTAACTACATAGTCTAATAACTCTTCTAAAACATTAACCGGAAAAATTGAACTTGGGTAGCTATAAAATCTGGCCCAATCATAAGAAGCGAATAGGATTCCATCAACATATCCGGATAAACGTGAATAATCCAACTTTTCAAAGCTTACAATGGGCCCCATAATATTCATAATTGGCGTTGTGGTGACCAGTACTCTATAACCTTCTGAATGAAATATAGCTGAAGCCTTTTGTATGTATTCTACAATACTATTTATGTTATCCGGTGTAATATCTTCGATATACATATTTACTCCATAATAACCCTTTATTTTTAGCATTTGAAGAATATTGTCAATGAGGCGATCTTGCACAGAAGGGTTATTTAAAATATTCTGAGTTACTTCACGAATAATTGTTCCTTCTTCCGTAATCGTAGAAACAAACATCATGGGCGCAACACCATTAGTTTTAGCCAACTGGATTACATCAGTGTCGTCAGCGATGGAGATAATTTCCCCTTCCCTTGTGGCCCTGTAATTGAATATGGTCAGATATGATAAAAAAGGAAGCGTTTTTATTAAAACAGATTTATCTATATATGAAAAGGTATAACCACTAGTGGCAATCGTTCTTGTTCGATTCGTTTGATAACTAATAACAATGGTTTCACCGGCGTACAAATATTCTCTATCGGAAAGATAGGGGTTATTTCTTAACAATTCCATTGGCGTAGTACCAAACTGCTCTGCAATACTCTCCAAAGTGTCGCCATCCTGGACCGTATAGAGTGTTTCCGGTTGAACAATTACAATCGTTTGGCCAATTGCTAGATTTCCAGGGTTTAAAATTCCGTTTTCCAATATTAATCTGTTAACAGGGATTTGGTAATAATCTGATATTGAATTTATGGTTTCACCGGGTTGGACTACATGTATGATCATGGCTTCCCTCAAATGATCTTATTAATACTATTATATGCTAATCTTACATGTTCATAACATTATAGTGTAGATAATAATGTATCTCAAAAATCTTACGCAATAAATCTGGCATTCCGGGCCTGTCTAAAAATCATTGACTTTTAGATCATAATAAGATACCATAAATTAATAAAAAATGAATGGAAAATACTATATGCAAAGTAAATTAGGAAATCCCCAGAAAACAATTGAGATCATAAAGAAATACGAATTCGCATTCCAGAAGAAATTCGGACAGAATTTTTTAATAGATACCCACGTATTAGATAAGATCATAGCAGCGGCAGGCGTGACAAAGGAGGATTGCGTTCTGGAAATCGGGCCGGGGATCGGTACTATGACACAGTATTTGGCCGAGAATGCCAGACATGTGGTGGCAGTGGAGATCGACTCAAACCTGATCCCCATTTTAAACGAGACCCTGGCAGACTATGAGAATGTAACCGTTATCCATGGGGATATTCTTAAAGTTGACATCAATCAGATAACGGAACAATATAACGGCGGACGTCCAATCAAGGTAGTTGCAAATCTTCCGTATTACATCACAACCCCTATCATTATGGGCCTTTTTGAAAATATGGTTCCAATCGACAATATCACGGTCATGGTCCAGAAGGAAGTGGCAGACCGCATGCAGGTAGGACCTGGCTCCAAGGATTACGGCGCTCTGTCCCTGGCCGTTCAGTATTATGCAGAACCTTATATTGTGGCAAACGTCCCGCCTAACTGCTTCATGCCCCGCCCGAACGTAGGGTCTGCGGTCATCCGCCTGACCCGCCACAAGGAACCACCGGTAAAGGCAGAGGATCCAGGGCTTATGTTCCGGCTGATCCGCGCTTCCTTTAACCAGAGAAGAAAGACGCTTCAAAACGGATTAAACAATTCGCCGGAGATTCCCTTTGCAAAGGAACAGATCATGGAAGCGATTGAAAGCCTGGGACTTGGGCCAGCCGTGCGGGGAGAGGCATTGACTCTAGGGCAGTTTGCTTCCCTCAGCAACTATTTTACAGGAATGAAAGGATAAGAGCAGGAGGGATTATGTCGGATTCGCTGATTACAAAACGGGCAATAGCGGAAGCCTTAAAACAGGTATGCAGGGAAAAACCCTTTGATAAGATATCCATATCCAATATCACATCTGTATGGGGGTTAAACCGGCAGACCTTCTATTATCATTTTCAAGATAAATATGAGCTTTTAAGCTGGATCTACTACAATGAGAATTTTGCTAAAATAGCAGAAGACATTACCCTTGAGAACTGGGACCAGAAGATTTATGAACTGCTTCAGAACATGAAAGAAGAAAAGGCCTTTTATATCAATACCATGAAAGAACAGGAACATACCTTTGAGAGTTATCTGTTTGAGATGGCAAAGGCCCTGTTTTCCGAAGCCATTTTAAAGCTGGATGAAAAGAAGAAGCTTACCGAAGAGGAGAGGGATTTTGACGCAGAAGTGTATGGATTTGGCATTTGCGGAATCATCGTTGACTGGGTGGAGAAGGGAATGAAAATGGAGCCCCGTCTCGTGGCGGAGCGCTTAAAAAGCCTGGCTAAGGCTTCGGAGCGGGCCGGTTATCTCCGGAGCCAGGCAGGGCTTTAAGAAAGCTTATGCATGATAATATCCAGGCACTCTTCCTTGGTATAGCTTTTAATGAGCGCAACCAGATCAGAATAAGAGAAAAGCTCAGCAGATATAGGGCTGAATTTTTCCAACAGCTCTTCTAAGTTCCGGGCGGTTCGCTCCGGTGATTTCTGCCCATTTCTTAACTGGTGGAGCAGCGCCGTTTTCAGGACGGACTCCCGGATATGTTTGTGTATAGTGGTCGACATAAAAAGTCCTCCTTTATCATTATATTAATATTAAAATAAGGTAAAAAAATCTTCTATAGACAAAAACGAATATTTGTCTGGTTTTACGACATCATTTCCCTGATGTCGTTTTTTTATACAACTGAAAAACCATGTATGGTGACGGATAAAATGAAGTATGATAATATAAGCATATCAGTTAACACAATTATAGAATGGAGCGTTGCATATGAGAGGAAAAAATAATTTCGGAAAAGTGCTTGCATGGGGAGCTGCGGCAACTGCGGCGGGAGTAGCCGCAAAAAAAGCCTATGATTATTCAAAAAAGCAGATGGATTTAAAAAATGAAGAAAACATAAGGCATATGGAAAATGGGCAGGTCCCTGAAAAAGCGTATTTTGTAGGCGGCGGTCTGGGAAGCATGGCAGGAGCGGCTTATCTCATACGCGACTGCAACATGCCGGGAGACCAGATCACGATTTTTGAAGGAATGCATATTCTTGGAGGAAGCAACGATGGTATCGGTACCCCGGAAAAAGGCTTTGTATGCCGGGGCGGACGTATGCTTAATGAAGAGACGTATGAAAACTTCTGGGAACTGTTCCGTACCATCCCGTCTTTAAATAACCCTGCAAGGAGCGTGACCGAAGAGATCTTAAGCTTTGACCATGCCCACCCAACCAATGCGAAGGCCAGGCTTGTGGACAAGGATGGAACCATCCTTGATGTGAAGAGCATGGGGTTTACCCAGCAGGAACGCATGGCTATGTTAAAGCTTATGAATACACCGGAAGAAAAGCTGGATGATATGACCATTGAGGAATGGTTCGCTGACATGCCACATTTCTTTACAACGAATTTCTGGTATATGTGGCAGACCACCTTTGCATTCCAGAAATGGAGCAGCCTTTTTGAGTTCCGCCGCTACATGCGCCGGATGATCCTGGAATTCTCAAGGATCAATACCTTGGAAGGGGTAACAAGAACTCCATTAAACCAGTATGACAGTGTAATCCGTCCTTTGGAAAACTATTTAAGAAAGCAGGGAGTTGTCTTTGCGGAAAACTGTACGGTTACTGATATTGATTTCGCAGATGGAGACGGGATTACGGCTAAGGTGCTTCACTTAAAAGATAATGGAATAGAAAGACAGCTGGAGCTTCAGGAGGGCGATATCTGCATCATGACCAATGCTTGTATGACCGACAGCGCAACCCTGGGAGATTTACAAACTCCGGCTCCAGAGCCTGTTTTAAGACCTATATCCGGGGAATTATGGACCAAAGTATCTGCAAAGAAGCCTGGCCTTGGAAATCCTTACCCATTCTTTGGCGATGTTCATGAGACCAATTGGGAAAGCTTTACCGTAACAAGCCGTGGAAATAAGCTTCTTAAATTGATTGAGGATTACTCCGGCAATGTACCAGGAAGCGGAGCACTTATGACCTTTAAAGATTCCAACTGGCTGATGAGCATTGTTGTAGCTGCCCAGCCGCATTTTATCAATCAGCCGATGGACCAGACGATCTTCTGGGGATACGGGCTTTATACGGACCGTGAAGGAGACTTCATAAAGAAACCGATGAAGGATTGTACCGGCGAGGAAATGCTCATCGAGCTTCTCCATCATCTTCATATGGAAGACCGTAAGGATGAAATCCTGGCAGATGTGGTCAACGTTATTCCCTGCATGATGCCTTATGTAGACGCCCAGTTCCAGCCGCGCAAAATGACTGACCGCCCGAAGGTAGTTCCAGCCGGCTCTACCAACTTCGCTATGATAAGCCAGTTTGTGGAGATTCCTGACGACATGGTATTTACCGAGGAATATTCGGTCAGGGCCGCCAGAATCGCTGTTTACACGCTGACGGGATCCAATAAAAAGGTTTGTCCGGTCACCCCTTATGTGAAGGAACCTAAGGTTTTAATGAAGGCAGTACAGACCTCATACCGTTAATAAAATATAAAAATGTCTTTATGGGCCAGACACTTTCCGCTCCTGGAAGTGTCTGGCCCTTTATCGAATCACCGTGTTAACACGCGGGTGTCATAAATTTCCACGTTGCAAGAACCGTCTTTCTGTGGTATGCTAAAACTTGCGCTGTCTGTGAAGGGCGGACGCAAATAATAGCAGATATGGAGGAACAGATATGAAGAAAATGGCGCTTGTATTAGCGGCAGTCCTTGCTTCAGGGATGATCCTGACAGCATGCGGGGGTTCCGGAAAATCCGGTACGGCCGGCAATGAAACACAGAAAACAGAAGCAGCAGGAAATACTGCAGGGGGTCTTGATCTGGCAGTTCAGATTGGTCCAGATCCGGAAACCATTGACCCGGCCTTAAATTCATCAATTGATGCAGCTAATATGATCCTGCACGCATTTGAGACACTTTTGACCTTTGATAAGGATAATAATATTATTCCCGGACAGGCAGAATCCTATGATGTGAGTGATGACGGACTTACCTATACGTTTCATTTAAGGGAGGGTTTGAAATGGAGCGACGGTTCTGAGCTTACATCAGAAGACTTCGTATATTCCTGGAAGCGTCTGGCAGATCCTGCAACAGCAGCACCTTATGCAGCAGACATGCTTTCCATGGTAAAAGGATATGATGAGGCAACAGCAGGAAATGTTGATGCCCTGGCAGTATCCGCACCCGATGCGAAAACCTTTGTAGTGGAGCTTGCGTCTCCCTGCGTTTATTTTGATAAAATCGTTACCCATGCCAGCATGGCTCCTGTAAAAGAGGATGTAGTTGAGGCAAAGGGTGACCAGTGGTCCTTAACTCCTGATACTTATATATCCAACGGACCGTTAAAGATGATCGATTGGGTACCAGGTTCCCATATCACCTTTGCTAAGAATGAAAATTACTGGGATGCAGATACTGTAACCTTAAATACCTTAAAATTTGTCCTTATGGAAGATTCCAATGCAGCTTACAGCGCTTATCAGACAGGGGAAGTTTCCATGATCAAGGAGATTCCTACTGATGAGATCCCAAGCCTTGAAGGCACACCTGATTACCACCTGGATCCTCGTATGGCGACTTCCTATACAATTTTCAATGTTAAAAAAGCACCTTTTGACAATACGCTGGTACGCCGTGCACTGACTCTTGCAACGGACCGGGAATATGTTGCTAGTACCGTAATGGCAGGAACCGTTTTACCAGCTAACAACTTTGTAGGCCCTGGTATATCTGATACAGAAGGCGGTTCTTCCTTTGAAGAAGTCACCAGAAAGAACAACGGCGGCGATTACTTTAATGTAAACAATTATGAAGAAGATCTTAAAAAGGCAAAAGAACTTCTGGCAGAAGCAGGCTATCCGGAAGGAAAAGGCTTCCCAGTTATCGAATATATGACCAATGATGCCGGCTACAATAAGGCGATTGCAGAATATTTACAGAGTGCCTGGAGCGAACTGGGGATCAGAATGGATATTAAGATTGTTGAATGGTCTACCTTCGCACCAACCCGCCGTGCCGGTGACTTCCAGATTGCCCGCGGAGGCTGGGTATATGACTATGATGATCCTTCCAATATGCTGAACTTATTCACGACGGAAAGCGGAAACAACGACGGAAAGTATTCCAATCCTGAGGTGGACAGCTTATTAAACCAGGCCCGTGATACAGCAGATAAAACAGAGCATTATGAGAAGCTTCATGCGGCAGAAAAGCTGATCATGGAAGACGCAGCGGTTGCACCTCTTGTATACTCCAGCGATTTCTATCTGCAGAAGCCTGAATTAAAGGGCACATGGCACTCTCCATACGGCTTCTGGTTCTTTACCCATGCTACCATGGAATAATGACTGGAACAAATTAACCGTAAAAATAGCATAATAAAAGCACGTAAAAAGAGCGCGTCTTGACTGGCTGTAAAAACAGCTTCAAGACGCGCTTTTTGCGCTGTGCAAAGATTATACAGACTGCTGTCCCAGATACCTGGTTCCATGATCCCTGTTTATCCCAGGGAATCGTCATAGCAGGCACGGGCCCCGCCAATGTATTTCGGCCTGGTACGGGCGGTGACCACATGGGCGGCGCCGATGTAGCTGGTCTTTATGCGGACTGGAACGGCTACGGCCTTTAAGTGCATGCCGATCAACGTGTCGCCGATATCGATTCCGGCATGGGCTTTTATGGATTCTACCGCCACCGGGCATCGCAGGGTCTGGTAAGCCGCAGTGGCAAGAGAGCTGCCGGCCTTTAACTGCGGGACTACATTGACCGGTTCACAGCCATAGAGCATGGCGGCCTCCTTTTCCAGAATCAAAGCCCGGTTTAAATGCTCGCAGCACTGGGCTGCAACATAAATCCCCTGCTCCTTAAAAACCTCATAAATGGCGGAAAACACAGTCTGTCCGATTTCCGCGCTGGAATGGGAACCGATCCTGTGGTCGGATATCTCGCTGGAGGAGCATCCGATTACGACCAAGTCCTTCTCGTTTAAGTGTGCCGCTTCCAGCAGCTCTTTTGCAGCCATTGCGGCCTGCGCTCTGATTTCATCCAACATGATCCGGCATCCTCCTCATGGGTCTTTTTTCTTTATTATAATGCTGCACGGATGGCAGCCGCCATTTCCTCATATTCTTTATCCTTCAGATATACCTTATCCGGATTCATGGTAAAGGTGCTGCCCCATTCGTCCATGCCGTTATATTTCGGAACAACGTGCATATGAAGGTGGCATCCGGTGTCGCCGTAAGCACCGTAATTTACCTTATCCGGGTTAAATACTTTATGGACAGCCTTAGAAACTCTGGCTACATCAGCAAAAAAGGCATTTCTCTCCTCATCCTCAATATCCACCAGCTCGCTGACGTGATCCTTATAAGCCAGAATCACTCTGCCCTTTTTACTCTGCTCTTTAAATAAATATAAAAATCCTGTCTCCATTTCGCAAATAGGATAGCCGAATTTTGCAACAAGATCCCCCTTCATACAGTATGCGCAATTTGGATCTTTCATAATCATGTTCCTTCCTTCTGCCGGAGCGTTGTTTTCGTTTTCCGGCCTGTTCTGTCATAATACCGGTTCCATGAGATGTACTTCACTCTGTAAGATTAAGCCCTGCTTCTAATATGGGCGGCCACCTTGGCATCCTCTCTTTTGATGTGGTTGATCAGCCAGCCCGCAATGGCACTGTTGACTTCACCGACAAGAATGATGGTCGGGCCTTCCTTTTCCAGCTTGGCACAGATTCCAGCCACCACCTTTTTAAATTCCTCGTGATAACGCTTGTGGTTTACATAATCCGGATACTGATTCTGGATCTGGAGTTTTTCCTCATTGCCAAAATGCCTTGCAGTATAGTCCTGCAGAAACTTGGTGGTATTAGCCAGTTCCGCGCGTCCTTTCCCTGTGGAGCAGGCAGTAAGCAGGTTATTGACAGCATCAATCAGCTGGCGATGCTCGGAATCAATTAACTGGTTGCCGGTTTCCAAATCTTTTGAAAATGTATATGCCATATTACTGTCTCCTTATCTTAAGTTTTAAACTCATTCTACACTATTTCCAGATAAATTCCAACCGTTATTTTACTGCCAGTCTAAGGGACAATCCCATTCCAACCAGATGCTTTTGAAAGGAATCCAGGAACGGATTTCTCCGGTAAAAGACAGACTCGATCATGCAGGAGATTTTCGGGGATCTCATAATGTATAACTTTACAGAGCTGGTGACCTCTAAAACCCCATTGTGAAAGAGAGATAAAGAAACTACACAAATTAACTTCTCGGCCGGATCATTTGATAAATCTCTGGAAGCACCTTTATTCATGCCTTTAAGAGACCGGAATAAATTATGGAGGAAAGGTTCCTAAAACAGTAAAAATTTATAGGTGAATATGAAAACAACCTACAAAAACCCCCATTTTCTGATAGGAAGCAATCCATTTTATATGAAAAACAGCTATAAGAAATGACAAAAAAACAAAGTTTCCACTTAAAATACATAAAAAAATCGTGGCGGCGCCGGATTGACTCCTGCTATGATATAGGTAAGAGGAGGGAACATATGGAAAAAATCAAAATAGCGCTCATAGGGGCCGGTTCCATGGGAAAAACCTATTCGAAGATGATCGACAGGGATAGGAGCGGTTCTCTGACATTAACAGCGGTATGCTGCCGAAGCTTGAAGTCAAAGCAGTGGGCAGAAGAAAATCTAAGCAGTGAAACTGTCATATTCGACAGTGCAGAAGCCATGTATGAGGAAGCCTGGAGATTTGATGCGGTGCTCATCGTGACTCCCCACAGGACGCATCCCCAGCTTGCGGTTCAGGCATTTGAACACGGGAAGCATGTATTCTGTGATAAGCCGTCCGGGGTATCACTGCTGCAGTGCTGCGCCATGAATGAGGCTGCAGCGGCATCGGGAAAGAAATTCGCCATGATGTTTCATCAGCGCCTGTACCGCAAATACAACAAGATAAAAACCATGATAGACAGCGGAGAGCTGGGAAAAATCAGCAGAGTCCTGTTAGAAAACTCCAGATATTTCAGAACCGCCCGGTATCATCAGTCGGCGGACTGGCGCAGCAGCTGGAGTGGGGAAGGCGGCGGAGGACTGATCAATCAGGGGCAGCATATTCTGGATATCTGGCAGTGGCTGTTCGGTATGCCCATGGCTGTTTACGCCGAGATCCCATTTGGAAAGTACAATGAATTTTTGGTAGACGACGAGGCCACGGTCCTGATGGAATATCCGGATAAGATGACCGCCGCCTTCATACTGACCACGGGGGAAGGAACCTGGACGGAGAAGCTGGAGATCGTGGGAACCAGAGGAAAGCTGCTTCTGGAGGACGATACGCTCCACTTCTGGAAATACAGCGAGGATACAAGGGAGTATGGGAAACGGGCTTCCTGTAACGCCAGAGAAGAGCTGGGCGAGGAATACGGAATAGAGGAATTTGTCGGGCAGAAGGAGCCTTATCTGCAGATGTTTGAAAACTTTGCGGCTGCAGTGTTAACCGGGGAGCCCTTAACCGCCTGCGGCGAGGAGGGAATACGCGCTCTGGAGATCGCCAATGCCGCATACCTTTCCGCATGGCTGGGAAAAAAGGTAACGCTGCCCATTGATGCCGAAGCCTACGAACGAGAGCTGGAAAAACGAGTGGGTGAGGAGGACACGCTTCGTAAAAGGCCTCATGGGGAAGGCGGAGGAAATGAATAAGCTGCGTTATTTAATCGTTGGTTCCGGGTGGCGGTCCTTATTCTATCTAAGGATTGCAAAGGCGCTACCGGAGCGTTTTGAAGTGTGTGCCATGCTTTGCCGGTCTAAGGAGAAGGCGGAGAAGATCCGCCGGGAACACGGTATTTTAACCAGCATATCCGCCGGGGACTGCATGGCCATGAAGCCTGATTTCGTTGTGGTGGCGGTAAGTAAACCATCTATATTCTCTGTAAGCCGGTTCTGGATGGAGGCTGGATTTCCGGTTCTCAGTGAAACTCCGCCCTCTCTGGAGCTTTCTGGACTTAACGAGCTGTGGCGGCTTAGAACAGAGAATGGATACAAAATACAGGTGGCGGAGCAATACTTAAATTATCCTGCCATCGCCTGCCGCTTAGGCGTGGCAGAGAGCGGCGTGCTGGGGGAACCGGCCTTTTTAAGACTGTCTCTGGCTCACGGATATCATGGAGTCAGCCTGATCCGGAGATTTTTGAAGGTTGGGGATGAACCGGTACGCATATGTGGAAAATCCTACCCGGTTTCCATCGTGGAAACAGATTCCCGCTGGGGCGCGGTCACAGACGGGGAACTGGTGCAGAAGGTTCTGGAACGCTTTACCTTTGAGTTTGAAAGCGGGAAAACAGCATTTTCTGATTTCTGCAGCGTCCAGTACCATTCCTTTCTGCGAAGCAGGCATATAAACCTCCAGGGACCGTTTGGGGAGCTTGACGACTTTACGGTTCGCTTTCTGGATGAAAACCGCAGGCCGGTGACACAGGAACTGAGGATAGAGACAGGAAAACAGGCGGGCTCCATTGAAGAGGTTTATTTAGGGGAAAAGGCTGTCTACCGGAATCCATTTTCGGGAAGCGGCCTGCCGGAGGACGAGACAGCGCTGGCGGTGCTGTTAGACGGAATGGAGGAATATATCCGGAACGGAACAGAACGCTACCCTCTGGCGGATGCCCTTCAGGATGCCTACCTGGCGATTCTTATGGAAGAGGCGCTAAAACTTCCCGGGACTGCAGTGCAGTCGCAGCCGCAATCATGGAACAAAGGGCAGGCATAATAATGCAGGCTAAAATTACAGCAGAAGGCCACTGCCGCTGGGCCGTAACAAAGGACAGGGGAAAAGGAGACACAGACATGAAGGAATATGAGGAACTGATAAAAGAACTGGAGCGGCAGGAACAGATCCTGGTCTTTGAGGAGTTTGACGCAGACTTAGCGCTGAAAATCGGCCTGGAGCTGATTGCGGAGGCCCAAAGGCGCAAAAACAAGATCGCGGTTGATATCAGCGCATTCGGCAGAACACTGTTTCATTTTTCCAGCAATGGAAACGCCCCCAGCAATGACGAGATGCTCCAAAGAAAACGGAACACGGCGCTCTATACGGGACACAGTTCCTTATGGGCGCATTATATGCTGGCGGATATAGGGATGACCATAGATGAAAAGTGGCACTTGGACCCCGGCTCTTACGCGGAGGTAGGCGGCGCGTTCCCGGTACGGGTGAGAAGCTGCGGCGGCGTAGTGGGGACTATAACGGCCTCCGGTTTTTCCCATCAGGAAGACCATGAGATCGTGATAGATGTATTAAAAAAATTTCAATAAACAAAAAAAGGAGAAGGGCTTATGAAACGATTGATTGCAGTGTTTACAGCGGTTAGTATGGCGGTATCTTTAATTGCCTGCACAGGTCCGGGAACGAAGCAGACCGCAGCTTCGGGGACAGAGGTGACTTTGGCTTCTGGTAAAGAGAGCGGCGCAGCATCGGCTTCTGACGGGGCGCAGGAGGAAAAGGAGGAGCCGGGAAGCACGCCGTGTACGATCCGTTTCAGTTGGTGGGGCGGGGATACCAGGCATGAAGCCACGAAAGCTGCCGTCGACGCATTTATGGTAAAATACCCTAACATCAAGGTGGAGTGTGAGTATGGAACCTGGGACGGATGGACCGAAAAGGTAGCGACCCAGCTCAGCGCCGGTACAGCACCGGATCTGCTTCAGGGCAACTGGAACTGGTTGTTTCAGTATTCTGGAGACGGCTCCAAATTTGTAGATCTTAGACAGTACGCCGATATCCTTTCCCTGGATAACTATCCCCAGGAAGTCCTGGACGACTGTGTGGTGGGCGGAAAGCTGCAGGGACTGCCTCTTGGAACCAATACCAAATGCTTCTACTGGAATAAAACCACGTTTGAGAAAGCTGGTATTTCGGTTCCCGGAACCTGGGACGAGCTTTATGCCGCAGGCAGCGTATTCCAGACAAAGCTTGGCGCCGACTACTATCCCATGGCGATGTTCCAATATGAAAGAATGCTGCTGATGCTGTACTACATGCAGGAAAAATATCAGAAACCCTGGGCGGAGAACAATATGGTAGCTTATACGAAGGAGGAGGTTTTAGATGGCCTGGAATTTATAAACAGTCTGGAGGAAAAGCATGTGATGCCGTCTGTTAAGACTCTCCAGGGAGACGGGGCCACAACGATTGAAAGGAACCAAAACTGGATGAGCGGAAAGTATGCGGGCATCTATGAATGGGATGCTGCTCAGGCCAAATTCGAAGATTCTCTGGACGAGGGCCAGGAGTTTGTCCTTGGTTCCCATATCACCGGAGAGGGGATGAAGGATGCGGGCTTTACAAAAATCACACAGACCTTTTCTATTCCGGTAACATCGGAGCATCCTGCCGAGGCGGCCTTACTGCTGGAATTCATCACCTCGGTGGACGAGGGAGTTAAGCTGATGTCCACCGAGAGAGGCATGTTGTTAAACCAGCACGCAAATGAAGTGCTGGAGAACGAAGGGATTTTGAAGGGACTGTCCTTTGAAGGGAATCAGCAAGCCATGAAGGTAGCCAGATTTGCGGTGGATCCGAACTTTGAAAATTCTGCGTTAAAGGATGATACCGGAATCTACTACGAGGTGTTTGAAAGCCTCAGTGCAGGGGGGGACCCCGCCGAGCTGGCACAGTATCTGATTGATTCCTGCAACGAAGTCTACGCCGCAAATCCATATTAAACATACACTCCCCGGCATACCCCAGGCCAAGGCCCTGTCGTGCCGGGGAGTATTTGAAAGGAGGAGGCTAAGTTGGAGGGAGCAGGCTTTATAACTGGTTGCAGCGAAAGGAATGTGAGTTTTTATGAAGGCACCGGAAAGGGGAGTGGGGATACATATGAAAGGGAGTTCTCAAAAGAGGGCCAGAAGACAGAATGTCGGCTATCTTTACATATCCATTTGGTTTATTGGATTCCTGATTTTTAAACTTTACCCGTTTTTATCATCCTTGTTTTACAGCTTCACCAATTACAACATGTTTAACAGCAACACAAAATGGACCGGACTGGATAACTATGCCACGATCATCCATACGGCCAAATATGTGAAGGCGTTTGCAGTAACGTTTCAGTACGCATTTCTGACGGTTCCCCTAAAGCTGGCATTTGCCCTGTTTATCGCCTATATCTTAAATTTCAAGATTAAGGGAATCGGCCTGTACCGGACGGTCTACTATATTCCCTCCATATTGGGAGGCTCCGTGGCAATAGCTGTGTTATGGCAGTTTTTGTTTCAGACGAACGGCCTGGTCAATCAGGTCATCGGACTGTTTGGGGGGGAGGGACTAAACTGGTTGGGGACGCCTAAATACGCCCTCTTTGTGGTCTGCCTGCTGCGCGTGTGGCAGTTTGGTTCTTCTATGGTAATCTTTCTGGCGGCCTTAAAGGGCGTACCTGTGGATTTATATGAGGCGGCTTCCATGGATGGGGCCACTAAGGTCAGGCAGTTTTTCAGTGTCACCTTTCCGATGATCACACCGGTGATTTTTTACAACTTAGTGACACAGCTTTGTCAGGCATTTCAGGAGTTCAACGGACCATTTATTATCACAAAGGGCGGCCCTATGGGCTCGACCACGCTGATCTCCCTGCTGGTCTATCAGAACGCATTTAAGACAAATGCCATGGGCATGGCCAGCGCGATGGCATGGCTGCTGTTTACGATCATCGCAGCGTTTACGGCAATGTCTTTTATCAGTCAGAAGTACTGGGTATATTATGGCGATGAGGAAAGGTAGGGGCAGATGAAGATGAATAAAATATGGAAAAAAAGAGTTTCCCTAGGTATCCGTTATCTGCTGCTGACCGCTGTGGGACTGATCATGATCTATCCGATGATCTGGATGGTAGGCGCATCCTTTAAAGCCAGCAACAACGAGATATTCAGCTCCATCGGTTTTATTCCCGCCCACCCTACGTTTGAGGCATATCGGAAGGGCTGGAAATCGATGGAAACGGTGTTTGCAACCTATATGCTGAATACGTATAAATTCGTGATTCCCAAAGTGATCGGAACTGTGCTTTCCGCCACCATAACGGCATACGGCTTTTCCAGATTCCAATACCGGGGAAAGGGCCTCCTGTTCGGTATCCTTCTCTCCACCCTGCTTTTGCCCCAGGTGGTGTTAAATGTGCCCCAGTTTTTGATGTTCAACAAATTCGGCTGGCTGGATACCTACCTATCTCTTGTGGTCCCCAGTTTTTTTGCGGGGGATACGTATTTTGTGTATATGCTGATCCAGTTTATGAGATCGATTCCCAGGGAACTGGAGGAGGCGGCGGAGATTGACGGCTGCAACACATGGCAGCGCCTATGGCTGATCATGACGCCCATGGTGAAGCCATCCATGGTATCCTGCGCCCTGTTTCAGTTTATGTGGGCTTCCAATGACTTCATGGGACCCTTAATCTATATCAATACAGTCAGAAAATATCCGGCTTCTCTGGGACTTCGTCTTATCATGGACTCAGAATCCGGTTTTGAGTGGAACAAGGTGCTGGCGCTTTCGGTCATTGTGATTCTTCCGTCTGTCGCCGTATTTCTGTCTGCGCAGAATCAGTTTATTGACGGGGTTGCAGCCGGGGGACTGAAGGGGTAAAATAAAAAAGAGGTTATGCTTATAAAATTTTTGATCTGAAAGGATAAAATAGATAGGAAAGGGGGGATTCTGTGCTTGAGATGCGTGCGATGGAGGATACCCAGGAATTCCGGATTGAGAGGAAAAAAATTATGGCGAATTACCGGATGAAGGAGGCACATTTTCATCCCTATTACGAGCTGTATTACCTCTATGCGGGAAGCTGCAGCACCTTTATCGGTCATACCCTTTATCATGTTAAGGCGGGGGATCTAATCCTGATCAAGAACATGGAAATCCACCGGACGCTGGACTATTCCAGCCGGTTTAACGAGCGGATCGTTATGAATTTTACTCCGTATTTTTTAAACCTGATGGAATCAGAATTAGGGAACGAGGCGGTGGATCAGATCGTTTCCGTCTCCCATATCCGCGTCCCTCCGGCCAAGCGGCAATACATTGGGAATCTGCTGAATCTGCTGACCTATGAGGATAAAATTAAGGACAGCTTTCATCAGCTTCTGAAAAAGAGCCACCTTTATGAGATTTTGCTGTTCATGTATCACAGCCAGTCCGGAAAGAAGAACGTTGATGAGCTGGACTGTAAGGAAGAGCGTTTTTACGAGGCAGCCAGATATATCTGTGACCACTACGCACAGGATATAACTCTTGAGGAGGTGGCGTCCAGCATCAACATGGCACCCACCTATTTTTCCAGGCAGTTTAAAAAAGTAACCAGCATCGGCTTTAAGGAGTATTTAATCCAGATCCGTGTCCGTGAAGCTACGGTCCTGCTTCTGGAAACGGATACCCCGGTGATGAAGATTGCAAATAAGTGCGGCTTCAATGACAGCAATTACTTTTGCGAAGTTTTTAAAAAGGTCAAGGGGATCAGCCCCAGTCAGTACCGGAAGACGCCGGAAGTGATTTGATCCGGATGATCTACAGTAGGGGCAGTCCAAAATAGTTAAGATACAGCCATTGGAGCGCTGTTGTTTCTTATTGATAAAACCAGAGAAGATATCCGTTTCTGCGGATTTCCTCCCTGGTTTTTGTATGTTTTGTTTCCCTTTGATGTTTTCTGGCTTATTTCAGTTTCAGAGTTTCTAAAGCCGCTTCAATCTGTCCTGCCTCCCTGCTGTCTGAGGACTCGACGCTTCCTGCGCACAGATATATTAATATCCACCCTTAAAGTGGGCATAAAAAAGCCCGGCGCAGGAGCAGCCGGGCAGATACTGTCATATAATTTGGAAACGGAAGATTAAGCAGCCGGGTTTAAATATTTCCCATCTTGGAAAGAGCCGCATCGTCTGCAACAATGGTGACATCTGGATGAAGCTGTAAAATAGATGCCGGAACTTTAGAAGTAACTGGTCCGCAGATTACATCATAAAGGATGTCTGCTTTCTCAGCTCCGCTGACGATCAGCAGGATCTTTCTGGCTCTCATTATGGTGCCGATTCCCATGGTAT
Source organism: Lacrimispora sp. (assembly GCF_032078915.1). Taxonomy (GTDB): domain Bacteria; phylum Bacillota; class Clostridia; order Lachnospirales; family Lachnospiraceae; genus Lacrimispora. Next base: position 12,607 of record NZ_DAMAUN010000017.1, on the reverse strand, counting down.
AGGCCTGACGGGGAACTTCGTCAATCGATGCGAAGAAACGCTTGTTGGCTTCGATGGTACTTTCCTGAAGGTCTACAATGTGCGTATCCTTTGGGAAGATGTCAGATGGCTCATTGAAGCCGATGTGGCCATTGTGCCCAAGTCCTAAAAGCTGTAAATCAACACCGCCCAGGCCTTTGATAATTTCCTCGTAGCGGGCCGCTTCTTTATTGGCGTCACTTTCCATCCCATCGGGGATGTTGGTATTTGCTTCGTCGATGTTTACATGGCGAAACAGATTCTCACGCATAAAATAGTAATAGCTTTGATCGTTATCCCTGGTGAGTCCCTTGTATTCATCAAGGTTTGCGGTCTTTACCTGGGAGAAATCCAAATCTCCTTTGTTATACCACTCGATCAACTGCTTGTAGGTGCCTATAGGTGAGGAACCGGTAGCCAGTCCAAGAACACAGCTAGGTTTCATAATAATCTGGGCAGATATAATATTGGCCGCCTTACGGCTCATATCATTGTAGTCCTTTGCGCGATAAAGCTTCATTTCTCTATCCCTCCATACGTAAAAAAAAATTTTATATATTCTTTTCATAAGGATATCATTTTTGTGTCATAGATGCAATGGCATTTTGCATAAAATAATTATAAAGGAGTGATGGCATGCCTAATTATCGAAGACTAATCTCATATATTTATGCCTATGAAGGCGCAGTCAAAGGAAAAAACATCGGATTTGCCAAAATAGAGACGAGAGGGGTCCAGTGCAAGATTACGGTCAGTGTCAAAAGAATATATGTGGGCGGCAATGATATCGGAGTATACTTATTAGCTGCTGACCAGGAAATATTCCTGGGAAATATTTTTATACGCGGTGGTTCCGGTGAATTCAGGACTGTGGTATCGGCTAGCGATATAGAACACTCCGGAATTAACATGGATCAGTGCTATGGACTGACCATCCATGATGTGAAAAATACATGGCGTTCCTATACGACCATTTGGGAAGATGCTGTTGCCCATGCGGCGGAAGTCGATCTGGAGAATGCGGCCAAAGTTGTTTTGGAGAAGGAACAGGCCGATATTTCAGAAGAACAGATAAAACGGGCGGTACGTGAGATCGCGGAAGAATTCCCGCTGGAGCCTGATGCCCCCGGAGAGATTTCCCGGGCAGAGAATTTACAGGATGAAACAATTATGGCTTCCTCCAATGACCGAACGGAAGAAGAGGATGTTACGGTTGCCGAAGAACAGGAACTGCCGGAAGAGAAGGATCTGCAAGCAAAGAATCTGGTTAAAGATGATCAAAGTTCAGTCGATGCGGATATGGATTATGCCGTACCAGCCGATGAACCGGTAAATGCAGAATCAAAAGAGGGTGATCAGGAATGGATCATGTCTGATGAGCCGGTCGCGGAGGAAGACGCCTTACAGTACACGGAGGAACCGGAAGAAGACCTTCAGTATGCAGAGGAATCAAAAGAAGACCTTCAGTATGCGGGGAAATCAGAAGAAGGCCTTCAGTATGCGGGAGAATCAGAAAAAGACCTTCAGTATGCGGAGGAATCAGAAGAAGACTTCCAGTATGCGGAGGAATCGGAAAAAGACCTCCAGTATGCGGGGGAATCAGAAAAAGACCTCCAGTACACGGAGGAACCGGTTATAGAGCCGGCGGAAGCCGGGGAGCCGGATGGAGAGCCGGTAGTGGCCGGAGAACCGGAATGGTTTGCATCAGTGGGATCACAGCAGCAGGAAGCCTGGACCAAAGCAGAGGAGCCGAAGCAGGAACCGGAACCCCAGCAGAGTACCATGCAGACTTCGGAGCAAGTATCCGGAGGTTGGAAAAATGACGGACAGGAAGACATACCAAGTGAGATGCAGGAGAAGGAAGATGAGCAAGAGGCCGAGAAAGCAGTGGATGTCCAGGAGAGGGAAGCTGTATTCAGCGAGCCTTATCCCTTCAGCGCCCAGGATGGAATCGGTGAAACCACTTGTTACCGGGCAGATGCTGTGATAAAAGAAAGCATGGGCAATCAGGAAGTACGGCCAAAGCTGGGAAATCCTGATGAATTAGAGCGCCTTCGCCAAAATGAGGTCCAGGAAGACAATACCCATAATATGATTTGGGAAAAGTTGAAACGTGAACATACAAGGATTCTTGCATTTGATTATGAGGATGGCTGTGAAATTCTGACCATCAAGCCCCAGGATATCGGTGTCCTTCCAAGGGATACCTGGGTTTATGGCAACAACAGCTTCCTACTGCATGGATACTATAATTACCGTTACTTAATTCTGGCAAAACTATTGAACCCAAACGGGATGCCCCGTTACCTTCTTGGAATTCCAGGGCATTATTACAGCAATGAGCGATACATGGCCTCCATGTTCGGCTTTCCTAATTTCGTTCTGTCAAAAGAGCAGCCAATGGAAGACGGCAGGTTTGGATTCTGGTATACCGATGTGAATTTAGGGGGCTAATTTAAGCCCCCTTATCGGCTTGCAC
>NZ_DAMAUN010000017.1:0-10100 GCF_032078915.1 Lacrimispora sp. | reverse complement strand
TCCTCAACGCCCCGAAGCGTGGCATTGGGAATCAAAGGCTTTAAGATGTTTAAGAATTTATTCAGCTCTTCCCTGGAAAAAGGCTGGAAGCCGGGACATAGGACCTGATCGGAGTCCACATAATTTTGCAGATAATAATTCGGACAGCCCGTCAGCCATTCACCGATATCTATAAAATCAAGGGGGCTATGGATCCCTTTTACCGCCGTTGTGCGGAATTCAAAAGGAATGGTTCCATGAAGGAGAAAAGCAGCGCTTTCCTCAATATCTTTCATCCTTAGCCCCCTTATTCCCGCTGCCTTGGGATAATTTTCCCTGCCGGCTTTAATATCCATTGCCACATAGTCCAAAAGTCCGTTTAAAGCCAGCTTTTTTAAGACCTCCGGCCGATAGCCGTTGGTATCCAGCTTAATAAGATAGCCCAGATCCCGGATTTTCCGGATAAAGGGTTCTAAGTCCTCTTCCAGGGTGGGTTCTCCCCCAGTGATGCAGACTCCCTCTAAAATTCCCTTTCGTTTCTTTAAAAAATCCAACATCTCTTCTTCACTGAACAGGGATTCTGCCTCATTGCCGATCAGCCCGCTGTTATGGCAGAAGGGGCAGCGGAAATTGCAGCCGCCGAGAAAGATCGTGGCTGCTATGTGGCCGGGAAAATCCAGTAGCGTTGTTTTTTGAAGCCCGCATAGTTTCATACCTTCACCATTCCTTTGTTTCGTGATATACTTATCTCAGTATATCACATTTAAACACGCGGAGGGTATCGTAATATTGAAATGCCCTGGAGGTGTCCCAATATGCCCGGAAACAAGGCAGTAATATTAATAGCAAAGAGGAAGAAATATGACAACAGATGAGAAATATATGCGTACAGCAATAAGACAGGCTGAAAAGGCAGGCGCCATTGGTGAAGTCCCCATCGGCTGCATTATTGTTTATGAAGATAAGATCATTGCCCGCGGATATAACCGCCGCACCATTGATAAAAATGTCCTGTCCCATGCGGAGATCAATGCCATCCGCAAAGCGTGCAGAAAAATAGGGGATTGGAGACTTGAGGGCTGTACCATGTATGTGACCCTGGAACCCTGTCCCATGTGTGCCGGAGCGATTGTTCAGGCCAGGATCCCCAGAGTCGTTATCGGCTGCATGAATACAAAGGCCGGTTGTGCCGGATCCGTGCTTGATATGCTTCATGAGGAAGGCTTTAACCATCAGGTTGAAACAGAAACAGGAGTTTTGGGAGAAGAATGTTCTCAAATGATGAAAGATTTTTTTAGAGAGCTGCGGGAAAGGAATAAGAAGAAACTGGAAGACAAATCCCCTTCAACTCCTTGACAACCCGCCCGTTTCCATGTATACTAAAGTGCGATTAAACCAATACATGTCATAAAGTTTCCGTGCAGCCGGGGAGATAGCGGTGCCCTGTACCTGCAATCCGCTCTAGCAGGGGTGATGTCTCACCCAGGGCTGTCTATTGCAGGGCTGCCCCTGGTAAGTGGCGATGACGTTTGGGTCTTACGCAACAGATCTTCATGAACCGTGTCAGGGCAGGAATGCAGCAGCACTAAGTGAAACCTTCTGTGTGCCGTGAGGGTGCCTGGACCGAGTTAACTGCCAGGGTAACGCCTGTGATAGCGGTTCAAAGTGAGACGCACGGATTAAAAATATAAAGAATTATCAGACGCCGGAGAGCAGGAAACTGTTTTGCGGTGTCTTTTGCAATTTGTGATTACCATTTTTAATATTTTCTTACATTTCTTATGAAATAAAGTTTTCCCTTGCCCCATATTCCCCTTTGTATTATAATTATAAAATGGGTATAATACTACCTATTTCCTAATGACAAATCTAATCAAAAAAAGAGGTGTGCTTTCATGATAAGAATTGGAATGCTTACAAGCGGGGGCGACTGCCAGAGCTTAAACGCCACCATGCGAGGCGTAGCAAAGGCACTGTACCGGATGCCCGGCGATATTGAGATTGTTGGATTTGAGGATGGCTATAAAGGGCTGATTTATGAGGAGTACCGTGTAATGAAGCCGGAAAATTTTTCCGGGATTCTTACAACGGGTGGGACAATCCTTGGCACCTCCAGACAGCCGTTTAAACTTATGCGGACACCTGATGAGAACGGTCTTAATAAAGTAGAAGCGATGAAGCACACCTATAGAAAGCTGAAACTGGAATGCCTGGTGGTATTAGGCGGCAATGGAAGTCAGAAAACAGCCAATCTCCTTCGGGAAGAGGGTCTGAATGTAGTATCTCTTCCCAAAACCATAGATAATGATTTATGGGGGACCGATATTACCTTTGGTTTCCAGAGCGCTGTCAATGTGGCTACCAATGCCATTGATTGCATCCATACAACAGCGGCTTCCCATGGACGAGTCTTCATCGTGGAGGTCATGGGACACAAGGTCGGATGGCTCACCCTGCATGCAGGGATTGCAGGCGGGGCTGACATCATCCTACTGCCGGAGATCCCGTATGATCTTGATATCGTAATAAAGGCATTAAAGAGCAGGGCCCAAAATGGTAAGAAGTTTTCCATTCTTGCTGTGGCGGAAGGGGCAATTTCCAAGGAAGATGCCTGCCTGACGAAAAAGGAATTAAAAGAAAAAAAGAAGAATGGAGTGGTTTATCCCTCTGTGGCATATGAAATCGGGGCTCAGATCACGGAGCGAACCGGACAGGAAGTGCGGGTTACCGTACCGGGCCATATGCAGAGAGGCGGCGATCCATGCCCCTACGACAGAGTGATTTCCACCCGCCTTGGGGCTGAGGCAGCAAGGCTCATAAATAACAAAGAATACGGATATATGGTTGCGGTGAATAACAATGAGATTGTTAAGGTTCCGTTAGCCGATGTAGCCGGAAAATTAAAAACCGTCGATCCGGAAGGCTCTATCGTTAAGGAGGCCAAGATGATAGGCATTAGCTTCGGCGACGAATAAGGAGTTAACAGGCATGTCATATACGGCATTGTATCGGAAATGGCGCCCTCCTTCCTTCTCGGATGTAAAGGGTCAGGACCATATCGTACAGACTTTGAAAAACCAGATAGTATCCGGGCGTATCGGGCATGCGTATCTGTTTTGCGGAACAAGAGGAACCGGTAAGACCAGTATTGCAAAGATCTTTGCAAAAGCGGTTAACTGTGAACATCCTGCAGACGGAAGTCCCTGCGGGGAATGCCAGACCTGTAAGAACATCGCAGCCGGCGCATCCCTTAATGTGGTTGAAATTGATGCTGCGTCTAACAATGGCGTGGAGAACATCAGGGAGATAAGGGATGAAGTCCAGTATCCTCCAACAGAAGGCAAATACCGGGTTTATATCATCGATGAGGTTCATATGCTTTCTACAGGAGCATTTAATGCACTGTTAAAAACATTGGAAGAACCCCCATCCTATGTTATATTTATTCTGGCGACTACGGAGGTCCAGAAGATTCCTGTGACGGTCCTGTCGCGGTGCCAGCGATATGATTTTAAGCGCATTACGGTGGAAACCATTGTAGAGCATTTAAAAGAGCTGACAGCCGCAGAACATATCCAGGTGGAAGACCGGGCCCTTGCTTATATCGCCAAGGCAGCTGACGGGGCGCTGCGTGATGCCTTAAGTCTCCTGGACCAGTGTATTGCATTTCATTACGGAGAGCTTCTTACCTACGACAATGTGCTGGATGTCCTGGGAGCCGTAGACATCACCGTGTTTGGAACGATGTTCCGCGCAATCGTGGAAAACCGGACAAAAGACTGCATAACAAGTCTTGAAGAGCTGGTGATCCAGGGAAGGGAGCTGAGCCAGTTTGTTATTGATTTTATCTGGTACTTAAGAAACCTTTTAATATTAAAATCCGTTGATCATGCAGAAAATCTGCTTGATATGTCAACAGAGAACCAAAACCTGTTAAAAGAGGACAGCAAGCTTACGGACAATGAAACACTCTTGCGGTATATCCGGGTGTTTTCAGATCTTTCCAATCAGCTTCGCTATGCTTTCCAGAAAAGGGTTCTGATTGAGGTTGCCTTAATCAAGCTGACCCGCCCTCAGATGGAACAGAATCTGGACTCCATACTTCAGCGGATCAGTAATATAGAAAAACAGCTGGAAAGCGGTATTGTAGTTAATACTTCCCCGGATACTTTGAAGGCGGGGGAAGTTGGCAGCAATTCCCCTGTACCCGAATTAACTCCCGCAGAGCGGGTGGCTCTTCCCAAAGGCCAGTTGGAGGATTTAAATCTGATCCGCAGTGAATGGGGAAAGATCATTCGGGAACTGGGAGGACCTATCCGGGCCAGCTTCCGGGATACAGTTGTAGAACCCGCGGGAGAGAGCTGCCTTTGCGTTGTCTTTTCCGAACAAAGCAATTACATGATCGGAAGCAGGGATACAACAGTTGCAGCGATTGAGCGGTATGTGGAAGACCATTACCAAAAGTCCATAACCTTTAAGACCAGGCTTCTGGGCGGAGGGGAACGGCTTAATACCGTTTATGTCAGCGATGAAGAATTAAAAGCAAATATTTTAATGGATATAACAATAGAAGATTAAAAATCATAAAAATAGCAGGAGGACATACACCATGGCAAAACGTGGCGGTTTTCCAGGCGCAATGCCTGGCAATATGAATAATTTAATGAAGCAGGCTCAGAAGATGCAGCGTCAGATGGAAGAGACAACAAAGGCTCTTGAGGAAAAGGAATATACAGCTGCAGCAGGCGGTGGAGCCGTGTCAGTCACTGTTTCAGGAAAAAAGGAAGTGACTGGGGTTAAATTATCCCAGGAAGTTGTAGATCCGGATGATATCGAGATGCTTGAGGACCTGATCATGGCTGCTACCAATGAAGCATTCCGCCAGATGGAAGAAGACAACAGCTCTGCCATGGCGAAGCTGACCGGCGGTCTTGGCGGTTTAGGCGGAGGTTTTCCGTTCTAAAGGTTGAAAGATAAGCATCTTTCGGCCATGAATTTGTGAATCAGCTGGATATGTAAGCATATCCGTTTGATTCATTAGGAGACAAATTATGAATTACTATAGCAGTCAGATAACCAGATTAATAGAAGAACTGTCCAGGCTTCCGGGTATTGGCAGTAAATCCGCGCAGCGCCTGGCATTTCATATCATCAATATGCCAGAGGAACAAGTGTCAGGTCTTGCTTCATCCATTACAGAAGCAAAACGGAATGTACGTTATTGCAAGGAATGCTTTACCCTGACGGATCAGGAAAAATGTCCCATCTGCCAGAGCGAAAAACGCAATCATAAGGTGATTATGGTAGTGGAAGACACCAGGGACTTGGCTGCTTATGAAAAAACAGGAAAATTCGAAGGCGTTTATCATGTCCTGCATGGGGCTATTTCTCCCATGCTGGGAATCGGACCTGGTGACATAAAGTTGAAAGAGCTGATGCAGAGACTGCAGGGGGATGTAGAAGAGGTGATCATTGCCACCAATTCCAGTCTTGAGGGAGAGACGACAGCCATGTATATCAGCAAGCTGATCAAACCGACAGGTATCAGGGTTACCCGTATAGCCAGTGGGGTTCCCGTTGGAGGAGACTTAGAGTACATAGATGAGGTAACATTGTTACGGGCCCTGGAAGGCCGGGTCGAACTGTAGATCATTTGCCTTGTTAGAGATATAAGGTTGAAAGAAAAACATCCTTTAGCCTTAAGTTTACGAATAGCATGCCCCGCGTTACCGGGCATCAACGGGACAGGCAAGCATATCCGCCTGATTCATTAGGAGACAAATAATGGATAAGTACGAGTTTAATATAAAGGTTGAACAGATTAAAAAATTGGTCGGCAAAAACGACTATGATACGGCTATGAAAATAGCCGACACAATAGACTGGAAGAGAGTCCGCAACACCAATCTGCTTTCCATGGTAGCTACAATTTATGAGAAAAATGAAGATTATCAGGAAGCCAAGGAGATCCTTCTCCAGGCTTTTGAACGTGCTCCCATTGGAAAACGTCTGCTGTATAAGCTTGCAGAGCTGGCGATCAAGGAAGGAAATATCGAAGAGGCAGAAGCTTACTATAAAGAATTTGGTGATCTGGCCTCTGATGATCCCAGGCAGCAGCTTCTGCGCTTTATGATTTTAAAAGCAAAAGGAGCGCCGGCCCAGCAGCTCATTCACTCCCTGGAATCCTATACCAGTGTGGAGCTGGATGAGAAATGGCTGTATGAGCTTGCGGAACTTTATAGCCTTGCGGGCATGCCTGATCGCTGCGTGGATACGTGCGACAGGATCATGCTGATGTTTGGCCTTGGAAAATATGTGGACAAGGCCATGGATTTAAAAATACAGTATGCACCGCTTACCAACTACCAGATGGATCTTGTGGAGAACCGGGATAAATACGAAGCAAAGCTGCGGGCAGTTGAGCAGGAATACAGCATCGGAAGAAGACAGAACTCAGAACCAGAACCAGAGCCAGAATCAGAACCAGAAGAGGAATACTATGAAGAAGAGCAGGAGTTTTACCAGGAGCCTGACATAGTATTTGGAGAGAATCCTGGAGAGGATAATCTGGAGGCGAGGCTTCAGGAAGCCGCGGTTGAGGAGACACTGGCGAGAGAACTTTCAAAAATCTCCTATGAAGAACCCGTTATGCGGGAGGTACCCAAGATGGAACGCACCAGAGTGCTGGAGGACATCCGGAGAGTAGGCCGCCCTGTAACTGCCATGCCAAGACCAGGGAGTGTCTATGCACCTGTAGATGAGGAGTCTCTTTTGTACCATTCGGAGCCGGTTATTGAGGAAGAGGAACCAGAAGGCCCTGGAATGGAAGAGACTGACATTGGCGGATATTATGACGGAGAAGCAGAATATGAAGCGCCAGATGACGCCGGAGGAGAGTTCGCCGCTGCAGACGATATTTTTCAGGAATCCGGTGATCAGCCGGAGGAAGATTTTGGATATGAAGAAAATGATTATAACCAGCCCGATGGATCATTAAATTCAACCTTAGAAGAGGAAAACGCTCCTTACGGCGATGAAGATAATCTGGAGTTCGATGATTTATATGAGGAAGAGGAAGACGACCTGGAGGAAACCCCGGTTCAAAACCACCTCATGATAGAAGCAAGGACTCCTGAAAAAGGACTTCAAATGGCTGTTGAAGCCTTAAAACAGATTCACAATGAAAATAACGTAAAGAATCCGGTGGCCAAAATCACCGGTTCCAAGTTGTCCAACCGGGGAGTGCTGGCATCCGCAGACAGGCTGGCCGGAAAAGATCTGGTCATAGAGGAAGCTGGGGATCTTACCAGAAAAGCGTTGGAAGAATTAAATGAATTGATGGATCAGGATAAAAGCGGAATGATCGTGGTTCTTATTGATAACCCAAAGCAAATGGAAACCCTTCACCTGGAGCATCCAGCACTGGCAAGTAAATTTGAGTGCATTGGAAGCGGGGAAGAAGCTCCGGTTTTTTCTGTGAGAGAAACGATGCGGAAGGAAAGACCGGTTAGAGCTGTTCAGAAGCCTGCTATTAAACCCTTGACCCCTGCGTTTAATGAAGAAAACTTAAGTGAAGAATCCTACGAAGATTATGGAGATCAGGAATATAGTTTTGAATCTGATTCCTGGCAGGAGAATGAATACGGGCAAGCCGGAGCCTTTGTAAATGCTTCCTATGATAATGGCTCCTATGAAGACGAGGCCGATGAAGACGGTGTTTATGAAGACGGTGATTTCTATGAAGAGGTTGAAGAATTCCGCCCGTCTGTCCGGGACGAGGAAGGCCCTGGTTTTCAGGGAGAAGAAATGGATATTGACGAATTCGCCCAATATGCCTGTCGCTATGCCAATGAGATCGACTGCAGCATTACCGGAAAAAGCATGCTGGCGCTCTATGAAAGAATTGAGATCATGGAAGAGGATGGACTTCCTCTGAACAGAGCCAGTGCAGAAAGTCTGATTGAAGAGGCGGCTGACCGTGCGGAAAAGCCTTCCCTTGGAAAACGGATTAAAGGTCTGTTTTCCTCAAAATATGACAAAGACGGCCTTCTTGTTTTAAAAGAAGAACATTTCATTTATTAAATTGGAGTATGAAACGTGGATATTAAACTCATTGCAATTGATTTGGATGGAACCCTGTTAGACAGTAAAAAGCGGCTTTCCGATGTCAACCGCCAGGCACTCATCCAATGTGTTCAAAAAGGAATATGGGTTGTTCCGTGTACCGGACGTACAGTGCATGGTATACCTGAAGAAATAAAAGGCATTTCCGGAATCCGTTATGCAATTACCACCAATGGAGCGGTCATTGAGGACATGGAAGAAAAAGCGGTTATTGACACCCGGATGTTATCCCGGGAACAAGCGCTGGAGCTTTTGCACCTGGTGGAATCCTACTACGTTATGTACGATCCCTACATAGACAGACGCGGGATAACAGAACCCCGCTTTTATGAACACTTATCAGAATACGGTCTGCCGCCTGAATTACAGGAAATGGTCGTTCAGACCAGGGATGTCCATCCCGATATCATAGAGTTTGTGGAGAAGAACGATAAGCCGGTGGAGAAAATCAACCTGTTTTTCCCTGAAATGGAAGAACGTGCCAGACTAAGGGCCGAATTGGAGAAAAGAGAAGATATTCTGGTGACTTCCTCCATACCAAACAATCTGGAGATCAATGCGATCGGGGCGACAAAAGGTGAGGCGATCTTAAGGCTCGCTTCCCATTTAGGACTCAGCGGAAAGCAGACAATGGCAATTGGAGATGGGGAAAATGACCTTTCCATGATCCTAAAGGCAAGAATCGGAGTGGCTATGAAAAATGGAAGCAAAGAGCTCCATGCGGCCGCTGACTATATAACGGATACGAATGATGAAAACGGAGTGGCATCAGCGATTAACCGTTTGGTATTCGGAGCAAAAGGTTGAAAGAAAGATATCCTTCAACTTTGAGTTTATGAATCAACTGGATATGTTTACATATCCAGTTGATTCATTAGGAGACAAATTATGACGAAGCTATATATGGAAAACTGGTTATCTGTAGCAGCCGGAGTTTATCTTTTGGGAATGGTCCTTTATGGCCATCACAGAGGATTCATCCGGTTAATCGTATCAATGCTGGCGGTGGTCCTGTCGTTGACCGTTGTCCGGGTTGCTTTACCCTCGGTAACTGGATATTTAAAGGAAAATACAAGTCTTCAGCAGACTATTTCGGAGAGCATGAAAAAATCCGTAGGTTTGGAACAGGAAGAAAATACTTCTGGGGAAGCCTTGGAAGCTCCATCTGCCCAGCGTATGATTATTGAAAATCTTAAGCTGCCCCAAAGTGTCAAAAACGCACTCATCGAAAATAACAACAGTGAAGTGTATCAAATGCTGGGAGTTCAGGCTTTTACAGACTATGTTGGAAACTATCTTGCAGATGTAATCCTTAATTCTGTGGGATTCGTCCTGCTGTTTGCCGCAATCTATCTGTTCTCAAGGCTGGTCATGAGGTGGCTGGATATTATCTCAAGACTTCCTATTATATCAGGTATCAACAAAATAGCAGGCGCTCTGCTTGGAGGTTTGGAAGGACTTGTATTCCTTTGGATCGCCTGTCTGCTGGTCACTGCGTTCTCCGGAACCGAATGGGGCCTGATGCTGACCCGGCAGATTGAAGCGAGTAAATGGCTGTCCTTTATATACACCCATAATTTCTTAAATCTGATGGTTCTAGGGGTACTGCGTGGCTTTGTGTGAGACAGGAATTGCATCTATCATATATTCAATTAAAACAAATCTGCAAGCAAAGATGGGAGAATCTCTGCTTGCAGATCTTTTTATAAACCACAAAATATAGAAAAATTAAGGATAAATATGTATATATAGTAGGGATAGAATCACTGGAAAAATTGTTTGAACAAGTGGAACAAATTCCCTTGACAATCTTAAATGGACATGATATTATAAAGACCCAGTGCGAGAGAAACTCCGCGGGCGATCAATTAAAACAGATTGAAAAAAATAAAAAAAGTTGTTGACAAAAAAGCAGCCACATGATAGAATAAATGAGTTGCCGCTGAATAAGACAGCAACACAAAAAGCACTTTGAAAACAGAAGATTGAACAGTATG
>NZ_DAMAUN010000016.1:73787-84550 GCF_032078915.1 Lacrimispora sp. | reverse complement strand
CTTATTATTTTTTGGTAAAATCGCATCAGCGTCGGTTTTAAGCTGGCTGCATACATCCGCTAAAGTCTTATCACCGGAATAAGCTGCCTTCAAAGCTTCTGCTTCTATATCATAGAGCTCTGCCACAGATTTGCATACAGGAAGGGGATTGGCTTCCCCGGAATGATTGGTGTAGGCCGCCAGGTTTAAATCCTTGTTGGAATCAGCAAAATACTTCTGGGCATCGTTCCGTGCGGAAATAACGACTCCGCTCTCTCCCTGGATCTTCATAGCCTCTTCGCTTCCCAGCCATAATGCAAAATCTGCTGCTGCGTCCTTATTTTTACTTCCTGCAAACACGGCATAACCAAGTCCGTTTATGATATTCGGTTCTTTCCCGTTAAATTCCGGGAATTCCACCAGGTTGATCTTGGTGTTGATGGCGTCATTAGAAGTATACTCCGGTGTCATGTAGGAGCCTGCAAGAACCATAGCCAGCTGACCGCCTTCAAACATGGCATCGGCACTGGTTTCTGACAATGCGGCTGCTGACGGGGAATATCCCTCATTGATCAGATCGATCCAGCACTGGATTCCTTCCTGGGTCTTAGGATCTGTATAACCGGTTTCTGTTTTGTCAGCATTTAAGATCCATCCGCCATTTGCATATACGGTAGGATAATACCAAGTCTGGAAATCGATAGGGCAGGCAAAAGGATATGCCCCTGAGTCAAGACCTGCTGCCGTTAAATCCTTACATGCCTTTTGAAGATCATCAAAGGTCCAGTCATCGGTTGGATATGCTACTCCTGCCTTATCAAAGATATCCTTGTTATACCATAGAGCATTGGTATCAAAATCCTTTGGTATGGCGATCTGCTTATCATCAAAGTTATAAGCCTTTAAAAGGGCCTCCGGGAAATTCTTCTCTAAATCCAAGTCTGATTTTTTCAAATAATCATTTAGATCCAGAAGAATTCCTCCGTCATAGTAATCCTCTGCGTGAAGTACATTGATCCAGAATACATCCGGTGCTGTTCCGCCTGTTGCCGAAGCCTCCAGCTTGGTCCAATATTCGCCTCCCTTATAAGGGGTAAGCTGAATCTCGATCTTTACATTTTCATGAGTTTTCTGGTAGGCCTGGATCATGGATTCCATGACGGGACGCTGCTTTTCATCCCATATTCCCATGCTTAAGGTCGTAGCACCTCCTTTGGAAGCTCCTCCTCCGCCGCCACATCCGGTAAGACTCATTGCCGCCATGGCAAATGCCATTCCCATTGCCAGAACTTTGGTTCCTCTTGTTTTCTTCATAATCTGCTCTCTCCTTTTTCTATTGATATTTTTATTATGCGGATATGCCTGCATATCCTATTTAACGAATATCCTTTAAGTGAATCAGCTTTCCTCCCGAGATTCTGGACTGTTCCGCCGCCAGAGCAATATAATGGCTTTCCAGGGACTTATCAAGTGTGGTCATGGATCGATTCGGTTCGGTTCCTTCCCTGACCATATCAAGCAACTGCTCCACCATCCGGTTATCACCTCCGGCATGACCGGAAAAGTCATCGGACAATTTGGAAACGTCTATGACTTCCTTTTCCTTTCCAAATGGTCTTACGGTTATGAGATTGGAGTGAAGGCTGGCTTCAATTTCTCCCTTTGTTCCCATAAATCTGGTAAACCGGGAATTTTCTTCTGTGCAGCCTGTCATGGTAAAGCTGATGGTAGAACCGTCAGTCATATTTAAATTTACTACCTGATGATCCACCACATTGTTATCGCAATGGTACACACATCTTCCGTAAGGGCCGGTCTTTATGGCTTCCATAACCGATTCTTCCGTTGGGTGAAGGGTAAGCACGTTGCATGGCCAGTCAGACTTACCATGGGCAATGCCGGTCTTTTCATTGGTTATGTAAATCTTTTCTGCATCAAAGGGACATTCCGCCTTGACAGCACATCCATCCAGACAGCGTTTTACCGCACCCTCCGGCGCTTGTTCCTCCTTGAATAAATAGGTGCCTCCAAAGGAGTTCACGGCTTCGCAGGTCTTTCCTGTCAGCCACAATAAAAGATCCATGTCATGACAGCACTTTTGAAGGATCATGGGGCTGGTCATTTCTGAGTTTCTCCAGTTTCCTCTGACAAAGCTGTGGGCCTGATGCCAGTAGCCTACATTTTCTATCCCCATAACAGTGACCACATCGCCGATCACTCCGGAATCAATGAGTTCTTTTACTTTTGTGTAAAAAGGAGTATACCGCAGAACATGACAGACTACCACCTTCCGGCCTCTTTCACCGGCAACCTTTAATAATTCTCTGCATTCGTCTAAATCCGGTGAAACCGGCTTTTCCAGCAAAAGATCATATCCCTTTTCAAGGGCCGGAATCGCATGGCCCACATGTTGTCTGTCCTGTGTGGCAATAAACATCACATCAGCAAGCTTTTCCTGTTTCAGCATCTCCTCTGCACTGGAATAGCACCGTTCCTTTGGCACTCCGTATTCCCTGGACACCTCTTCTACCTTTTCCTCAACAATGTCCGCTATGGCAGTGATCTCCATCTTTTCAGGAAGCAGCTTTGCAACCGGCGCATAGGTATCTTTGCCTCTGCTTCCTAAGCCCGCAAGGGCAACTGTAATTCGTTTCATATGATCTTCCCTTCCTGTGTCTTGGTTCTTTTTTATATTTGTATCATAATTATATAATGAATCGGAATGATATGCTTATACTATTATCCGGACTCATTGCCAAATTCCTTGTTTTTTCAGTTATTATGCACAAATCATCCTGAAAATCATTCCAACATTAGGTTATTTCAACGGATTCTAACAGGAAATATAAAAAGAGGCATCCATACGAATCGATGAATGCCTCCATTGGCGAATTAATATTTTTTTTATTATACTCTAATTCTATGGGTTTGAATTGCAGGATTGTCCTGTCTTGTTATCAAATTAACCATTCTTGCCAGCAGCTTCATTTCATGCTACCATAAAGTTCAAAGGAGGTATTTCAAATGGCATATTGCAGCACAGCGCTAACCATCGAATTTGAAATCCATGAGATCATAACCGTCCACTATTTTGAATACATGAAGGATTTTGTATTTTCGGGAGAATCCCACGATTTTTGGGAGTTTCTTTACGTGGACAAGGGAGAAATTACCGTACAGGCAAATGAGTCTATCTATCAGCTAAAAGCCGGAGACGTGATCTTTCACAAGCCAAATGAATTCCACGCCTTAAAAGCGTCCGGAAACAAGGCTCCCAATCTGGTAGCCATGTCCTTCCGCTGCTCCAGCGAAAGCATGAGGTTTTTTGAAGAGAAATCCTGCTCCTTAAATCAGGAAGAACGATTCCTCATTTCCAGGATTATTGCAGAAGCGAAACAGGCCTTTTCCACTCCCCTTCACATTCCTTCCGTGGAAAAGGTTGAGCTGGCCCCTTCCCCGCCATTCGGAGCCGCCCAGCTCATCCTATTATACTTACAGGTTTTCTTAATCCATGTGAAGCGGAATCATTTTGAAGAAGACGGTTCCCCCATCCATAACCTTCCAACCGAGCAGATGGCCCTTTCCTCCAATTCCAGCCATTTGGAACAGATTATTCAGTTTATGGAGTTTCACATCTGCGAACACCTTACTATAAAAGCCATTTGCAATGAATTCTCCATAAGCCGTTCCACCCTTCACTCCCTGTTTCACAAAGAAAAAAACTGCGGAGCCATCGACTATTTCAATTTAATGAAAATCGAGCGTTCTAAGGAGATCATGCGGGATGGCAATATGAACTTTACGGAAATTGCATATTTCCTTTCCTACAGCTCCCTGCAGTATTTTTCCAAGCAGTTTAAGAAAACAACCGGAATGTCTCCTTTGGAATATTTTAATTCCGTAAAAAAATATTCCAATGACATCACAAATGCAAGTAAAAAAAGGAGAGAAGATAACCGGATGATTTGACAAGCTTCCGTGATGATTCCGTAAGGCTTTTTTCTGAAAAAGTGCTATATTAGAACCATCAATACAGTGGAGGATGGACAATGCACGATATTATATTCAATCAAACAGCCTTGAGCTTTGAGGAAAGCTCCCTTCTTTTTTCCATAAAGCATGGGAATGTGCTTTGGAAATGGGACAAAGAATACAGGCCCCGTCTTGTGATCGGCGGACAGACCGTCTATTTCCAGGATGCCGCTTCCATTACTCATAGGCAATGGAAAACAGGAATAGGGGAAGGAATCATCAGCCACTACCAGGGCTTTCAGCTGGATGGCATGGATCTTTCATTAGCCTTTGAAACAGTTACATGGATGGAATTCGCCACGGAGGACATTCATTTTGAATGGATCCCTCTGACAGAAAGCAGCATCCCGGTTTCAGAAATATACTGGCCCGGATACATGGAATTTGAAAAAGAAAGTGACCGCTGGTATACTCTTTTAAATATCCAGCAAGGGCTTCTCATCCCAAATACCTGGGAAACAGCTCTTGAAAAGCTGCCCTTTGACGGCATGATGTGCACAGCCGGCTCTTACATGCCATGGTTTGGACAAGTAAAGGAGGGAAGCGGCTACTTAGCCATCTGTGAACAGCCCTGGGATGCCGCTTATTATGCAGAGCATCCGGCAAAGGGCCCCTATACCCACGCCGGCATCAAGTGGCTGCCAAGCTTAGGCAGAATGAATGGCCGCAGAACGATGCGGTATTCCTTTCTGTCGGACTGTGATTACAATGATATCTGCAAGCATTACCGGACCTACGTAAAAGAGCAGGGCACCTTCTGCTCCCTGAAGGAAAAGGCGGCAAAGGCCCCTGTTCATAAGCTGGTCGGCGCTTCTTTTATCCATAAGGGAATTAAAACCCAGGTCATGCCGGATTCCCGCTTCTTTGACCCGGAAAACCCGGACAAAAATAACCATGTATACAGCTTTGAGAAACGAACCGGTGAGATCCATCATTTCTACAAGGATCTGGGCCTTAAAAAGCTGTATCTCCATCTGGATGGCTGGGCGGAACCAGGTTATGATAACCAGCATCCCGACTACCTACCCGCCTGTGAAGAGGCCGGGGGCTGGGAAAAGATGAAGGAGCTTGCGGATACCATGCACGGGTACGGATATTCCTTTGGCATCCATGACCAGTACCGGGATTATTACCGCAGAGCCAAAACCTTTGACCAGAATTTTGCAGCGCAAAAGCCTGACGGGACTCTTACGGAGCATGCCAACTGGGCAGGCGGACCTCAGACCTATCTGTGCGCCACTCAGGCTCCCTATTATGTAAAAAGGAATTTTACAGAAATCAAGAAAAACGGTGTGGAATTAGACTGTGCTTACTTAGATGTGTTCACGTGCAATGAGCCTGACGAATGCGCCCACCCATGGCACCGGATCAACCGGAAGGAATGTCTGGATTACCGGAGCCTTTGCTTTGAATACCTGCTTTCTGGGGGGATCCTTCCTAGCTCCGAGGAAGTGACGGACTGGTCCGTAAAAAGTCTTGTGTTCTGCCACTATGCCCCCTATTCCTTTATGATGCACGAGCCGGGGGCTGATCGCCAGGGAATCCCGGTACCTCTCTTTAACCTGGTTTATCATGACTGCCTGATCATCCCATGGATGATGGAAAAATATGAAAAAGAGGACTTCATGCTTTATGCCCTCTTAAACGGCGGCGCCCCATATTTTATCCGGGATGGGGCTTATGAGAACATTGACGGCTCTTTTGGCGGCCATCAAACCCTCTCGGAGGAAGAAATGGCAGCCCGCTGCAGAATTGTCGCTTCCCTTCACGAAAGGGTCGCCATGTGCGAAATGCTTTCCCATGAATTCATTGACGGGGACCCATTCCGGCAGCGTACCACATTTTCTGACGGAACCGCAGTAGAAGCCGACCTCCTTCATGGAACCTATGAAATCAAGACAGGACAAGTGTCCTCCTAAGGGTCCATAGCTCTGTATTCCTTTGGGGACATTCCGTAATAGTTCCGGAAGATCCTGTGAAAATAGCTGGTATTATCATACCCTACCGCTATGGAAATATCTGTTACCGAAAGCCTGGTGTTTAAAAGAAGAACAGAAGCCTGATTCAGCCGCTTTACCTGCAAAAGCTCCTTATAGGTCCGCCCGGTCAATCGCTTTATGGCCCGGCTCAGCCAGTAAATGTTATAATTAAGGAGGGCCGAAAGCTCAGTCAGCTCCCCATCCTTATAATTTTCATCAATGTAGGTGAGCACCTGAAATATAAGCTTCTGTTCAAAGCTTTCTGACGTATGGCTGATCTTATCCGTGTAATGCATGAGCTGAAGAAACAAAAGCCCCATGGTAACCTGGTTGATGCTCCTTTTATTTGGCTGGTCGCTTAAAAGGGTCCACACCATGTTTTCCACCAGATTCTGTACCGGCAGCACATCTGACACCTGAAAATGGAGGTAGCTGGCGTAACGTGGATCAAAGCAGAGACAGCCTACCAGGAAATCCCGCAGCAGGTTTTCTTCTTCCCCCATCATTTCAAAGGCAGTATCAAAAAACTCCGGCAGGATAATGAAGTTTATTCCAATATCCTCCTCTCCTGCCGGAAGGATCTCCTGGGTGGCATGCTGGTTTAAAAACAGCAGCTCCCCTGTCTTTAAGACCACCTTTTCCCCATCAATATAATGGACCGTTTCTCCCTTGCACATATAGATCACTTCAATGTAATTATGCTTATGCTTGGGGAAATGGACGAATCTGGTGTGAGGCCTGATGCTGATCATTTTCCCATGCTCCAGCATCTTTTTGCTGTCAATGACCAGCTCCCGCCCCTCGGTATACCGGTTGCGGTCAATTTCTGTCCGTCCGTTTATGATTTCCCGTTCCTCGTCTGTAATGATTCCCAGGCGGTCTAAGATTTCCTGATTCATCCGTCAAGGCCTCCTTTATGAAACATAGGGAAATAGGATCAGGTTTTTCCACCTGTCCTCTCCCATGGCGCTTTCTCCTAAGGCATAGGCATGGATCATATCATCCTTTGCCATCAGTTTGTAAATAACGGCTCCGGAGCTGTCCGTATCCCTGATCCATCGGTCATCCTTTATAATCATGCCATCTGCAACTAAAAACTGCCAGACGGAAGTTCCCCCTTCTGCATTGGTGCTGGTATAGGTAATCTCTCCCTGCATCAGATCATCTTTAAAAATACCCCTTTTTGCATTGAGCTTCGTGATATCCTCTGTTACCCCGTCATAATAGTTGTAACCGCACTCTCCGTTCCCGTTCATCTTTCCACTCACCCATGTTCCATAGGAGTAATCGTAACGCTTCCCCTCCTCCAGTTCCAGGATCTGCAAGGCCGTACATTCACCCTCAGGCTTCCCGTAATCAAAATTCCCGTAAAAAACAGTGGAGGCTTTCACAAACACCAGGCCTTTGCCAGAGGATATTTTCCCCCTCATCGCTGCTCCATCATACATGCAGGGAAACTCTTTCCAGGGGATGTCATAACTATTTAAGAGCCTGGCCGCTCCTTCCAAATCCCCCTGTTCAAAGAACCCGGTCAGCTGGGTTAAAAACTCCTTATCCCCGGGAGAGAGAGCTATTTCATCTGATAAAGTCTCACTGATAGTCTCATTTATAGTCTCACTTACAGTCTCAGCCAATGCTTTTGGTTCCGCGTGTTCTTCGTATGGTTCTCCATTCCTGATGGTGCCTGCCAGGCTAAGCAGAAGCAAAAGCACTGTGATAAGCCCGATCCAAAGGAGGAGGCGAAGGTTTTCTCTTTTTCTTGGATCCGTCCATTTCTCAAACACAAAATTCCTCCTTCCCGTCATATACAGACCACGCCTGGCAAAGAAGCGCAAGGCCTGTCCTTATCTCTTCTTCCGTAAGGCTTGCAAACCCAAGAACAATGGTTGAAGGATAGGTATTATGCTGTTCATGGATAAAATATCCCGACATGCCGTAAACCTTAACCCCGGATCTTGCTGCCATATTAATGAGCTGGCTCTCCTCCCTTCCCTTGCGGTCAGTTAAAAGAAGATGAAGTCCCGCATGTTCTCCTCTGATTAGGAACTGGCTCTCAAAGGGTTTCAGCCCCGCCGCCAATGTATCGTGCTTTGCCTTATAGACAGCCCTCATCCGGTTCAAATGGCGTTCGTAATGCCCCTCTGCCATAAACTGATAAAGAATATTCTGGTCAATGCGGGATACTGTGGAAGCATAGAAATTCATCCGCTTCCGGTAAACAGCCAAAAGAGGGCCGGGCAGTACCATATAGCTTACACGGATGGCCGGGGCAATGGATTTGGAAAAGGTTCCGTAATAAATCACCCGGTTTCTTCCGTCCATTCCCTGTAACGCAGGGATAGGCTTTCCCTTATATCGGAATTCACTGTCATAATCATCCTCAATGAGATACCGACCTTCCTTTTCATAGGCCCAGACAAGAAGCTCCTGCCTCCGCTTTACCGGCATAACGATGCCGGTGGGATACTGGTGGGAAGGCATGACATAGGCAATATCCGCTCCGCTTTTTTCCAAAAGCTCCACATCCATGCCGGACCGGTCCATGTCAACGGGAACCACCTGGTATTTTAGGCTGTCTAAGACCCGGTATGCCTGCTTGTACGTTGGATTTTCCATGGCAATCACCCGGTCAGCTCCCAGGATCTGGGACAGCAGCATCAAAAGGTATTCGCTTCCGGCGCCTACGATGATCTGATCTGCCAAACAGTTTACCCCGCGGGCAGAATGGAGATAGGAACGGATGGCCTCCCTGAGGGCAGGCTCTCCCTGGGGATCTCCCGGCATGAACATCTCCCGGTTATCATCTACCAGGGTATTTTTCGATATCTTCCTCCATGTATTGAATGGAAATGCACAAAGATCAATCCCTCTGGGAGAAAAATCCACCTTCCAGTCAGGAACCTTTTCCCTGTCAATTAATGAGGGACTAAGAAGGGAAGGGATTTTATCCCTTTGCTCCTGCCCGGTATGCACCAGATCCTCGATCCTGCATACAAAATATCCCTTACAGGGGACGGCCTCAATGTATCCCTCCGATAAAAGCTGTTCATAAGCCATCTGGGTGGTGCTGCGGCTGACTTTTAAATTCTCTGCCAGCCTCCTTGTGGAAGGAAGGCGGTTGGCCGGCCTTAGATTCCCTTTTTTTATTTCTTCTTTAATGTAGCTGTAAATCTGGCTGTAATAGGGCGACCCAGGCTGGTTCTTTAAAGGTATCATTAGCTCCATAAAAAAACTCCTTTCCTGCCCGTGTTTTTTGGCATTTAGATATTGTGTACACAGGTTGTCACTTTACCGGATATGAAGAAATGCCGCACGTCCTTTGTTTTTCCGGTCATGCAGCACTCTACTTGTTTGACCTGCCGCCTGGCCTGTCAACGATTATTTAGTTATTTTAAATGAACTCTTTAATGAAACGATCCGGTTGAATACCAGCTGTTCCGGTCCGCTGTCCTTGCAGTCAACACAGAAAAATCCGTTTCTTACGAACTGGAAGCTGTCATAAGCTTTTGCACTTAGAAGGCCCGGTTCCACAAAACAGTTCTTTAAGATGACCAAAGAATTTGGATTTAAGTTTAAGCTGCCGTCCTCGTTAAGCTTTCCTTTTTCTTCGTCCACGATGTTTTCATACAGACGGCATTCTGCCTGTACTGCAGTGGAGGAAGCTACCCAGTGAATCGTTCCCTTTACTTTTCTGCCTTCAAAGCCTGAGCCGCTCTTTGTCTCCGGGTCGTAGGTACAGTGAACCACAGTGACATTGCCGTCCTCATCCTTTTCGCAGCCGGTACAGGTCACAAAATAGGCATTCATCAGGCGGACTTCATTGCCTGGGAAAAGACGGAAATACTTTTTAATGGGTTCTTCCATAAAATCTTCCCGTTCAATATAAAGCTCTTTCCCAAAGGGAACCTTTCTCTCTCCTAATTCAGGATTTTCCAGGTTATTTGCAACATCCAGATACTCTATGGTATCCTCGGGATAGTTATCGATGACCAGCTTAACGGGATCCAGGATCGCCATCATTCTCGGCCTTTTCAACTTTAAATCCTCACGGATACAGTATTCAAGCATGGCATAGTCAACAGAGCTGTTCGCCTTGGATACACCTACCAGATCCACAAACATGCGGAGGGATTCCGGCGTATAGCCTCTTCTTCTTAAAGCTGCAATGGATACCAGGCGGGGATCATCCCAGCCGTCAACGATACCGTCCTCTACCAGCTTCTTGATATAGCGTTTTCCCGTTATCACATTGGTAAGATACAGCTTCGCAAATTCAATCTGGCGGGGAGGATGAACGAATTCACACTCCACAACTACCCAGTCGTAAAGCGGTCTGTGATCCTCAAATTCCAGAGTACAGATAGAATGGGTGATGTGCTCAATGGCGTCCTCGATCGGATGGGCAAAATCATACATAGGATAGATGCACCACTGATCGCCGGTGTTATGATGCGTCATGCGGGCCACACGGTAAATGACCGGATCGCGCATATTGATGTTGGGAGATGCCATATCGATCTTGGCCCGGAGAACTCTTTCCCCATCCTGATATTTGCCTTCCTTCATCTCTTCAAACAGCTTTAAATTCTCTTCCACGCTGCGGTTCCGGTAGGGGCTTTCTTTTCCAGGAGTCTTAAAATCCCCCCGGTATTCCCTGATCTCCTCCGCAGTCAAATCACAGACAAATGCCTTTCCCTTCTTTATTAAAAGGATAGCACAATCATACATTTCCTGAAAATAATTGGACGCAAAGAAAAGACGGTCCTCGAAATC
>NZ_DAMAUN010000016.1:0-73777 GCF_032078915.1 Lacrimispora sp. | reverse complement strand
CCCCCAGCCACTTCACATCTTCCATGATGGATTCTACAAATTCTGTCTTCTCTTTTGTCGGATTTGTATCGTCAAAACGGAGGTTGAACTTTCCACCATACTTCTGAGCCAGTCCATAGTTAAGTAAAATCGATTTTGCATGTCCGATATGCAGATAGCCGTTAGGTTCCGGCGGAAATCTGGTCTGCACATGATCATAAACACCCTCTGCAAGATCCTTATCTATCTCCTGTTCAATAAAGTTTTTAGAAACTACTTCTTCTTTGTTCTCTTCCATTTCTCTTCCTCCATGTCAGTAATCCCAATATTACACTATCATACCATACTTCATCCATTTAGGAAAGGGGGAAAATACAGCAAAGAACCGGGCTTTTGGGGGATAAAACATTCATTTTCTTGCGGCCTTTTCCCAGGCCGGGCGGTTTTTTTCATACTGCTCATTGATCCAGTCCACAGCCTGTCCCCGTCCCTCTTCCGTAAAAGGAAATGAGGCTCTTGTTTTCTGCTCTTCAGGAGTCGCTTCATAGCAATAGGGTTCCGGATATACCACGGCTGATAATTCCTCTTCCTCCTTTGCCACCCGGTAACGCATTCCTTTCATGCTTCCGGTGTATGCCTCTTTTTTAAAAAACTGTATGGGTACGAAGGTATCTTTATTAATCATTTTATATTCCTCCTATTATGGCTTTATCTATTGAAACCCTATACCAGTATTATGCCATTGTCAAGAAGATCCTATGTTACCATGTAAAAACAAAAGGCTGCAGCGCCGGCTCATGTAGACAGCCGGTGCCGCAGCCAAAGGGCTTTGATTACTTGTGTACGCCAGGCCCTGTTTTCTTCTTTCCTGAGCTATTTGAAACCCCAGGCCCTAGCTCACCGTCTTTTGAAGGAGCGCTTGTCGAAATCTCTGTCTCCGGTTCCTTGGTCGCAGGAGGAGCCGCAGTCGTGGGCGCTGCTATTGCAGGCGGAGCCGTCGTTGGCGCCTCTGTAGGTTTCGCTGCAGTGGTCGGCTCTGTCGCAGGCTTTGTCTCCGCCGGCTTTGACGTTCCGTTAGAAGCTGTCTGGGATTCCGTTCCAGTCAGATGATAACAAAGAACCGGAACTCCTGCTGCTATATTTTCAAAGATGGTCTTTGCCACAGCCGGAGGCAGATTGACACAACCGTGGGAACCGCTGGTCTTATAGATGGTTCCTCCGAAGGTACTGCGCCAGGTGGCATCATGGAGGCCGATATTTCCGTTAAATGGCATCCAGTAAGACACGGGAGTCCTGTAAGTTTCTCCCTTTAGCGTCGCATCCCTTTGCTTATAGGTAAGGGGAAATACGCCTGCAGGAGTGGACCAGCCCTTTGACTCATTGCCTGATACGAAATCTGATTCTACCAAAAGCTTTCCGTCTTTATAAAAATACAGGTGCTGGGCTGTTAAATTGATTTCCACATAAGTGGTACCGTAATCGTTGTCTCCATGGCTGGCTGCCTTCTGTTTGTAGACAGGCTCTCTTACCTGGCTTTGCCCGGAACGGATCAGCTCTGCCAGTTCATCCGCTTCCTTGCTTTGATCGATTTTCCAGCCATAGCTGCCACCCGTGATCCTTACGGTCTGCCCATAGGAGGTCTTTAAGTTTTTGGCCCTGGTGGACGTATCATACTGGGAAGCCAGCTCTTTCACGTATGCAGAAACTGAGGAGCTGCTTAAATAAACCTTGCCATCCTCTCCGATCCCGATCCATTTGGAAATCGTATCACCGTTTAACACCTTTTTTTCATTTCCAAAGCTGTATGTAATCGTGACATTGGCATATTTGTTCAATGTCTGTACCTGCTCGATCAACTGGGGATCGTCAGCAGGAATCTGAGGCCTTACATAAGCCCCAAGCTCTTCTAAGGAAATTTCCGGGATTAAGCCCATCACAGCTTCGGAAATTCCTGACTTCACCTTTTCCGGGTCAAGCTGGTTTCCTTCCTTTGCAGCTATAATATGGTAGCCCTGTCCCGATACATAATCGGACACATGTGCATTTTCCGGCTTTTCCACAAGTTCATCCTTTAAACAGTCTAAGCCGGAAACAACCGATTCAAATTTGTCCTGGTCATACTGTATCATGGTTCCTATATCAAATTCCTGGGGCGTTTTCGTATGTTTCAGCCATTCATAAGTCTTCTGGTCCTCCAAAAGCTTTTCAAGGCTTCCGTCAAAAACTGACTCAAGGCCGATATCCCGTCCCTTTATCTCTTGTGTGCTTCCTCCTCTTTCCCCGATTGACAACACATAGTTATCAATTCCGGAAGCAATTGACTTCTTTACATCTTCAACGGATTTCTTTGATGCATCCATTCCATTGATCGTGGTGTTGGGGAAAAACACCTTCTCATACTGCTTGCCTGTCTGAAGATAGACAAGAGCAGCAATCAGCGCCGCTGCAGCTACAGTCCCGCTTCCAATTGCTGCCAAGCCCTTTAATCCAAATGGCTTTTTCTTTCTGCTGCGCGGTTTTACATTTTCCATTTACTACCTACCTCTTTACCAGCCTTTTCGTTCAGTATTCATTATACATGAAAACCGCGAAATTTGTCTAAATTTTTACGGTATTTTTCTTGACATTTTTATTACGATTTTTCTGACTCTCCTTGGTGACAAAATATTTCATAATACCCCCGGCGCCTTCATAAATATAAGATTAAGAATGATAAAAAAGGATTCATCCATGGCACGCTATACCCCTGTTTACGGATCAGTAACTTCTGTTAACCCTTTAAGGACCTCCTCTGACGATAAAAGCTGTTCAATGATCATCTCCATAATGAGCGAGAGCTTAGGACAGACCAACTTTATTGTCACTCCACAAACCTACGTCTTTAACCAGCACACCTTTAATCCAGGTGATTCCATCGTCGCCTTCTATGATACAAAAGCGCCTGTTCCCCTTATTTATCCGCCTCAATTCACAGCAGTCGCCCTTGCGGAAAACAGCGATGGGTATGAGGCTGTTTTTGACTATTTTGATGAGGACTTGTTAAATTCATCACAAACTCTGCAGCTGAGCCTGTCCAACCAAAGCGAGACAACAATTCTCCTTTCCAACGGTCAGACCTTCTTTTACCACCCAGGCGGCCATTTTCTTCTTGTCTTTTATGCATTTACCACCCGCAGTATTCCGGCAGTTACCACTCCCCAGACGATTGTGGTCTTCTGCGCTCCTGAGAAGAAAAACTAAAAAGGCCCCTGTTTCCGGCAAAAAACAAAGAGTCTGCATCGCAGACTCTTTGCCGGAGCAAAATTGCTTCAGGAGGCTATCTTCCTGCAGCTTTCATATCTTCCGCTGTCATAAAAGCACCCTCATACCCCAGGAGTTCACATAACCGGGCTGCATGGGGCTGTTCCAGCCGGGCCTTTAACAGGCTTTCTTTCTCATAAAAGACCGTTTCCCCCGGCCCGTCTTTAAGCACCTTTCCGTGAGCCATAATAATGACCCGTTCAAAATACTCTGCCACAAAGTCCATATCATGAAGAATCGCCAGCACAAATTTTCCTTTTTCACTTAAGGTCCGGACAATCCTTCCAAGCACCGCCCGTCCTTTTGCATCCTGGGCAATGGTCGGTTCATCTAAAATAAGCACCTTAGGATCCATAGCCACCACCGAGGCAATGGCTACCATTTTCCGTTCCGATAAATCCAGGTCATAGGGATTTTCTTCCGCAGCCTCCATAAGCCCTACCATCTCAAGGGCCTCCGCAGCCAGCTTCCCCGCCTCTTCCCGGCTCTTCCCTAAGTTTAATGGGCCTACCATGACCTCTTCCATCACCCGGTTTTTAAATATCTGGTCATCCGGATTCTGAAACACATATCCCACCTTTCCGGCAAGCTGTGCCACGGTTCTTTTGGATATATCCTCGCCTTCAAAGGAAATACTGCCTGCATTTGGCTTTAAAAGTCCCTTTAACAGCTTGACCAGAGTGGTTTTTCCCGCACCGTTCTGGCCGATGATTGCGGTAGGCCTTGCATCAAGGCAAAGGTCCAGGTGTTCGATCACCGGTATGTCAGGCTGATAATGAAACTTTAAATCCTGGATCTTAAATACGGCCGGAACATGTATCTCTTCCTGGTCTTTTGCAAAAGCCCTGCCGGAAAGCTTTGGAGGAAACTGGTCCCTTAAACGCTCCATCTGTGCTAACGTGACCGGATAAAGCCTGTCCTCTCCCTCTTTCCTGCTCACTGAAAGCGCTCTGCAGACCTGGGTATAGACCGGCGGTTTAACACCCAGTTCCTCTAAATCATCCCTGGAAAAAATCCGTTCCGGAGTATCATAAGCGATCTGCTTTCCTTTGTGAAGAAGGAGGATCTTATCACAGTAAGAAGCCAGCTTCTCTATCTTCTGCTCCACCATGACAATGGTTATGCCTGTCTTTGCCAGCTTATCAACCACCCGGAATACCTCTTCACTTCCCTGAGGGTCCAGCTGGGAGGTGGGCTCGTCAAGCACGATGACTTTAGGCTCCATGGCAAGGATGCTGGCAATCGCCACCCGCTGCGTCTGCCCTCCTGATAAATCAAAGGGATTTCTGTCCCTGTATTCTTCAATATCCAGAAGCTTTAAATTTTCTTCCACTCTCTTAAAAATCTCTTCCCTGGGAATTCCCAGATTCTGAAGCCCAAAGGCGATTTCCTCAAAGACCGTATCCTTTGCTCCGGAAAGCTGGTTAAAAGGATTCTGGAACACAAGGCCAACCTTCTGGCATAATTCGGCTATGGGAGTTTTCGCCGCTTCCGCTCCGTCAATGAGGAGCTTCCCGCCATATGCCCCACGGAACATGGTGGGGACCAGACCGGCAAAGGCCTGGCATAACGTGCTTTTTCCGGCCTTATTTTCACCGGCGATCCCGATAAACTGCCCCTTTTCCACCTGAAAATCAATTCCGTCAAGAGCCAGACGTTCTGTATGGGGATACCGGTATTTTAAGTTTGTCACTTCGATCAAAGCCATGTAAGCACCCTCCATACAATAGAACCCGCAATGAGCAGAGCCATCAACGACATGAATGCCTTGTCCCTGCCTGTCAGACTATATTCTCTTAAAAATGTTTTTTTATTTTTTGAATCAAATCCCCGCACTTCCAGGGCAATGGCCCTTTCTCTGGTGTTGATCAGGGAGCTGCTGACCACAGGCGAAATTAACGGGATAAATGCCCTGGCTCTTACAAGCAGGCTGCCTTCTGTTTCCATTCCCCGGCTTCTCTGGGCATCCATGATGGTGTTCATAGTCCCCATCATCTGGGGAATAATCTGAAAAACAGAACTGATCATATATCCGAACCTGGGTGAAAAGCCTGCCTGCTCCATGGTCTCCACCAGATCCGCAGGCTTAGTGGTCAGTACAAACGTGGCAAAGGCCAAAAGCATGTTTAAGATATTAAGCCCGATCCCGGCAGCATAAAGAAGCCCTTCCTGATAAAAGGCAAGAGGCCCTAAATGGAATAAAATCTTCTGGTTTTCCTGGTTAAAAAGGCCATGGATCAAAAAAATGGTGATTATGATGGTAAAGGAAAAGGCAATCAGAGGGAAAACCTTTCTGATGATCTTCCCGCTGATCAAAAGACAAAGGCTGATGGCCAAAAAAAGGCCGTATATCCACAGCGCGCCCCCAATAAGGGGTGCGCTGACGGCTGCCAGAATATAAAACATCTTGGCAAAAGGATGCAGCCTGGTTAAGTAGGTATCTTTATCCACGTAAAGACTGATACTTTTCATATGATTCTGCCTTTCCTGCTTTAATCCAGACTTGCCACTTCATCATCCAGTTCGTAAAGGGAAGTCAGTTTCTTTGGAAGACCCTTGATGATGGCGTATACGATCAAAAGGGTGATTAATTTATCCGGCACATCCACGAGGACTTCATCAAGGAAGGAGCCAAGAGCAACGGGAAGGCCCGAAGCCTGTGACCAGGCAAAGACAGCATCTCCCCAGATATTGCCTGTGGTTCCGCCCCAGAAAATGATATTTAAAGGAGTGGAGATTACAACAGCCGTAAGGCCCGCCACACAGGCGGTGAGAATGGCTCCGGAAAGCTTTTCCATACGGCCAAGCCTTGCCATGATTCCTACTGCGACACCGATTCCCAAGCTGGTCAAGGCATATACCAGAGTGATCGAATCACCGGTGGTAAAGCCATAAATCAAGTTGTTGGCCGCACCGCAGATTCCCCCGATCACGGGTCCCCCAAGAATACCGCCGATGCAGGTACCGATAGAATCCAGCCAAAGCGGAAGCTTTAAAACAGACGCAAAAAGCTTTCCTAAATAATTGATTCCAATACAAGCCGGAATCAATACAAAACAGGCTGCATTCAATTTGGTTTTAAATAAATTTTTCATCTCAATTTCCTCCATTTATTTTTTCTCTCAACCTTTATCCATACGGACAAAGGCCTCCAATGCCGTAAGGATCTCCAAATGCTCTCCCCTCATCATGGCGGACTCTCCGCCCGTATAGCTGTTGATGTTTTCCTCTATGGACTCCTCAGACTCCACCACCACATTTAATATGGAGGCGGTTTTTACTCCCCGCAGTCCGCCCACCACAAATAATGCAGCAGTTTCCATATCAGAACCCATTACGCCTTTTCCTGCCCAGTAAGCGCAGACCTCTTTTTCCTCATCAATGTAGAAGCTGTCATGGCTTCTGGCTATTCCCACATGAGATCTCGCTCCCAATTCCCCTGCACTTTCCATGCAGGCCAGCAAAAGCTTTGTATCCGGTATCGCCGGATAAATGGAATCTGCATAGGAGGACGAGGCTCCATCATCCCGGACAGCTCCATTGACCAGAATTAAATCGCCAAGGCGGATCCCCTTTTGAAGCGCTCCGCAGCTTCCGATCCGGATCATGGCCTTAACCCCGATTCTTGCCAGTTCCTCCACTGCGATTGCCGCAGATGCACCTCCAATCCCTGTAGATACTGCCATAACAGGTACTCCTCTGTATTTTCCCTTAATACTTCGGAATTCCCTGTTAAACGCCAGTTCCTCCACATCCGTCAGACAGGCTGCAATCCGGTCCAGACGTTTTGGATCACCCGGCAGCAGCGCATAAGGAACAGCCTGTTCTTTTGACAGCTTGATATGAGGCATGATCTCAGCCACAGGTATCATCTCCTTTCACCTTTTTTATGTCCTGAATGTAGCACAAAGAGGCCATCCTGTCAATCTGTTGACACAAACTATAACCTGATAATAATACCTTTTTCACGAAACAGGCCGTCTATTCCCCCCGGCTGCATTGACTTATCATGTATTCGTGATAAAATGTACTGAGAGATTTACGAGGAGGTTTCCTATGGTCACACTTCATTTGGATGACGCTGTTATCAAAAGCCTGAGCAATAATGAACTGAATGTCTTAAAATATGTCTATGAACACTCGGATGAGGTTTTGGATATGAGCATACAGACTCTGGCCGCCCAGACATCTTA
The DNA here is from genome assembly GCF_032078915.1 of Lacrimispora sp. Lineage (GTDB taxonomy): Bacteria > Bacillota > Clostridia > Lachnospirales > Lachnospiraceae > Lacrimispora. The sequence continues at coordinate 66,305 of NZ_DAMAUN010000016.1, read as the reverse complement.
TTCCTCTGCCACGATTCTGCGCTTCTGCAAGAAGCTTGGGTATTCCGGCTTTGCGGAATTCAAATATGCCCTCCGCGCAGAGGGAAGAAAAGAAACTCCCGGACCTTCGGCTGCAAAAGCCCAGAATTTTAATACCCGGATCATGATTGACAGCCTGTGTTCCAACGTGGAAGGAACCTCCAATCTGATATCGGAAGATCAGCTCAGCCATACGTTCCGGTATTTTGACAGTAACTGCCCCATCTACTTATGGGCCCCAGGAGGGATCACTTCTATTCTAAGCGACTACTTTGAGAAGCTTCTTTTCTCCATCGGACGCCAGAATGTATACAAGATCGAATCCAGTAAAATGGGAGAACACATTTTAAGAAATATCCACTCAGAATCCCTTCTGATCTTAATCAGCACCACCGGGGATTTCGGTCCGACCGTACGTCTTGGCAAAATCGCCCGGATGAACAATGTCCCGATTCTATCCATCACCCCATATACCAACAATGAAGTTGCCAACTTAGCCACTGTCAACTTCCGCTTCTTCACCAACCAGCGTGAGAACCGGGGAGCGGAGTTCACTTCCAGGCTTCCGGTGTTTTATATGATCAACGCCATTATACGCTGTTACCTTCAGTACAAGCTGTCCGGCCGGGAACAAACGGAACAGGGGGAAAACCATGATTCCTTTATTTGAAAAAGCACATGAGCTGCACCTTACGGATACGGAGGAAGAAATCCTTAAGTATTTTGAATCCAATCTTCCCTCATCCGTGTATACCAATTTAAATGACTTAAGTGCCAGCCTGTATACCTCCAATGCTACCATTGTCCGTTTCTGCCAAAAGCTGGGACTGAAGGGCTATAACGAATTCAAATACCAGGTGCGAAAGGAATTAAAGCAGCTTCACCCCCAGAACTTCCGTACCGATGATCTGGTCCATCATTCTCTCGCCCTGTTTAAAGATAATTTAGATCAGATCGATGAAGAAAAGCTGGAAGAGATCGCCGGGCTTTTGACCAGTGACCGGCCCATCTATATCTATGGCTCCAATTTAAGCTCCCTTGCTGCCAAATATCTCCAGACGGTCTTAAACACACTTGACTATCCCTGTATTCTGGTTGAGTGGCGGCGCCTGTTAAACGGTCTTGTACATGAGATAAACAGTGATGCCGTTCTTTTCATCATCACGGCCCATGGAGATGCCAGGCGGTATCTGTCTGTATTCCGAAAGGCCAAGGCCCGCGGCACCATCACGATCCTGCTCACCTGCGAGAAGGACAGCCCTCTGATCCCCTACAGCACCTTCGCACTCTGCACCAACGACCGGAATGAGGAGTACCGTCATGTAGATATCAATCCCAGACTGGGAATCCTAACCATTGTCCAGATCCTGATTGAACTGGCCGCCAGGATCAAACAGAATTCCCAGACAGACGGTGACACTTTTGGTTCCCTGTCTTAACGAAAATAAGAAAGCTGCCCGGTTCCATGTATCCCATGGCCGGGCAGCTTCCTCTTTGTATCTTTAATATTTTAATACTTCCCTCACATTTGATGCAATTCCTTCCACTTTCGGTCCATAAATCACCTGGATATGTGTATCGCTGGTGCGGACAATTCCCATGGAGCCTGTTTTCTTTAAAAGTTCATCACTCACCAATGCCATATCTTTTATATCCACACGAAGTCTGGTCAGGCAGTTGTTCACTGTTGTGATATTGTGATATCCGCCGAGTCCCTCTATGATTTTCGATGCGAGGGCTTTTTGTTTTTCTTCCATTGTACTCTCCAAAGCATCCGCCTCCTGCTCTTCGTCAGATACATCGATGGAGAGCTGTTTTCTCGTCAGATAGCTTTTAAATACAAAATAATAAATGACGGAGAAGAACGGTCCGGTAATGATCACCCAGTACCAGCGGGATCCTGGCTGGAATACGCCCCAGATCAGGAAATCGATCAGACCGCCGCCGGTATTGCCGATAATAACCTTAAATGCCGACATCAGCATGAAGGACAGGCCGCCCATCAGCGCATGGAACAAAAACAGCGGTGGTGCAATAAACATGAATGAGAATTCCAATGGTTCCGTAATGCCTGACACAATGCTGGCTGCAACGCCTGCAATCATGAGAGCCTTTACTTTATTCTTTTTCTCCGGAGGAGAGGTCCTGTAAATAGCCAGTGCTGCTGCCGGAAGACCAAACATCATCATCGGCATTTTGCCCTGTCCTAAAAATACCGTAAACGGCCTCAGTTCTGAGATGTCTACCTTATCGACAAATTGAAGGAAAATATTCAGACAGCCTTCTACTCCTTCATAGGTTCCGCCAATCGAGGTGGTACGGAAAATACCGTTTAATACATGGTGCAGACCGGTAGGAATCAGCAGCCGCTCTAAAAAACCATAGCCGAATACTCCCACCAGTCCTGTAGCGGATATCAAACCTCCCAACCCGTCAATGACCATGGAAACCGGTGACCATAGAATCGGTGCGGCAAGACCAACAACTGCCATAGCCATAATAACAACAATGGCAACAAAACGTTTTCCTCCATAAAAGGAGATCGCCACCGGAAATGTAACTTTATGATACCGGTTATGGAGTGAGGCGGTCATGATACCTGCAACAATACCTGCAACCGCGCCCATATCCAGGGTTTCCACTCCCAGGATCGTGGATATCTTCAAAGCGCCAAAATTCATAAAGCCGGAATTGATCATACATGCCGATGCCACCAGAAATGTATAATAACCGATAAATCCTGCAAATGCCGCTATTTCCTTTTCCTCCCTCGCCATTCCGAAAGAAATGGAAATGGAAAATAACACCGGAATCAATGTAAATACAACACCTGATATTTTATTTAAAGTAGAAATAATGAAATAAATAAGCCCCTGCTGTAAAAATGGAACAGCCGACTGTACCTGCGCTTTCATAAGCGCAGAGGTTAACCCCAAAACGATACCGCAAGCGGCCAAAGCAGCAATCGGCATCAGCAAACTACGTCCGAGAGCCGAGAAAAAATCCATTGCCCTGTTTTTTTTCATGATAATATCCTCTCCCGTCACAGGCATCCCTGCTCTGCAACGCTGCATCCTGTTTTCTTATGATTCTCCATAGGAGCACATTTCATTTCACTCCCGCCAAGTTTTTGCTTCCCCTTATTTTAACTCCGGCCACATGCCTTTATTAGCTTCAATCAAAGCATCCAGTACCTTTCTTGCTTTCTTTGCATCGCCTATCAGCCTGTTAAGAGTAAATGCCTCCAGAGCCTTCTGATAGGAATTCTCAAAATAAGCATCTACAATCAGCTTTTCACAGGATACCTGGTTAACCAAAAGTCCCAGATAGAACTGAGGAATATTTCCTACTCTCATGGGACGGGGGCCATTTGCTCCAAGTTCGCATACAACCTCCACCATGGCATCGTCCTGCATATTGGCAATCGCACCGTTGTTCTCAACGATCAGGATATGTCTGTCATTTTTATTAAAAGCAATGGATTCCGCAACCTTAATCATCATTTCGGCATGGGCATCAGAAATCTCATCAAACTTATCTCCCAGCTTTCCTTCCTTGATCACCTGGGCACACTCGCGAAAGACCCGCTTTTCTCTTCCCGCCATAACCTCATCCGCACGGGTAAATTCAGAGTCCAGATGGCTGGCCTTATATTCCGGATATAGGTAATACTGGTCATAGGTATTGGGCAGAAACTCCGGGAAATCTTCCATGATTGTCTTTACCATTCCGTAGGTATCCAGCCAGGACTTATCTCTCTGTTCCGCATCCTGGGGAAGGAAGCCGTTCTGGGCAACCATTTCCCTGATCTTTGGAAGTAAGTCTTCTCCAGTATGAACGTCATACATATGGGTAAACCAGCCATAATGGTTCAGTCCAAAGTAAACCGGGTCTAAATCCTCCCAACTGCATTTTAAAAGTCTGCTGCAGGAGCGTACCACATTCTCCGGCTGGTCACAGATGTTTAAGATTCTATTGTCATCCGGGAATTCTCTGCGGAGTGCTTCCGCAACAATTGCAGCGGGATTGGAGTAGTTTAATACCCATGCATCCGGCGCATAGGTACGGATATCGTGTACAGCCTTGATCATATCCACACAGGATCTGAGACCATAGGCCATCCCTCCTGCCCCGCAGGTTTCCTGTCCGATGATTCCCATGCTCAGCGGAATATGCTCATCCTTTGCACGCATCGGAAGTCCTCCGGAGCGCATCTGCATAAATATGAAATCCATCCCCTCATAAGCTTCCTTGACATCGGTTGTGTAAGAGAAATCCAGCTCCGGAAATCTTTCCTTAAACAGAATCTCACCATACTTTCCTATCGGTTCCTGGCGGTCGTTGTCGATGTCGAACAGCACCAGCTTCTTTAAGGGGAACTCCTCTTTAAGTCTGACAAATGACTTTAAGAAACCTAGTGTAAAAGTACTTCCCCCTCCAACGATACATACGTTAAATGTTCTCATTGTTTTTCTCCTTTTCCGCTTATTTTACTTATCCTTATCTGATGGCCTTATGATACTTCATTTTATTTAACGTGTAAATAGTTTCAAGCGCATACGGACGTCATCCCATATTTCAACATTTATTACTCTTATAGTAATATTTTTCATTCTTTAAGTCGATGATTTCTATCAAATATAATGACCGCATCTTTGCATATAAAAAACGGACTCCTAAGAATCCGTCAGAGGCCCAATTTATAAAAGCCGTTTCGGATATAATACCCGAAACGGCTTTCTCTTTTTACTTGTCCAAGACCAGGACATCGTTACTCTCTTTTCATACACCTGACTTAATAGTGACAGATTACGGGAATTCCGGAATAAACAAGGCCATATAAAACCTTTGCCTTATCCGGCGGAAGGTTGATACAGCCATGGCTCCCCTTTGTCTGATAGATCTCTCCGCCGAACCTGCTTCTCCAGTTTGCGTCATGAAGACCGATCCCTCCGTTAAACGGCATCCAGTAATTCACATGGCTTTCATATTCGTAGGTGCCGTCCGCTTTTCTCTCTCCCCGCAGGATTCGATCTGTCTCCTTATAGTAAAGGGTGAAAATACCCTCCGGAGTTGTGTACTTTTTAGAAACATTTCCTGTGACGCACGGAGAATCCCATACCAGAACACCATCTTTATACATATAAACATGCTGGGCCGCCATATCTACCTCTACATAGGCCCCGCCCCAGGCACTGCTCCGGTTCGCCACTGTCTGAACATACTTCGGTTCTCTTTTCTGGCTTTGCCCGGATTGTATGAGAACAGCCAGGGCAGCGGTTTCTCCTGCCTGATCTATCTTCTGGCCATAGGAACCCGGAAGAAGACGGGCCTTACCATCCGTGACCCGAAATGCCCGTTCCTTTCCTACGGTATCATACTTGTCTGCCAGAGCCTTTATGTAAGCCGAAGTCTTATCTCCTCTTACGTTTATCACTTCTCCCGTCATTCCTGATATCCAGGAACAGATTTCCTCTCCTTTTAAGACCTCCGACCGGTCTCCAAAGGTATAGGTGATTTCCATTTCCCTGACACGGTTGAGCGCATCCCGCTGGGCGATCAATCCGGCATCCTCTGAGGTGACGGTTACGGTGTCATAACAGCCTGATTCCTCAATGTTTATTTGGGGAAGCGCTTCATTTAACGCAGCCTTGACGGCTGCTTCCAGCTTTTCTAAGTTTACGCTGTTCCCCTGTACTTCCGGTAGGATGGCAAAGGGAACTCCCTGCTGCCAGTCCGAAATCCGGGCATTCGTTGTAGCCGTAATGCCCTCGCCGCTTATACACGAAAGTAAACTCAGCTTTTCCTTTAACTTCCCTTCGTCGTAACTGACTGCTCCCTTTTGGCTATAGGTATTGTCAGCCGCAGGGCCTGTCACCCGCCCCGAAGCGTTCTGCTCTTCTAAAACCGTCTTAAGCCCTTCCGCAAAAACTACCTGATAGCCGATCTCAGGACCGTTTATGACCTCTGTCACCTCTCCCTTCTCCTTGATGGAAAGGCGATATTCCCTGCCATAAAAGCCTTCTATTTGTATCTTCGCTTCTTCAACTGTCATTCCTCCCACAGGAACACCATTTATTTTGGTTCCCGGGACAAATTTAGAAGTGTCATCTGCCAGTGCAGTCGTAGTCCCTGCCAGCATCAATATGACTGCCAGAAGGATCCCTTTTCTCATCGTACCTGCATGACTTCCTTTTCTGCTCATTTACCATGAATCCTTTCCTATATATTTGGAAATTAGTTCCACAATTTCTAGGTTATCACTATTTTAATGGAATCACAAGAAAAATCATTCCCCAATTTTCTCCACCCTGGAGTACAGCAGCACACCGCCTATGGTGATCAGGCCTCCAGCGATCTGTAAAAGAGCCGGAAGTTCAGCAAAAAGGAACACGGCAAATATAGCCGCAACCACCGGCTCACAGAGCTTGGATGCCGATACAAAAGAGGGAGACAGGAATTTTAAGCACCAGCTGAAAATACTGTGTCCAAGAAGGGTAGAGAATACCGCCAGAAGAAGCCCTACCACCACAGAGCTCATCCCGTAACCATGGAAAGGTATTCCGGCCGCTATGGTAAATATGCAAAGCACCAATGCACAAAAGAAATAGACAATATAGGTGTAAGATATTGTCGACATTCCTTTTCTCACTTCCCGGCCGATCAGGGTATAGACGGCAGAAAAGATTGCCGCTGCCAGGGCAAGCCCGTCTCCGGACAAATGATCCCCTCCTGCCGAATAATCAGAAAGGGCAATAAGCAGGCTGCCGAATACGGTAATGGCAATGCTTATAAGGGCAGCTTTACCAATCCTCCCTTTTAAGAACACGACAAATCCCAAAGCCACCCAGATAACCTCTGTGCATACGATAGCCGTCGAGCTTGCCACAGAAGTCTGCTTTAACGATTCAAACCATGACGTAAAATGAAGAGCCAGAAATATTCCACTCACTGCGCATAATGCAATGGTCTTCCCATTCGTCCGTTTCAACTCCGCCCGGACCTGGGCTTTCCCAAATACCACCGGTGTCATAAGCCCCACCGTCCACAAGAGCCGGTACGCAGCCGTCACCACGGAAGGTGCATGGGAATATTTGACAAAAATCGCAGAAAGGGAAATTCCTATGACACCGATTGCGATCATGACCATGGGATGCTTTTCAAGAACTTTCATTTTTCTTCTCCTTTGTTATCCTGTCTCAATATATGCCTCCTGATTATAGCATCACTTCCGGTATTGTCAAAGCATTATAAGGAAATATAGAAAATCCATGTCTGCTGATCCATATCATTTTTATCATGTTTTTTTGATTGTCCATTAGGGTTCATTGTTGTATTCTGTTGATTAATAGGGTTATTTATCTCTCATCATGCATAATTACTTATATTTCTACATCTATCTATTATATATCACTTATCATTCGTCACATTACAGGCTTACTCGACCTTCCGTTTAAATATGGAGATGATCCACCTTGTGCTCCCATAGCTTTGAGCGGCAGGAACTGTATTTACCAGCTCCCACCCCTGCTGGCCTAACTCATTTAACTCTTTTTGAAATGCACCCTGGTCTACTTTTCCACCAAGCATTCCCTTTGCATCGGTAAACAATGTCTTGTACTCAAATCGCTCCATGTTCTTACCTCCTGTAATTTTTCCTTCCTAGTATATAGGAAAAAATCAAATACGTCTCTGACTGCCTGCCGATAACAACAGCCTTATCCCCATAATACCATTTTCCAGAGGGTGAGAAAAGGGATAACTTTTTCCTGTCAAACTGCCAGGCACGTTCTGTCGGAGCCGTCTATGCTTAAAGACGCAAAGAATCCGCAGCGTCTGATTTCTCTGCGGATTCTGATTTATCCTTAATTCTTATTTATCCCTAATTCTTATTTATCTCTAATTCTTATTTATCCCTAATTCTTAGCTTTCCAGATATAAATGCATTGGATAGGACAAGTACTGAACATCGTCAAGCTTTTCAACCGTTACAAACCCTGCCGGAGCATTCAGTATGGTTGGAATGCGGTTTACAATGTTCGCACAGGTATGCTCTACCGTAGCCGGCTTCTTCACAAAGAAGGCCGTGTCCGGCTCTCCAACGATCTTCCAGTCACACATGTCTCCGTCATCCGGCCCGTAAACCTTGCCGATGCACTGGGTTTCAATGACCGGTCCCTGGAAGGTTTCCGTGGTTACAACCGCGCTCATGCCGATGCAGTTGCCCTTGGGGATCGTAGCTCCCAGAGTTTCGGAATATAAGTCTTTCTCATAAAAGTAAGGAACGCACTTCTGTGTCTGGGATTTGATGGTCCAACCCATCTTGTTGCACAGCGCCTCGTTGGAGTTCCATACGTAGGAAGGCTCCAAAGTAGTTGGATGGGCAATTTTTTCTTCGAATTCCTCAGGGGTAAGGCCTGCGCCGTGAGCCTCGGCAAGAGCCAGTCCGTAGTCTTCCACGTTATAGCTGACTGCTCCTTCTATGCGGTCGATCCGATGTACACCGCCTGCCACACAGCCGATCATATTGATCCAGTAAATATCCTGCATTCCTGCTCCAACGATGGTGCAGCCATTTTCTTTTGCCAGCCGGTCCAGACGGTTGGTAAGGGCGGAAGCAGTGGTCCATGGATAGATGGCTTCCTCACAGGTCGTCACCACATTGATTCCTCTGGAAACACATTTCTCGAAATGAGGATATACATCCTCCATAAAGCTGAACAGGGTTACGACGGCGATGTCTGCATCGCACTCATCAAGAACCGCATCTGCATCGCTTCGGATGGGAACACCGATTTTAAACCCAAGGCCGGCAAATTCCCCTGCATCCATGCCTACCACATCAGGGTTCACGTCAATGGCTCCTACAATTTCCGCGCCATTTTCATATAAATATCTCAGAATATACTTTGCCATTTTTCCGCAGCCATACTGTACCACACGGATTTTTTCATTATTCATCATCGTCGTCATCCTTTCTATAATAAGAACCTGTTATGGAGCCTAGCTCCTGATGCATTCATTATAAAGGTTATAGATGGTATCAGGTCAATGGAGCAAAATCACCAAATATCAGGACATACGGACCGGTACCTGCAGGCGCAGGAACATGCCCCTTTCTTTATAGTCAAGAGGCATCTCAACAATGACTTCGCAGATGTAATCTCCGATTACCGTATAGTGATTCTCTTCTATGGCCGCCAGCAGCCGGTCAATATATTCTTTTTCTTTGGAAAACCGGTCACAATATATGCAAAGATAGGAATTGGCCGGTATGACGGTAATCAGTTCTTCCTCAACGTATTCCTGGTCCACGAACACGAACACCTGAGTGGAATACAGGTTTCGTTTCATAAAATTCTCCCGCTTTAATATGGTCCCTGCATTGGCAAAGTAAAACGGAGATATCTTACGGGTTCCCATATCCTCCTTTAAGCTGCGTAAAAGACGTTCGTATTCATCGATTTCATAGTCATAAAAATTGGTTTTCGTCTCTTTTACATACATCCGGCGTTTTGGTATGTACTCCATAACAATGGCCCCATCGGGAGGAGCCGCCTCATAACGGTCATAGCTGTCAAGCGTCCGTTCAATGGCGCGTTTTTGAAGATTAAGTTCCACAATCTTCTGGTCAATGGCATCTCTGTTCTCCCTGAGGAGCTGTTTTACCCGGCCCATATCCCACTTTTTCATGTGAATCCGGATCTCCTTTAAGGGCATCCCTAAGGCTTTCATGTACCGGATCATGTCAAGCTGGGCGCTTTGGCGAATGTCATAGTAGCGGTATCCGGTGTTTTCATCCCTGTTTACGGGAGAAAATAACCCTTCCCGGTCGTAAAGCCTCAGGGTCTGCTCTGATATGTGATTGATTTTAGCCATTTCTCCGATCGTCATTTTTTTAACATCAAAATTTGTCAATTTTATCATATTCATCAATCTCCGCAGTCAATCATGGTGGTTTCTCTCTTTATTATACAAAATAAACTTGATACTTACAATAAGGTTTTTGATATTTTCTTCACATAGTTTAAGCAAAAACAGCGGGCTAAAAATAGCCCGCACAATTTATTTTAACTCTTATCGCTAAACAAATATCTAAAAATACCCTCTCCTCCACAGATTCCATGTATTGGCATTGGGTGGTATGATGAACTACGGTGGTATGGTGTACTACGGCGCCATAAGCTTTATTACTTTGCAAGCGTACACGCCACAAAATGATCCGGTCGCAGCTCCTTAAGCTCCGGATTCTTCTGCAGACATTGGTCGCAGGTGAAGTCACAGCGCCCAGAGAACCGGCACTCGTCGGGTAAGTTTACCGGGGAGGTGATCTCGCCCTTAATCAGCTGACGCTGCGGCCGGCCCTTTCCCACTACCGGCTGTGGAACTGCTGCCAGCAGTGCCTTGGTGTATGGGTGGATCGGCTCTGCGAACAAATCGTCGGAGTTTGCCTTCTCAACCATCTGCCCCAGATACATGACTGCGATATCGTCAGAAAAGTATTTTACTACCGACAGATCATGGGTAATGAAGATGTAGGAAAGGCCGCGGTCCTTCTGAAGCTGCTTTAACAGGTTTAAGATCTGTGCCTGAATTGATACATCGAGGGCGGATACCGGCTCATCACAAACGATGAGTTTGGGATTTACAGCCAGGGCACGGGCAATGCCGATTCTCTGGCGTCTGCCGCCATCAAGCTCATGGGGGTAGGAATTGACGTATCGGGATGAGAGGCCGACAGTCTCCATCAGCTCCCGTGTCTTTTTCTCGATGGCCGCTTTGCCGCTGACCAGTTTGTGTTGGATCATTGGCTCACTGATGAGCTGCATGACGCTCTGCCTGGGATCCAGAGAGGAAAAAGGATCCTGGAAGATGATCTGCATTTCCGTACGCAGCTTACGCATCTTTGAAGCGCGATAAGCGGTGATGTCCTGTCCGTCAAAAATAATCTTGCCGGAAGACGGCGGGGTCAGCTTTAACAGGGTCCGGCCGGTGGTGGACTTGCCGCATCCGGATTCCCCAACGATTCCCAACGTCTTTCCATACTCCAGCGTAAAACTGACACCGTCTACGGCATGAAGCTGTCCGGCCGGTGTATTAAAATATTTTGTCAGATTTTCAATTTCCAATACATAGTTACTTCCCGGCATCCTGATACCTCCTGAGCTTGAAATTTTTGTCCTCATAAGCCAGGCAGGCCACGAAATGGGTGTCACCATTTGGTTTCAGCTCCGGCTGTACCTGCTGACAGCGCTCTGACACATAAGGACAGCGCTCTGCGAAAGAGCAGCCTTCCGGTAAGTTCATGGGATCCGGCATCATACCCTGAATCGGTTCCAGCTCCTCGCCGCGCTTTTTTAAGTTTGGCATGGAGTTGAATAAGCCTTCCGTGTATGGATGACGGGTCTGATTGAAAATTTCATCGGCAGTACCTTTTTCCACGACCTTTCCTGAGTAGATAACCGCCACTTCATCACAGATCTCGGCTACAACGCCAAGATCGTGAGTGATTAAAAGCATAGACATCTCGTATTGTCTGATCAGTCCCTTCATCAGCTCCAGTACTTGTGCCTGAATCGTCACATCCAGGGCGGTAGTTGGCTCATCGGCAATCAGCAGTTTCGGATTACAAGCCAGCGCAATGGCGATGACTACACGTTGTCTCATACCGCCAGAGAACTGATGGGGATAGTCACAGGCACGGCTCTCTGAAATGCCGACCATCTTAAGCATTTCTTTCGCCCGCTCCATGGCTCCTTCCTCAGAAATATTCTCATGCAGAAGGATACTCTCTGCGATCTGCTCACCGATGGTCATAACCGGATTTAAGGCCGTCATTGGATCCTGGAAGATCATGGCAACATCGTTGCCCCGCATCCTTTCCAATTCCTTTGGGCTCTTCTCCAGCACATTGTCGCCATCCAGCATGATGACTCCGTCCCGGATAACTCCCGGCGGATTCGGCACCAGATTCAGAATAGAAAGGGCGGTGGTCGTCTTTCCTGCACCGGTTTCCCCTACCAGACCCAGTGTTTTTTTCTTGCCAAGCTGCAGATCAAGGCCATTCACAGCCCGGACACAGCCGTCATCTGTCTCATAATTGATCACCAGGTTCTTGATATCTAATATAATTTCGTTCATACTCATCACCTACTTTTTCAGTTTTGGATCCAGCGCATCCCGCAGCCCGTCGCCTAAAAGATTTAAAGCCAGTACCGTTAACATGATGGCAAGTCCCGGTATTACGCAGATATAACTGGAATTTCGGATAAAGTTACGTCCCTCGGAAAGCATTGCCCCCCATTCCGGTGCCGGGCTTGGAATGCCAATCCCCAGGAAGCTTAAGGAAGAGGCTGCAATGATGGTAGTACCGATGGAAAGGGTAATCTGAACAATGATCGGGGAAAGACAGTTGGGAAGGATGTGCTTTGCGATAACCTTCCAGGTGGGAAGTCCCATAGCATAGGCTGCCTCCACATATTCCTGTCCCCGGATGGTCATAACGGAAGCACGGGCGATTCTTGTAAATGCCGTGGCAACCGTCACACACAATGCCAACAGCAAATTCATCGTGTTGGTTCCGAACAAGGACACAATAACAACTGCAATCATAATATTCGGCACTGCATACAGGATATCGTTTGTTCTCATAACTACCTGATCGATTATGCCGCCGTAGTATCCGGCTAAGGCGCCGCAGATCACACCGACCACCAGACCGATGGCCACGCTTCCCACACCAATTACCAGGCTGTAGCGGGCTCCGTACAAGACTCTGGCGAATATGTCACGTCCCAGGTTGTCGGTGCCGAACCAGTGTTTCGCATTTGCCGGCTGCAGCTTTAATGCAGGGTTGATCCCAATCACTTCCGTGTCATAATCGAAAATGAAGCCGCTGGCAATGGCAACCACAACAAGCAGCACCAGAAAACCAAGACCGATCATGGCACCTTTGTTTTTCTTAAGCCTTCTCCAGACCTCCTGGGCCTGAGAACGGCTTTTTACAGTCTCTGCTGCCATGATATCACCTCTTTTTTATATACTGCGCCTTGATTCGGGGATCAAAGAATGCATATACTACGTCCACCAGTACATTTACGATACTCATGAGGACGCAGGACATGATAATCGCCCCGGTAACCATCGGCGTGTCCCGTTTGGAAATAGAATCGAAAATCAGCCTTCCGACCCCCGGCCAGGCAAATACGGTTTCGGCCAGTACGGATCCGGTCAAAACGTTGCTGAGCTGCATACCGACTACGGTGATAATCGGAATCAGGGCATTTTTCAAACCGTGGCGGAGAATCACCCGTTTCTCATCCGCTCCCTTAGCCCTGGCAGTTCGCATATAATCCTGACGGAGCACGTCCAGCATAGAAGAACGTGTGGTCCGGGTAATCAGTGCAGCTAGTCCCATGCCGACTGTCACAGCAGGAAGAATCAGGGATAATGGTCCATTACGGCCGCTGGATGGCAGCCAGCCCAGCTTTAGTGAAAACAGAAGCATGAGCATGAGTCCAAGCCAGAAGTTGGGCATCGAAACACCGAAAAGTGCAAATACCATCCCAAGATTATCCTTCCAGGTATTCTGTCGTATGGCAGTGTAAATGCCAAGGGGAATGGCAATCAGCACGGACACGAAAACAGAGGCGCAGGCCAGCTGCATAGTGGCCGGCAGTCTTTGTATGTAAGTCTCAAAAACATCTTTTTTGGTTACATAGGAGGTACCCAGATCGCCCTTTAGCATTCCGCCCATGTACTTGAAATAACGAATAACAAAGGGGTCATTAAGCCCTAGCTCTTCTCGGATTATCTCGATCTGGGCCTCTGACGCATTGTCAGGGGCCAGAGCGAGAACCGGATCTCCTCCCGTCATGTTCATAGCGGAGTAGATCAGAAACGAAGTTATCAGGATCACCGGGATCATGAGAAGCAGTCTGTTCAGTAAATATCGTCCCATAAGCAAACCTCTTCTATTCTGTCACGTAAGCGAATCTCCAGTCGTGGTTTCCGCCGCCATATAAGTAGGTGTCCTGCAGATTCTTATTGTAGGCAATGATTAAGTTCTTAATGTACAGCGGGACCTGAGGGACTGCCTCAACCAGGTACTTCTGCAGTTCCTTGGAGTATTCCAGGCGCTTGTCCGGATCTTTCTCAGTCAGAATCAAATCCGTCAGCTCATCCGCCCTCGGATCGGAGTAGTGATGATAATTGCTGCCGGAACCGGTGTAGTACAGGTCACGAAATACGAAATCAACCTTGCTGTCCTCGTTCCATCTCCACAGATACAGGCCCTGGGTACCGTTTACGCATTCGGTTTTCAGCGTAGCCGGCTCTACGGTCTGGATTTCGATATCCATACCGATTACTTTTAAGTTCGCCTGAATCAGCTGTGCTACCTGGCCGTAATCGCTCTCGTTGGAGATAAGCAATGGAATTTTGCCGCCTGGGGTATAGCCGCTCTCAGCCAATGCGGCTTTTGCTGCCTCCACATCATACGGGAAACCCACCATGTCATCGAAAAAGCTCCACAGGCCACGGTTTAAAATGGTAGTCTGGGTCTGTCCCTTCCCCATCAAAACCACATCAATGATTGATTCACGGTCGATCGCATGTGCCACCGCCTGTCTTACTTTTAAGTTGTCCCACGGAGCTTTTGTTACATTGAAGCCAAGATAGAACAGACGGGTTCCAGGTCTCTCAAATACGGTTACATTTTCATCAGCTTCCAGATCCGGCAAGTTGTCCATGGACGGATCGATACAGACATCAATCTCACCGTTTTGAAGGGCAATGGCTCTGGTAGAAGCTTCTTTGATCGGACGGAAGGTGATGCGGTCGGAGCCCCCCTTCTTGTCTCCCCAGTAATTCTCATTCTTTACGAAGGTTACCTGCTCATCCGGTTCCCACTTATCCAGCTTGTACGGGCCGGAACCGATCAGATATGGCTCGTCCATACCGCTCTCATAAGCTGCCTTGGACTGAATACTCACCGGAACAGAGGCAAGGGACTGTAAGAACTCGTTTGAGTAGCTGTCAATCACCAATTCCACGGTCAGGGAATCGATAACATTGACTTCAACAAGTCCCTTTAATACGCTGAGCTCATTTTGAAGGCCCATATCATAAGTGAACTTAACGTCCTCTGCAGTAAGCGGAGTCCCATCGGAGAAACACATGTTATCATACAGTTTGAACACGATGTGGGTGTCGTCCTTAAACTCCCAGCCGGTGCACAGGCGCGGCTCGATCGTGCCTTCGTTTGTGAAGAAAATCAGAGTTTCGTGAGTGAGCTTTAATACAATGTTGTTGGTCGCATCCTGTTGTTTCTGTAAATCCAGGTTGTTAATATCGGCGGCGGTTCCGATAACCAGTTCCTCTTTGCGGGAAGAGGTGCCCTCCTCAGACTTGGCCTGGCTCTCTGCTTTGTTGGTGCTTGGGCTTCCCCCGCAGCCCGTAAGAACGAACATAGCAAGACCTGCAGCAAACAGTAACTTAATCCATTTTTTCATCTTTTCCTCCTGTCACTTCTTAATGCATATGTTTAGATTCTACAAAGTTCTATCACATATGTTGATTTTATTGTTAATTTTATAATAAAATATATATATGGCAATCATGTGGCATTTTGCGTTCAAATTTGTGAACTCTTAGTCAAAAATGACATGGAAATGTCATAAATTCCTATTATAGTAGTTATAGAAAGGGAGGTACATGAATGATAACTATACTGATCTGCGACGATAACCGGCAGCTTGTTTCCGTACTAGCCGAGTATTGTGCCAAGGAGGGTTACACGGTACACAGAGCTCATGATGGACAGCAGGCACTTGACCTATATGAAAGAGAGGATATCGATCTGGTACTTTTGGATATCATGATGCCGGTCAAAGATGGATTCGAGGTGTGCCGGCAGATCCGCAGCAGCTCCACGATTCCCATTATCATGATCACGGCACGGGGAGAGGACTTTGAGAAGATCATGGGGCTGGATATTGGTGCCGACGATTATATTGTGAAGCCTTTTTCACCGGGCGAGGTGATGGCCAGGATACGCGCCATTATGCGGCGTATCGATCAGGCTTCGGGAAATCTGCAGCAGAAGCAGTTATTCATGTATGACAATTTAAAGATCTCGCTGGACAACCTTACGGTGACGGTAAATGAATGCCCTGTCAACCTGACAAAGAAGGAGATTGAACTTCTCTGGCTGATGGCCACCCACCGTAACAGGGTGTATACGCGAAACAATCTGTTGGATCTGGTGTGGGGCGTGGATTATTTTGGCGACCCACGCACCATAGACACCCACATCAAGCGTCTCCGGTACAAGCTGTCTGATTTAAGCCACCCTAACTGGCAGATCAAGACAGTCTGGGGCTCCGGATACAAGTTTGAGATCAGGCAGGAGCGGTGACAGAATGAAACGGAAACTTTCAGCGCAGATCCTTCTCTATTTTACCGCAGCACTTGTTTTGATGTGCAGTACGGTAGGAGGGATTTTTCTGATTATTTATACCAGAACTACAGTGCATAGCTATCGTTCAGGCTTCATACAGAAAACAGAGGCCATCGCCCACTCTCTAAGCGTGTATTTTGAGCGGGAGTTACCAAAGTATTATCCGATTGAGTCGGGGCTTAAAGAGCAAATGAAACAGTCCAACTTAAGTCTGGGCATTTATCTGGATTTCATGGATAACATTGCCTTAAGTAACCTATGGATCGTGGACAGCGCCACACAGACGATCCACGTAGAATTTGGCAAATATAATATCACCTATTCCTCCATTCCCGCAGATGTGCGGACACTTATTGATCAGGCCATGGGGGGAGAAACCTCCGTCAGTGAACGGTGGTCTGATCAAATGCTGGAAAAAAACTTCATTATTGCTTCACCGGTTCAGTTCTCTGATGGCAGGACGGTGGCGGTGGTTGTCATCCATGCCCGCACCGGCGACATGTTCTCCACAATTATGGAAGCTGGCTGGGTGCTGGCTGGAAGTATGCTCCTCGCACTGCTGGTGTTAATCGTTCCGTGTCTCATATTCTCGCGTAACATTGTAAATCCGCTGAAATGTATGGTAGAAATTACCGTAAGGATGACCAAAGGTGATTATACGGCAAAGACCGGCGTGAAACGCCAGGATGAGCTTGGAGTCCTTGCGGGTAACATCGACATACTTTCCGTACGGCTTAAAGAAGCGGACCGCCAGCAGGCGGAATTAGAGCAATTGCGGAAGACTTATATCTCTAATATTTCCCATGAATTACGCACTCCGGTGGCGGTGATCCGCAGTTCCCTGGAAGCACTCTGTGATGGGGTTGTGACCGGTCAGGAGCAGGTAGAGGCATACTATAGGGAGATGCTTTCGGAGAGCGTACATATGAACCGGATGGTCAATGACCTTTTGGAACTGTCCCGATTGCAAAATCCCAGCTATCATATAGAAAAGCAGCCGATTGACTTTATGATGGTCGCAGAGGATGCGGTCCGGACCTTGAGGCATATCGCACAAAATGCTGAGCATGTCATAGAACTGAATACAAAGGGCGGTGAAATATTTCCTTTCTGCGGGGATTATGGCAGATTGCGCCAGATGTTAGGAACCGTGTTGGACAATGCCATTAAGTTTTCGATACCGGGAGAGCCAATCCGGGTGTCGGTCACTATTGATGTCAGCGGCTGTACTGCAATAATCAGCAACAGGGGGACCGGCATTCATGAAAAGGATCTGCCCCATGTGTTTGAGGAGTATTATATGTCTATTGGCGAAGCCAACCGGACAGGAACCGGTCTTGGTCTGGCAATTGCGAAACGGATTGCGGACCGCCATGGCATTGGCATCGAGGTTACGTCAGTGCCTGGTGAGAAAACTTCTTTTATCTTCCGGATCCCCTGGCAGAGATGATTGTAGAACTTACCAAACAAGCCTCTGGCTGTTTACAGATAACAACAGCAGCTCCCCCATAGTATCATTTTCCAGACAAGGAGAAAAGGTGTGGTTTTTCCCTGTCGAACCTATACCCGTTCTGTCGGAGCAGACTACTTTTTAAGGCGCAAAAAACCTGCAGAGTATGATATTTCTCTGCGGGTTTTTTATCCTTAATTCTTAGCTTTCCAATATAATGCATTGGATCGGGCTACTCCCTGTTATATGATCACAACTGACTGTAATTGATCAATTCGACCGAATATTTTTGCAGCAAATCTTTTGTCTTGCTGCTAACCAGAAAATCCAGTTCCGCAAGGCGCTGCAAATTGTAAGAGGATGATTGAATCAGATATGAGTCCACATAAGCTGGGTGGCTCATCAGTTCCACATATGGTCTTGAAGAGATATCGTCCATATGATCGTACACATAAGACAGCCCCGGTTCCCCGTGGTACGTGCGGAATTGTATAAAATCCACGTGGGGAAAGCCTGATATATCGTGGTTTCTCAGAGGCAGCTTGTATTTTTCAGCGAGTGCCCTGGCTGCCGCAGCCATAACAGGATTGCTGTCCGTTGTAAATAAGTGGGAGTCCAGATGGGTCGGTTTTTTACCCGTCACCTCCACAAACCGTTGGTATTGAGCCTCCAGCTCTGCCAGGATATCCTCCGGCAGATAATTGTAGGAGGCGGACAGATTTCGTGGCTTAATAAAAGACCCGTCCTTTCCGGTCAGGGTGCTGCCGTTGGTTAAAGGCTGCCCAAGGGCGATGTTTAAATGCAGGCCGACTCCCAGTGAGGGGCATTCTTTTGACAGGCCGGCAGCGTGCCGGAAGCCTGGAGTATTAGTTAAAAGTGTAGTGGATGTAAGTACCCCCTGCAGATGAGCATCTATGATCCCATAATTGACAGCCCGGCAATAACCGAAGTCATCTGCATTTATAATCATTTTACACATAGATACAATCCTTTCTGTCAGGTCAGTTTGGGCCAATAGTCTTTGTTTTCTTCCATCAGTCGGTCCAGGATCTTTCTCGCTTTCTTGGCATCTGTGACGGTGCGGTTTAACGTCAGCGCCTGCAATGCTTTTGTGTAGCTGCCTTCAAAATAAGCTTCGCAGGTCAGGCGTTCGTAGGCGTACTGGTTTTCCAGCAATGCTTTATAAAAAACAGAGACAGGTCCGGTGTGGAATGGTTTCGGCCCGCGGCTGCCCAGCAGGCAGGTCACTTCCACGACTGCATCATCCGGGAGGTTCTCGATGATACCTTCATTTTTAACCATTATAATATAGTACGCATTTTTATTTAAATAAATAGCTTCCGCTATGGAAAGGATCATATCACCGTGAGCTTCATTTTTTACTACATGGATTCCTTCCAGACTGTTTTGACTGACTGCCCGCCGGCATTCGGAAAACACATGTTTTTCACGGCCATCCATGACTTCGTTTGCTCTGGTATAATTGGGGTTCAGCTTGGAAGCCTTGTACTCGGGATAGATATAGTATTGGAGGTAAGTGGAAGGCACATACTCATCAAAATCATGAACCATATCCTGTACCAGTGCGTAAGTATCCAGCCAGGAAGGGTCGCGCTCAGCGGCATCGGCAGGCAGAAAGCCCTTATCCTTTATCCGCTCCTTTAGATGGGGCAGCAGATCCTGGCCGTTCTGATTGTAAAGATGGGTAAACCATCCAAAATGGTTGAGTCCGAAATAGGTGGGTTCCAGGGATTCGGCCGGTACATCGAGTAACTTGGCGAAAGAATGAATCAGGTTGATCGGCTGGTCACAGATATTGAGAATCCTTTTGTCATCAGGAAACTCCCGCTGCAGGCCGTAGGCTACGATTGCGGCTGGATTGGTATAATTCAGGATCCATGCATTTTGGCTGTGTTTACGCACATCCTTTACAATTTCGATCATGTCTTTTAAGGAACGGATCCCGTAGGCAAAACCGCCGGGTCCGCAGGTTTCCTGACCGAGCACTCCGTATTCCATGGGGACTTTTTCATCCTTTTCCCGCATATGATATCCGCCTGTACGGATCTGAACCATGACAAAATCAACGGAGTCATAGGCTGCGTCTTTGCTTGTTGTGTAGGTGACTTTAACTTTAGGAGCGTGCAGGCGGAATAGCAGCTGCGCATATTCTCCAATAGGAGCCTGACGTTCTGCGTTAATATCATAAAGAACCAGATCTGTGACCGGGAGAGTATCCATGTGATGGATAAATGCATTCAATATTCCGGGAGTCCATGTGGAACCACCTCCCACGATCGTAATCTTTAACTTATGTTTCATTTTATTTAATCCTTTCCTGTATGCTTCGCGTGATACAATGCTTTCACATCTCTTGCAATGCTTTCAACCTTCAACCCGTAGATGACCTGTATTTGATTGGCTGAAGGACATACGATGCCTGATGCACCGGTTGATTTTAAATTGTGCTCCTGGACCAGGGCCATATCCTTGATGGTAACACGCAGTCTGGTAAAGCAATTGTTGATTTCATCGATGTTCTCTCTGCCGCCTAAGTATTCCAGGATCTGTTCCGCCAGCTTTGTGCCGCTTCCGGAATTTACAATTGCCGTTTTTTCGTCTTCTGTATCAGCCCCTTCATTTCTTCCGGGAGTTGAAATATTAAACTTTCGGATCAGGTAGGTAAAGCCGTAGTAGTAGATAACTGCCATACCGATGCCGATCAGTACCACAAGGTACCATTTGCTCTGAGCCCCCCGGAAGATACCGAAAATCGTAAAATCAATCAGCCCTGCCTGAACGCCCCCCACGCTGCAATGGAGCAAAGCAGCCGTCATATAGCCGATCCCTGTCATAATTACATGGAACAGGAAGAGCACCGGTGAGATAAACATAAAGGAAAATTCCAGCGGCTCTGTAACACCTGTAAGGATTGAAGCGGTTACGCTTGCGGAAAGCAGTGCCTTGACTCTTTTTTTGTTTTGATCATCTGCAGACCGGTACATTGCGAAGGCTGCAGCCGGAAGGCCGAAAATAACGATAAGGGAGTGCCCCTGTCCTACGTAACGGGCGCCCATCTGAAATACATCATTTGGGACCTGGCTGTTTGACGCAATGGCAGTATTAAAAATATTTAACGCGCCCATGACAGTCTGATCATCTATGGTCGCTGTTCCGCCTACCGGTGTAAAGCGTACCACCTGGTTTAAAATATGATGAAGGCCGGTAGGGATCAAAAGCCTGTTGGCAGCACCGTATACAAAAGGTCCGAATACTCCGATGGAGTTGATCCAGTTGCCGATCAGTCCGATGAATGTGTTAAAGAACGGCCAGATAAAGTAAGATGCGATCCCAGCCAGTGGAATGGTAATAATGGTAATCAGTGGGACAAAGCGCTTTCCACCGAAAAAATTAACGGCGCTTGGAAGAGTGATCGTGTAGAACCGGTTATGTAAAGCGTTTACAAGAAGTCCTACCAGAATGCCTCCGAATACATTCATGCGGAGAGTGAAATATCCCAGCATGGTCTCATACTTAGCATTTACAATGGTTGCATCCACCTGTGACATCCCCTGTTCCATAAGCTTGCTGATGCTTGTGGATTCAGCGGTAATACCGTTCAGCCCCAGAATGTAATTTAACGTGTAATGAAATACAAGGAAGCCCAGGACAGCGGAAAATGCCGCAGTCGGTTTTTCATCCTTTGCCATGCCGATAGCGATGGACATACAGAAAAATAAAGGCAGGTTTCCGAATACCAGTCCGGCCAGCTTACGGATAAAACCAATAAAATTCTGGACATAAACAAGATTTGCAAATGTTTCCCCTACAATTGCGCTGTTCTGCATTGCTGCTGCAAGACCGCTGAATATACCGGCGACTGCTATGGTAGAAATGGGCAGAAGCAGCGATTTTCCAAATTTTTGCCAAAACTCTTTCATTTAAGACCCTCCGTCTCCTTAATGTAATGATTTCAATACCGGTATGAAATTATAGCTTTATAATAAAGGATTATTTTAGATTTACAAGTGTTTGGAAGTATATTATTATTTATATACGAAAAGTATAAATAAACACAATATGTGTATTATTTCACATCATGAGAAAAGGGCTACGGAGGGTGAAAGATGAATTTTTTTGACCAGCTGTCAAACAGGGGAATAAAGCTGAATCCAACAGAAGAAAGAATTGTTAATTATTTACTGGAACATTACGGCATATTGCAAGATTTAAAGATCGCCAAGGTGGCGGAGGAGTTATATCTGTCACCCAACTCCATTGTTAGACTTTGTAAAAAGCTGGGCTATCACGGGTTCAGTGAGCTGAAATACCAGATCATACATGACCGGAGACAGTATGGAATAGAGGCCGCTGAGCATCAGACCTCTGTTATGGACAGCTTAAAACAGACACTGGCCATCAATTCACGGCAGAACATTGAGAAAACGGCAAGGCTGATCTATGAAAGCCGCCAGGTGATATTCTTTGCACTGGGTCTTTCCAGGATCGTGGCTCTGGATCTGGCTAAAAAGCTTGAGCATTTAAATAAGATCATTATTGTCCCTGATGACCGTGATAACTGCATCTTATATGCCAATAACTTAACACCGGGACAGATCGCTTTTTTCATCAGTTACTCTGGAAGTACCGATATCATATGCAAGCTCTCCTACATTGCCCAGACCAGGGGAGTTCCCATCGTAACACTTACAGGAATGAGTCAGAACCCGATTTCCGGCAGCAGTGTGGTAAGCCTGTATGCCTATTTTAGGAAACTGAACTACAAGGATGCCGATATTACATCACGGATCGGTTTTTATCTGGTGACAGAATTGATTCTGGAAGAATATATGAAGCTTTTTCGTTTGGAGCAGCATGATATTTTTTAACATGATTCAAACAAAAAAGCGGGCTTTTAAAAGCCCGCATACAATCATATCCCTTCCAAATGCTTTAAAATCTCCCTCTTATATTCCAGAAATTCCTTTGAAATGTTAAAATCCTTATCCCGTGGTTTTGGTTCCTTTATGATGATTTCCTTTGTGATCCTGCCGGGAGATCCGGTCAGCATACAGATGCGGTCTGATAAAAGAATGGCTTCGTCAATGTCATGGGTGATAAAAAGAGTGGAAAGATGAATGTCATCCATCACCTTTAAATACCATTCATGCACCCCGCGCTTGGTCATCATATCAAGAGCGGAAAAGGGTTCATCAAGAAGAGCGATGCGGTTGGAAAACAGATACGTCCTTAAAAGGGCTGCCCTCTGCCTCATACCGCCGGATAGCTGGGAAGGGTACTGTTTCTCCGTCCCCTCCAGTCCAAACTGCTTAAAATATTCTCCCGCCTTTTTCCTGGCCTCTGCTTTCTTCATGCCCTTAATAAGAAGGGGAAGGGCCACATTGTCCACGATGGTGCGGTATGGCAGCAAAAGGTCCTTCTGCAGCATATAGCTGACTGATCCCGGTTTTCCGGTGATTTCTTCTTCATTCAGATACACATGTCCTTCATCCGGCAGAGATAGTCCTGCAATGATATGAAACAGTGTGGTCTTTCCTCCTCCGCTGACTCCAAGAAGAGATACCAGCTCTCCTTCCTTAAGCTCTAAGGATACGCCTTTTAAGACCGTCTTTTCATCAAAGGATTTTGTAATGCCTTCCACCTTTAAGTGTGTCATGGTTTCCTCCTTTTTTTGCAGGCTTTCCTGCATCTGGCAAATGTAGAGGTCAAATCCTCTAAACTTACTGAGGCAGATAATCGTTTGAAAATCCGGCATTTTCCGGAATCTCAGGACTGGAAAGGCCATTCTCATTCAGCCAGCCATAAAACCTGTTCCACCGTTCCGGATCTATAGATCCCCACGCTTTCCCATCGTCCTGATATTTATCCGCCAGATATTTCTGACTTTCCATCACCAGCTTTTCATCAAGCTCCGGCGCAGCCTTAAGCAAGATACGGGCAGCCTCCTCCGGGTCTTTTCCTGCATCCTCATATCCTTTGCTCACAGCCTTTAAAAAGGCTCTGGCTGTCTCTGGCTCCTGCTTTAGGAAATCATTTCCCGCAATAATGACCGGCGTGTAATAATCAAACGCCGGATTCAAATCTGCAAATGCAAAGTAATCCGTATCAAGGCCTTCCACTTCCATTTTGACACCTGCCCATGCATAAAAGATCCAGATGGCATCCACTGTTTTTGATTTTAATGCGGAAACCTCATCGGTAACAGTGCTGGGAATCAGCTGCACTTTGGAAAAGTCGCCTCCACTTTCTTCTACCACATCTTTGACCATGGCCTTTTCCACCGGAATATCCCAGGTAGCATATTTCTTTCCTTCCATTCCCTTAGGAGATGCCATCCCCTCACCTTTTCTGGAAATTATACCGGAGGTGTTATGCTGGATGACCGCTGCCACTGCTGTTATGGGAAGGGCATTTTCCCCTGCCAGGGCCGGAGCCATGGAGTCCTGAAAGGACATTCCAAACTGGGCTTTTCCGGAGGCTACCAGAACTGCCGCCCCATCCTCAGGAGGCTGAACGATTTCTACCTCAAGCCCTTCGGCTTTAAAATATCCCTTTTCCTCAGCCACATAAAGTCCGGTATGATTGGTATTGGGAGTCCAGTCCAGAACAAATGTCACTTTTTTTAAATCCGATGAATTCGTGTTTGCCGCCTGTTTCCCGGTTCCCCCGCAGGCAGTGAGAATTGCGGCAGCCGCTGCCGCCATTAAGATTACCAAACCTGATTTTTTCATATATTCCTCCAATTGTGTCATATCACTGATTATCCCATGGCATGCATTTCTTAGAAAGCACGTCCACTCCTTTCATAAGAAGAAGGCTGATGGCCGATATGAGAAAAATGACCGCAAACATCTTATCAAAGGCAAAGGATTTTTTCACCCGGGTCATGTATACGCCCAGTCCGCCAAAGCCTCCCAGCCATTCGGAGATGACCGCCCCGACCACGGCATAGGAAACCGAGATCCGAAGACTTGCAAAAAACTGCCCCATAGCTCCGGGAAGCTTGATATAGCGAAATATTTTTACGCTTCCGGCTCCCATGGATTTTAAAAGATTCACCGCATCCGGATTCACTGACTTAAAACCCGTAAGCATGCCCACGGTAATGGGAAAGAAGGTGGTTAAGACAATAAGGATCACCTTAGGCGCCATTCCGTAGCCAAACCACAATACCAAAAGAGGGGCGATGGCAACCGTGGGAACGGTCTGTGTCAGAACGATAAGCGGATAAAAAGCCCGGTAAAGTCCTTCAAAATGATCCATGATCACAGCGATCACAAAACCGGTCGCCACCCCCAGGAAAAGCCCGGCAAACGCCTCGGCAAGGGTGATTCCCGCATTGACTGCCAGTACCGGGAATTCCGTGGCCAATGCCCTTCCGACACTGATGGGCGAAGGGAGCAAAAAGCGATCCACAAGACCGAAAGAACTGATCCCCTGCCACAAAACCAGAAGCCCGATAACCGCAGAGCAGGACCAAAGCTTACTTGTGATGCTTAGTGACTTTCTTTTCAATGGTAAGTACCTCCCCTTCCGGCCGGTAGGTGACTTTGATATAAGCGGCAACAGAGGGAGCACCTGCCCTTATGGCAATGTGCTGGCATTCCTTAACAATGTCCATCAGTTCATCATAGTCCCCTTCAATGGCGGTTTCAAAAGGCCCTACATAATAGTTCAGTCCTGTGCTCCTGATATAATCGATCACCTGGTCAACAATACGGATCAGTTCCTCATCATTCTTTGCCTCAGGCAATGTCTGGATCGCTACGCTTGCATTCATGTCTTTTCTCTCCTTTTTGTGTGATGATATAAACAAAGGAAAACTCGCATTGCAGGTTTTTCTTAGTTGTCACGGCATTCGCCGAATGAATATGCAAGCATATTCATCCGGCTCATTGCCCGCGCAAAAAACCCGCCCGGATATCCGGGCGGGTGAACAGGCTTAGCCTGAAAGCTTCCTACGCTGGCATTATCCAGATCAGGTTACAGGGTTTAAAGCAATACTGCCTTATCTCAGCCGGACGTTGTCCAGCACCCCTTTCAATTTTCATTGCAAGTATACATCAGGAAATCGGAAATGTCAATCCCGGCTTCCTAGGACAGCAGATTCTGCATGCTGCTTAAGCTGATCCACAGAGTGGACGTATTATGAAGCAGCGCCGAGGCTGTGGGAGTCATGATCCCACCGACTCCCAGAAGGATAAGGCCTGTATTAAAACCAACGATGCTGCTGTAATTTTTATGTATCCGCTTCATCAGGCTGTCGCTTAACAGCTTCAGTGTAACGATTTCATAAAGATTGTCTGCCGCAATGGTGATATCCGCGATTTCCCTGGCGATCTCAGCGCCGTCACTGATGGCGATCCCCACATCTGCTGCGGAAAGGGCAGGCGAATCGTTGATCCCGTCCCCCACCATGATGACCACATTCCCTGATGCCTTTTCCCGTTCTACAAAACGGGCCTTTTCCTCAGGGAGCACCTCTGAATAATATTCATCTACTCCTACTCTGGCGGCAACCGCCGCTGCTGTCCGTTCGCTGTCGCCTGTCATCATGACCGTTTTTTTAATCCCCGCCTTTTTAAGGGAGTTTATGACTGCCGCAGCCTCCTCCCGAAGGGGATCTTCAATGCAGATCACTGCCGAAAGCTTCTGGTCAACGGCGAGATAAAGGTGGGAACAGTCTCCGGGCAGGCTTTCAAATTTCTCCCGGTAAGCCTCATCAATCTTGCAGCCTTCATCCTCAAAGATAAAATGATGGCTGCCAATGACCACCTTTCTGCCATTTATGTATGAGGCGATACCGTGAGCCACGATGTATTCCACCTTCGAATGCATTTCTTCGTGCTCAAGCCCCTGGTTTCTGGCAGCCGTCACCACTGCCTTTGCCATGGAATGAGGGAAATGCTCCTCCAGGCAGGCGGCGATCCGAAGCATTTCTTCCGGTCTCTCTTCTCCAAAGGTCACCACGTCCTTCACTGTTGGCCTTGCCTTTGTAAGAGTTCCGGTCTTGTCAAAGACAATGGTCACAGCCTCTGCCATTGTCTCCAGATACCTGCCTCCCTTAACGGTTATGTGGTACATGCCCGCCTCCCTTATAGCCGAAAGCACAGAAATGGGCATGGCAAGCTTTAACGCGCAGGAAAAGTCCACCATCAGCACGGAAAGTGCCCTTGTCACATTTCCCGTAAGCAACCAGGTAAGGGCCGTGCCCATAAGAGTATAGGGCACCAGCTTGTCCGCCAGATGGCCGGCCTTGTTTTCCATGGAAGATTTCAGCTTTTCTGATTCCTCAATCATGGTAACGATCTTTTCAAACCGGGTGGAACCGGAAACTTCCCGGACCTTGATGGTCAGTTCTCCTTCCTCCACCACGGTCCCGGCATAAACGTATCCGTCCGCCTCCTTTTTTACAGGAAGAGCTTCCCCTGTTAAGGAAGCCTGATTCACCATACCTTCTCCATAAATCACGGCTCCGTCAAAGGGAATGACATTTCCCATGTGCACCACCACCTCATCCCCAGGTACAATGGAGGAGGCTTCCACCAGCACTTCCTGTCCTCCGCTTAAGAGCCAGACCCTGCTGACATTTAAGGACATGCTTCTGGCTAAGTCTCCAACGGATTTTTTATGGGTCCACTCCTCTAAAAGCTCTCCGATCCCAAGTAAAAACATGACCGAGCCTGCTGTCTCCAGTTCCCCTCGCAGCGCAGATACGCCGATGGCCACGGCATCCAGGACCGCCACCTCAAGCTTCCCTCTAAGAAGAGACTTAATCCCCCTGACCATGTATTTCATAGACTGAAGCCCGATATGGAAAGTCCTTAATGGGCCGGGAATGAAAAGTTTCCTTACTGCCCGCACCATCACTCTGCCTATAAGTTTCTCCTGATACCTGGCAGTCAGTTCACGTCCCGAATGCTCAATCACCCCTGCAGGCACAGAAACAGAATCATACTGAAAACACTTCAGGGCTTCCAGTATTTCCTCCCTGCTTCCAGCGTAGGAGATGACCGCATCGCCAGTGCGCTCATAGACTTTAACCCCGGTCACATTTTTCAAATTGTGAAGGTAATACAACAAAGTGTCGGCTTCCCGGCAGGTCATCCGCTGCTGGGAAAGACGGACCCGGAGCCTTCCTGGTATCTCATGTTTGATGATAAATTTCACGTCTGATCCTCCCTATCGGAAACGGGGTCCTTTTCT
This sequence comes from Lacrimispora sp., assembly GCF_032078915.1. Lineage (GTDB taxonomy): Bacteria > Bacillota > Clostridia > Lachnospirales > Lachnospiraceae > Lacrimispora. The sequence goes on along the minus strand of NZ_DAMAUN010000016.1, from coordinate 38,151 downwards.
TTTGTCTTTTATTGATCCTTACCACTGCCGTCATCAATAATTTCCGATTTCTCCGCAGCCTCAGCTTCCTTTGCGGCCCGCTCTTCATTGATATGCTTTGCTTCCGCAAGGATATCCTCTGCGTTCTCCTGAACCAAGGTGGCCGTCTTCATCACGCAATCCTTTGCCCGCAAAGCGGCGGCTGTACAATTGGTGTAGACCTTCTTCGCATCCTTACTGGAAAGAAGCCTGACTCCCGCCGTTCCAAAGAGCACGCCTCCGGCAAAGATTCCTGCCTTTTTAAGCTTTAAAATATCCCACATCTTTCGTATCCTCCTTTTGTACTTCCAGATTTTACCTTTGTAGTGCAATCATATCAAGCATATTTTTACCAGTCAAATATAATCCTGTTTAATGATAAATTTTATCATCTGCCAGCTGTTTTAGTCACCTGGTCCCAATGCTTTAACGCCAAGGCCCCGATTACCGGATCGTACATCACTCCCAGATTCTTTTCGATTTCTTCATAGCAGTGTTCCATAGAATAAGCGCTCCGGTATCCCCGGTCCGATGTCATGGCATCAATCGAATCGCAGATGGCTATGATCCGCGCTCCCAGAGGGATCTTCTCTCCCTTCAGCCCTTCCGGATATCCTTTTCCGTCAAAGCGTTCATGGTGATAAAGGACAATATCCTTCAGCTCCTTTAAATGACGGGACTTGCTTAAAATATCAGCCCCAATCCTGGGATGCTTTTTCATGGCCGCCCATTCTTCCTCGGAAAGCTTTTCCGGCTTATTTAATACAGAATCAGGAATCCCGATTTTCCCTATGTCATGAAGGTGAGCGGCTATATGTATCTTCTCTATTTCCTTTTTATCAAGCCCTAAAAACTCCGAAAGGGCCAGCGCCATATCGCTCACCCTTTGGGAATGCCCCGCTGTATAGGGGTCTTTGGCATCCAATGCACTCACAATGCATTCGATGATTTCATGATAATCCACGCTGCCTGAACATAATTCTAATTCTGGTCCGCTATCCATAGTTTCTATACTCGTTTCTTTGGTTAGTTTATCCTAACTACATATTAAATGCAATCAGCATTCTCACATTCACAGGGCTTTACTATAATAGAAGATATTTTCTGACCATCTAAATATCCGCAGGCGCTAAGCCCTGCCTGGACCACCTGATTCCAGTTCTTGGCAGAAAGCTGATAAGTAGTCTCATCGTCTAAAACCACCGTACACGCTTCTTCCATAGGACAAGTTTCCGAATAGACGACCTTATACATGTTCTTCCGGCTGATGGCCCCGATTTCTTCCAGGATATTGACCATCCGGTAGACGGTCGCAGCGCCGATGGACTCATCCACGCCTGATGCCTTATAATAAATCTCCTTGCAGCTGGAACATTCATGCTCCAGTATGACATCCAGCAGCGTACAGCGCTGCTTTGTGATCCTGCAGCCTCTTGCCTTCAGCTTCTCAATGATCAGCTCTTTCTGCATTTTTGTCCTGTGATAGCTTCTGGAGTCAGGCATTTTTCTTTTCTCATTGATGTTCGTTTGTCTCTCCACTTGCGTGCCTCCGTTTACAGGTATTTTAAGGCTTTAACAGCTTTTTCTTTCTGCCGCCTCAATTAATGGCAATGTCCTCCGCAATTTTTGCATTCTCCGCCGCACTGAATGGATTTCCCGTTCTTTTTATCACGAATCATGCTTTTTACTGCCAATGCTACCGCTCCGGCAACAACGACTAAAACAACCAGTGTTCCCATAAAGTACCTCCTTATATTTTGAGCCTGCAGGTAAGGTGCAGGCTCTCAGCTGTGGCTGGAGCTTATTTAGCTCCTGCCACGCTGCTTAAATGAATATTTGATGTTTTGTCTTCCTTTGACGGTCTTACCAGCAGGTAAATGAATCCTGCGATCAGGGCAAAGGCAACGATAGTAAAGATTCCAAAAGTTCCTGTGAAAATCAGGGACCCGATCTGGAAAACGCAAAGGGATACGACATAAGCAAGAAGTGTCTGATATCCGACGGCAAACCAGAACCATTTCATATTGTTCATCTCTCTTTTGATAGCTCCCATAGCCGCAAAGCAAGGGGCACAAAGAAGATTGAATATCAGGAAGGAATATGCTGCCAAAGGAGTCATGCTGCTTGCAAGCGTTCCCCAGATTTCAGATCCGTCTTCTGCAACTTCCGCAAAACCGAACAGGATACCGAACGTACCTACTACGTTTTCTTTTGCAATCAGTCCGGTGATAGCTGCAACCGCAGATTTCCAGTCACCCCAGCCAAGAGGTGCGAAGATCCAGCTAACTGTTCCTCCAACTGCCGCAAGAATGCTGTGATCAAGTTCCAAAGCGTCTAACATCCTGAACTGGCCGTCAACCCAGCCAAAGAAGGAAGTAAACCAAACAAAGATAGTTGCCAGAAGAATGATGGTACCTGCCTTTTTAATAAAGGACCAGCCGCGTTCCCACATGCTTCTTAAAATATTTCCAACGGTAGGCATATGGTAAGCCGGAAGTTCCATAACGAAAGGAGCCGGATCTCCTGCAAACATTTTTGTCTTCTTTAAAATAATTCCTGAGCAAATGATGGCTGCTATTCCTACAAAGTAAGCACTTGGAGCCACCCAGGCTGCTCCGCCAAACAAGGCGCCTGCAATCAAAGCGATGATGGGAAGCTTTGCCCCGCAGGGAATAAAGGTAGTTGTCATGATCGTCATCTTACGGTCACGGTCATTTTCAATGGTACGGGAAGCCATAATTCCAGGCACACCGCAGCCGCTTCCGATTAACATCGGGATAAAAGACTTGCCGGAAAGACCAAACCGGCGGAAAATACGGTCCATGATGAAAGCAACTCTCGCCATGTAGCCGCAGGCCTCCAAAAACGCCAGGAAGATGAAAAGCACCAGCATCTGAGGCACGAAACCAAGAACAGCGCCGACACCGGCTATAATACCGTCAAGAATCAGTCCCTGCAGCCAATCCGCACAGCCTACAGCAGTTAAAACACCTTCTACAACAACCGGCACGCCGGGAACTTCCAGACCAAAGAGGCTGAAGCCCTCTCCGAATACGCCGTCATTGGCCCAGTCAGTCGCCCAGGTTCCAACAGTTGTTACCGATACATAATATACAAGAAACATAACCAGCGCAAAGATAGGCAGAGCCAGGAAGCGGTTTGTTACGATCCTGTCGATCTTATCTGAAATTGTCAGCTTTTCTACCTTATTGCGTGTAAAACACTCATGGATGATGGTTGAAATATATACGTAACGCTCATTGGTGATGATGCTTTCGGTGTCGTCATCCATTTCCTTTTCGATCCGGTTGATTTCTTCCGATACATCTGGCACATGCTTCATCTGGGTCTGGATCTTATTATCCTTTTCTAAAAGCTTGATGGCAAAAAAGCGCTTCTGCTCTTCCGGAATCTCATTCCCCAGCTTATCTTCAATAGAATCCAGAACAGATTCCACTTCCGGTGCGAATTTATGGACTGGAACCGTATTGTTTTTTAAATTTGCCAGGGCTACGGCCTTCTTTGCTGCTTCCTGGATTCCGGTTCCCTTTAATGCGGAAATCTCCACAACGTCACAGCCCAGCTTCTGGCTCAGTTTCTGGATATGTATCTTGTCTCCGTTTTTCTCAACAATATCCATCATGTTAACTGCCATGATCACCGGAATACCCAGTTCCATAAGCTGTGTGGACAAGTATAAGTTTCGCTCAATATTGGTTCCATCTACGATATTCAAAATCGCATCGGGGCGATCAGTGATCAGATAATTTCTCGCTACCACCTCTTCCAGGGTATAGGGAGAAAGCGAATAAATGCCGGGAAGGTCCATGATGATCACATCCTTATGGCCTTTCAGCTTTCCTTCTTTCTTCTCTACTGTTACGCCCGGCCAGTTCCCCACAAACTGATTGGATCCCGTAAGCGCGTTAAACAGTGTTGTCTTTCCGCAGTTTGGATTACCTGCTAATGCAATCTTAATTGACATACTCTACCTCTTTCTGCCTGTCAGCACCTGATTTGTCAGGTATTAGTCATACCTAACTCATTGGTAAAAAACAATTATTCTACAAGGATCATATCTGCATCCGCTTTCCGCAGAGACAATTCATATCCTCTTACCGTCACTTCGACCGGATCCCCAAGGGGTGCAACCTTTCTTACGTAAATGTCCACACCTTTTGTGATTCCCATGTCCATGATCCGTCTCTTGACCGGCCCTTCCCCGGTGAGCTTTGTTACTTTAACTGTTTTTCCGCATGGAATTTCCTTTAATGTCATTGTCTTTTCTCCTTCTCTATTCCACCAGGATCTTATTGGCCATATCCTTCCCAATCGCCACTCTGGAATCCTTAACGTTTACAATCATATTTCCGCCCATTTCAGAAACAACGGTCACAACTCCACCGGAAACAAAACCCAGATTCTCTAAAAAGCGTCTTGTTTCTTCCTTGCCGCCTACCTTGCGGATCACATTAGGTTCACCTGTTTTCACCATTGTCAGAGGCATCATCCATCATCTTCTTTCTTTTTCATATTGCCCTTGCATTTCTGGCAGGGGCCAGCCCCGCACTGCGGAACGATAGGTATACCTGTAATATATTCCTTTATTTATATTAATGAGAATCATTCCCATTACGCAATAGTTAGTATACACTAACGCAGGGCAATTGTCAAGATTTTTGTGAAATCTTTTTGTCCATCACGGAAAGAAAAGCTGCGGCAAAATAACAACTATCTTGCCGCAGCCCCTCTATATTGTTTTACCAGATTTTCACCCGCTTTTGGGGTGCCACGTACATGGCATCCCCCTCCTTTATTTCGGGATAAGCCTTATAGAAAGCGTCGGAAGCGCTAAGCACTGCATTAACCCTCACCTTGGCTGGAGAATGAACATCCGTGTTTAACCTCCTGATCATGCTTTCCGGTGTATATTTCGCTGCCCATATGGTTGCAAACTGCTCAAAAACCAGCTTTAGGCTCTCTGCATCATCTCCCACTATGGAGGTGATGCAGGCCATGGAACCGAGATCCGCGATATTCTCATTTAAAGTCTGTGCTCCGTTTACGTGACGTCCTTTATAACCTTCCTGCCCGTCATAGTAGGCCACCACCTGGTCCGCCAGCTGTTTAAATTTGGCCCTGTCCTCACTGGTCCACCATACATGGTAATTTCCATTTTCGTCATAAAGGGAGCCGGAGGAATCAAAGGCATGGCTGACTTCATGGGCAATGACCGTTCCGATCCCTCCCAGATTCGATGCATAATCCTTGTCAGCATCATAGAAAGGAGCCTGCAAAATGGCGGCAGGGAATACGATTTCATTTCCAGTGGGATTATAATAGGCATTCACCGTCTGAGGCGTCATGCCCCATTCCGTTTTATCCACCGGTTTACGGACCTTTTCCCTGTTCACAGTATTTTGGGCCTTTGTCAGGGAGATGACATTATTAATTAAGTTTCCCCCTTTTTCAATTGGTGTAATGGTGGCTTTTGCATAATCATTGGGCCATTTATCCGGATATCCGATCTTAAGGGTCATGTTGTCCAGCTTTTTAATTGCGGCTGACTTTGTTTCTTCTCCCATCCAGTCCAAACCCATAATCTGCTTTTTGTAATTCTCAAGGATATGGCGGACCATCTCTTCAATGGCCGTCTTATCTTCCTTGGAAAAACGCTTTTCCACGTACAGCCTGCCGAATTCAAACCCAAGCATATTCTGGGTCCTTTCACTGGCCAGCTTCTGGTCTGTCTTTCTTTCCTTAATTCCGTTCTGTGTATTATTCCAGTCCTGATAATTATCTCTGATTTCAGGGGTAAGGTATGGCGCGAAATCATCCACCAGGCAGAATATGGAATAGTTCTTTAAAACAGGGAGATGATCGTTTGTCAGGTACTTACCGATTTTTACCATCTGCGCCTTCTGGGTCACCACTAAGGTTTCAACATCGTCCAGTCCGGCCGGCGTAAGATAAGAGTCGGCAGCACCTTCCGGAAGCAAACCTTTTATATCCTTCATGGAATAAGGGTTGTATATGATATCAGGGTCATTTTGCTGGCTTAAGGGAAGGGCACTTGCAGCCAGATCCTTCTGGAGCGCCATAACATCAGCGGCCGCCTTTTCTGCCTCCTCACGGCTCATGCCCGTATATTCCAGGGTACTTCTGATGTAGTCCTGATACTGGTCCATCAGCATTGCCTGGGTCTTATCCTCCAGTGTTTCCTTTCCAGGCCCCAGATCCGCCCCATCCACATACAGGGCATACCGGCTGGAATCCTTCAAATCTTCCATCCACTGTACCGTAAGAATGCTGTTCACTCCCAGATCTCCATAGATGTTGCCCACTGCTTTCAAATACCCATCGATGTCTGAGGCATTGCTTAACTTATCCAGATAGGGCTTAAGCTGACCAAACCCTGCTTTTTCCCGCCCTTTCATATCCAGGGCCGTCAAATATAAGTCCGCAATTTTCTGCTCCAGGGAACCTGGCTTTGCCTGTTTCCGGTTCTTTACAGCCTCTTCCAATACTCCATCAAGAACTTCATAGGAGTCCCTATCCAGTTGGTAAAAATAACTCCACCCGCTGGAATCCTTTGGTATTTCCACCTGGTCCAGGATTTGCTGGTCCACATATTCATAATAGTCATCCTCCAGCCGTACTCTGTCTGACTGATCCGCTGCAGCGCTTCCCGCTTCCCCCTGAACGTTGACCGGCTGGGCCGCTGTCTGCTCCGGCGGTGTCTCCGCCTTCTTCCGGCACCCGGTCAGGAGAAGAGACAGCATTAAAATGGCTGCCAGACAGAACTTGATCCTGTTTTTCATATTGTACCTCACTTCTTTCTACAGGTTTTTTGCACTAAAAAGGAAGTGGATTTCTCCACTTCCTTATCGGTTCTATCTTCTATTATGCTTAAACTTCGTCAGAATATACTGCTCCACCGTCTGCAGCCTCATCCTGTGACTGAAGTGCTTTGATGCTTAAACTGATCTTTTTATCGCCTTCGTTGAAATCAACCACTCTGGCCTCGATTTCCTGGCCGATCGCCAGAACATCAGCAGGTTTATCCACATGCTCCTTGGAGATCTGGGATACGTGAAGCAGTGCATCCACGCCTGGCTCCAGCTCAACAAATGCGCCGAAATCCGTCATACGTGCAACTCTTCCGCTTACTACGTTGCCTACTGCATATTTTGCAGAAGCATCCTTCCACGGATTTGTCTCCGGGAACTTTAAGCTGAGGGCGATCTTATCACCGTTGATATCCTTAACCAGGACTTCTATTTTCTCTCCGGCCTTGAAAGCTTTCTTCGGGCTCTCTACTCTGCCCCAGCTCATCTCGGAAATATGAAGCAGGCCGTCAGCACCGCCAAGATCAATAAATGCACCAAAATCGGTTACATTCTTGATGGTACCTTCTACCACATCACCTGTATGGATTCTTTCAAATAATTCCTTCTGCAGCTCGGCTCTTCTTGCTACCATGATCTGCTTTCTGTCGCCGATGATTCTTCTTCTCTTAGGATTGAATTCGGTTATTACAAATTCAATCTCCTTATCTGCATACTTGGATAAATCCTTCTCATAGCTATCGGATACCAGGCTAGCAGGAATGAAGACTCTTGCTCCATCTACAACCACACTTAAACCACCGTCAAGTACCTGCGCAACTTTTGCAATAAGTACCTCGTGGCTTTCAAATGCTTCTTCTAATCTCTTATTGCCTCTGTCTGCTGCCAATCTCTTGTAAGACAGGGCTACCTGGCCTTCGCCATCGTTTACCTTGATGACTTTGGCTTCCATCTCTTCTCCAACCTGTACAACCGTTGTAAGATCTAAATTCTGGTCATCCGTGTACTCACTACGCGGAATGATGCCGTCAGACTTGTAACCTATATTCAAGACGATTTCATCTTCTTTTACGTCGATGACTTTACCAGTGACGATCTCTCCTGTACGTATAGTTTTCAATGATTCTTCTAACATTTGTTCAAAACTTAATTCTGACATTAGTATGAACCTCCTCGATAATATAATTCGGGGTTGAAGCCCCGGCTGTAATACCTACGCTGCGCACAGAATTTCCACAATCAGGATCTAAATCACCTAGTGTCTGGATATAGTAAGTGTTCTTACATTCCCTTCGGCATATTTCGTACAGCTTCTGGGTATTGGAACTACTTTTTCCGCCTATAACAATCATGGCATCCACTTCTGAAGCTATCCGCTTTGCTTCCACCTGTCTTTCCTGTGTTGCATTGCAAATCGTATTTAAAACAAGTATATCATACCGCGTTTCAGAAATTTTTTCAACTAAATCTTGAAATTTATTGTAATTAAATGTCGTCTGTGATACAATACACAGCTTTTCCCCTTCCGATAGAGCTAATCTTTCCACTTGCTCGGGTGTTTCCACCACTAAAGTATTGTCATTTCCCCAGCCTTTAATACCTTCCACCTCTGGATGGGATTCATTCCCGATGATAAGAAGCCGCCTGCCCGCCTGATTTTGCTCCTCGGCAATCCTGTGGATCTTCTTCACATAGGGACAGGTTGCGTCTACAATCTCGATCCCGTTTTGCTCCATGATCTCATAAATCCGCTTCCCTACTCCGTGGGACCTTATGACAACGACTGCGTCTCTGACCTTCTCAAGCTCCTCTTCCGAATGAATGACCTTTACTCCCTTTTCCTCTAAATCACGCACCACTTCCTCGTTATGGATGATGGGGCCATAGGTATAGATGGGCTTGTCATCTCTTTTCAGCTGTTCATAAACCTGTTCCACCGCCCGCTTTACTCCAAAGCAGAACCCGGCGGATTTGGCAACGATCACTTCCATAGGCTTCCTCCTTCTGCTTTTCTTTCCTGAAAAAGTGCAAGAATCCGGTCCACTACCTGAGGAATGGTCATGGAGGAAGAATCTAAAAGGACTGCATCCTCTGCCTGCTTAAGGGGAGAATTCTCCCGGTTCATATCCCGGTAATCCCGTTCAATGATATCCTTTTCAATGTCATCAAGGCTGCATTCTTCTCCCTTTGCCTTAAGCTCCTCATACCGCCTTCTAGCCCGGACCAGGCTGCTGGCCGTTAAATAAATCTTTAAGTCCGCCCTGGGAAGCACGCAGGTTCCAATATCCCGGCCATCCATAATGACATTTTCTTCTAAGGCCAGATTCTGTTGAAGCTCCACCAGTTTATTGCGCACCGGCATGTAAATGGAAACCGCAGAAGCCATGGCGCTGACCTCCTCTGTACGGATCAGTCCGGAAACATTTTCACCGTTTAAGATCACCTGCTGCATCCCGTTCTCATAGGCAATGGTTACGTTCACCTCTCCGGCCGACTTTGAAATCCCTTCCTCATCACCTGCCGGTATCCCATTTCTCAAAAAATGCAGCGCCATAGCGCGGTACATAGCTCCCGTATCCACATAAACGAAATGAAGCTTTTCTGCAACAGACCTTGCAATGGTGCTCTTTCCTGCACCGGCCGGTCCGTCGATGGCTATATTATAAACTTTTTTCATCCTTTGAATTTCTCCTCTCCGGCAGCACTTCCGGCCGCCCATCCCGTAGACCAGGCGATTTGCAAATTAAAGCCTCCGGTCACTGCATCTAAATCCAGCACTTCTCCGGCAAAATAAAGGCCGGGAAGAAGCTTGGATTCCAGGGTGGAAGGGTTAACCTCCTTAACAGAAACACCTCCCTGGGTGATGATGGCTTCATTGTAGCCCCGAAGTCCTGTAAGCGTCAGAAGAAAGCCTTTGGTTGCGCGGACAAGACGCTGGCGTTCTTCCCTGGTGATTTCATTGACCTTCTTCTCCGGCGGGATTTTGCTTCGATCCACCATGACCGGCACCAGCTTGGAAGGATACAAATGATCCAGAGAATTCTTGAACTGCTTGTTTGCGGCCTCTTCAAAATCCCGCAGAATCCTGGTGTCAAGCTGTTCTTCGGAAAGAGCCGGCTTTAAGTCAATGGAAAGAGTCAGAGGCCCCTTCTTCAGTTCCTTTACCGCATAGCTGCTGGCGCTTAAAAGTACCGGACCGCTGACCCCGTAATGGGTAAACAGCATTTCACCGAATTCCTTATAAACCACCTTTTTTCCGTTTAATATGGATGCCTCCACATTGCGCAGGGATAAGCCCTGCAGCTCCTTTACCACCGGCTCCTCTGCCACAAAGGGAACCAGGGCGGGAGAAAGAGGGGTAACCTTATGGCCGGCTTCTTTTGCCAGCTCATAACCGTCTCCTGTGGAGCCGGTGGCCTGATAGGACAATCCGCCGCAGGCTGCGATCACGGAATCTCCGTACACCTTTGCCTTTTTCCCGGCCTCTTTTATCACCAGCCCCAAAAGGGCGCCATCCTCTATCAAAAGATTCTCCACCTGGGTTCTGTAATGGATGGAGACTCCAAGATCTAAAAGCCTTTTTGTAAGAGCCTTTATTACATCTGAAGACTTATCGGAAGCCGGAAACACCCGGTTGCCCCGCTCTGTCTTTAAGGGACAGCCAAGCTCTTCCAGCACGTCCATCATATCAAAATTGGTAAAGCCGTAAAAGCTGCTGTAAAGGAATTTGGCATTGGTCACTACGTTTCCGAACAGCTCCTCTGTATCACAGGCATTGGTCACATTGCAGCGTCCCTTGCCGGTGATATAGACCTTCTTTCCAAGTTTTTCATTTTTCTCAAAAATGTGGACGGTACCGCCCTTCATGGCTGCTGCTATTCCAGCCAGCATACCTGCAGCGCCACCGCCCACGATTAAAACCGTATTCATGCCTATTCCTCTTTCTATCCCTGAAAGGGATTTCCCCTTTTACCCGCAGGGTGTTTTCTCCTGCTTTCATTCACCATTTTTCTACTTTACACGAAAAAGAGCGAAAAAACAAGCGGTCATGAATTTTTCTTACTTTTTTTTATCTCTGACTCCAAAGCCTCCACAACGGTTTTTAACACCTTGATCCTGGCATAATACTTACAGTTCGCCTCCACGACCACCCATGGAGCATAGGTGGTGGAAGTACGTACCAGCATCTCATTGACCGCGGCTTCATACTGATCCCATTTTTCCCGGTTTCTCCAGTCTTCCTCCGTGATCTTCCACTGCTTGGACGGATTTTCCTGACGCTCCTTAAAGCGTTTTTCCTGTTCTTCCTTATCAATATGGAGCCAGAATTTAATGACAACGGCACCGGCATTTGCCATGTGGTTCTCCATCTCGTTGATTTCCTGATAAGCCTGCTTCCACTCAGCCTCGCTGCAAAAGCCCTCGATCCGCTCCACCAGGACCCGGCCGTACCAGGTCCGGTCAAAGATGGCGATATGGCCTGCTTTGGGCACATGATTCCAGAAACGCCACAGGTAATGGTGGACCCGTTCCATATCATTGGGAGCCGAGGTGGGATATACCTTATAGCCTCTGGGGTCCAGATGGCTGGTCAGGCGCTTGATCGCACCGCCCTTTCCTGCCGCATCCCAGCCCTCAAAGCCCAGGACTACAGGGATCCTTAACCGGTAGATCTGGCTGTGAAGGGATTCCAGCTTTTCCTTTAGCTGTCTCATCTCCTTCTTATATTCTTCCTTTGTCATGGTCTTTGATAAGTCCACGCCGGATAAGACTCCGCTCTGGTATTTCTCCGAACGGACCGGCACCTCTTTTTCTTTTCTCTCTCCCCTAAGCTTCCTCTGCCTTAGGGCATCCTCTAAGCAGTCCGCCACCTGTGTTATGATTTTTGCGGAGGCATATTCCCTGTCAGTGCCTTCAATGATGGTCCACGGGGCGTAGTCCATATCCGTCCTTTGAAGCATTTCCTCAGAGATCTCCAGAAAACGGCCGTATTCCTTATTCCTTCTCCAGTCCTCTTCTGTCACCCGCCAGCTGGTTTCCTTCGATTCTTCCAGCCGGTTAAACCGCTTTTTTTGCTCCTCCTTAGAAATATAGAGGAACAGCTTTATGATGACCATGCCGTCATCGGTCAGCTGCCGCTCAAAGGACTGAATATCCTGAAAAGCCTCTGGCAGAGCCGCTTCCGGGATCTTGCCTTCAAACCGCTCTATGGTCACCTGCCGGTACCAGCTTCTGTCAAAGAGGGCGATCCTGCCCTGGGCCGGAAGCTTGGTCCAAAAGCGCCATAAAAACGGGCGCATCCGTTCCTCTTCCGTTGATTTATCATTGGCATATACATCAAAACCCCTGGGATCCAGCGCCTGGATCAAGCGGTTGATCTGGGTGCCCTTACCTGATGCGCCCATGCCCTCGAACACGATCATGACAGGAATTCCTGCCTCCTTGCACTCCCGCTGCAAAAGTCCCAGCCTTTCGCTCTGCTTCGTTTTAGTTTCTTTATAGGTTTCTTTGTCTATTTTTTTTGATAAATCAAGTTTCTCCAGCATAAACCGTCCCTCCTTTGTTTAAACCTTAAGCCTGAAGCTTTGCAAATACGTGAGCTACTTCCGGCATAACTTCACTGATCTTAATCATCTGCGGACATTCCTTTTCGCAGTGATGACATGCCTTACAGCCTTTTGCATTTACCGGCATGGTCTCGTATCCGGCCTTTGCCTCGCTCTCTTTATGGGCAGCCGTCATGTTATAATAAGAGAAAATCTCCGGGATCTCCAGGCCAAAGGGACAGGGGAGGCAATAACGGCATCCGGTGCAGCCCACCAAAGCCATGGAATCAAAGATTTCTTTTGCCTCTTTATAAACCTGTTTTTCGTCCGGCTTTACCATTTTGATATGGCTGCGGTCTGCATAAACCAGGTTTTCCTCAAGCTGCTTTTCGTCGCTCATTCCGCTTAGAAGAAGGCTCACCTCCTGCTGGTCCCATAAAAAATCAAGGGCATATTCCACGGTTGACTTTCCCTCCGGGAATACCTTTTTAACATGATCCGCAGGATCAGCCAGCTTTCCTCCAAGAAGAGGCTCCATCACAACCACCGCAAGTCCTTTGTCTGCCGCAGCCTTCAGTCCCTTTACTCCGGCCTGATGCTCTAAATCCACGTAGTTATACTGAATCTGGCAGAAATCCCATCCATCATAATAATCTAGGATATCCTGAAATACATCATATGAATCATGGAAGGAAAATCCAAGATATTTTATTTTGCCTTCTTCCCTGGCTTTTTCCATGCGCGTTACAAGATCGAATTTTTTGACCTTATCTTCAAAACGGTCCCTGCTTAAGGCATGAAGCAAATAAAAATCAATGTGGTCTGTCTGAAGCTTTTTAAGCTGCTCATCTAAGATCTCATCAAAATCTTCTGGCTTCTCAAGCTTCCATACCGGACATTTGGTAGCCAGATATGTTTTCTCCCGGTAGCCATCCCTTAACGCGTTTCCAACGATCCTTTCGCTTTCTCCCTGATGGTAAGGATATGCCGTATCAATGTAGTTCACTCCTTCATCAATGGCATGGCGGATCATGGACACCGCCCGTTCTTCATTCACCTGTTCCTCCTGAAGAATCGGAAGTCTCATGGCTCCAAACCCCAGGGCCGATACCTTAATTCCTGTTTTTCCAAAATCACGAAATTGCATAATCTTCCTCCGATTTATATGTATTACGGCTTTTTCTGCCCGCCGCTCTTACATTTATTGTACCATATTTCATTTCCGTACCATAGACTTTTTTCTAAATCCGAAGAATATAACGTCAGGTAAAAAGGATCAAACGAAAGCACCGCGGCAATACTGAATTTCAGTACACCGCGGTGCAAAAATACTCCCCTGTTATGCAATATCAGAGCCGGATCTGTTCTGATAATTATTTTATCTTAACTCCGGCCAGTAGTCCTTGTTCGCCTCAATCATTTCATCCAGGATCTGCTTTGCGGCCATCGCTGATGGTATGGTCTTATTTAATGTAAATGCTGCTAATGCTTTGTCATAGCTTCCCTCTATTGCCGCCTCTACGACCAATTTTTCGCAGGCCTCCTGCTGCTCGATCATTCCTTTAAAGAAAGTCGGGATTTCCCCTACTCTGGTGGCTTCCGGTCCTTCCTTGGTAATATAGCAGGGGATCTCTACCATGGCATCGTCTGGTAAATTTTTAACAGCCCCATTGTTCATGACCATAACCAGATGACGTTTCTTTAAATTGAATGCCAGGCTCATGGCTACTTCCACGATAAATTCCCCATGAACGCCGGTAAAAAACGGAGTCATATCGATTTCTCCAGTTGCTTCAAACTGTTCTGCTGCCTGGAAAATCCGTTTTTCTCTTCCATCCATAACTTCATTGGCTCTTGTATAGTTCTTATCTGAATGTTTTACAATCTCATCCCCTAACAGATAGTACTGCATGTAGGTATTGGGCAGATAATCCGGGAACATTCTCATTAAATTCTTTGCATTGTCAAAGGTGTGTTTCCAGGATGCATCATTATGCCGTACTTCACTTCTTTCATCAGGAGGCATATAGCCATGCTCTCTTACATAAGCCTTTAATTCTTCCGTCCGGTCCTCTTCTCCAACACGGATTTTTGTAAACCAGCCAAAATGATTTAACCCAAAGTAATCCGGCTCAATATCTTTTCTGTCACAATCCAAAATGTTAGCCATGTTTCTCATGATCGCTACCGGCATATCACAGATATTTAAGATTCTGGCATTTGGCCGGAGCTGATGCATTGCTTTTGCGACAATGGCCGCCGGATTGGAATAGTTTACGATCCAGTAGTCCCTGCTTGCATATTTTTCACAATAATCAATGATTTCCACCATCGGATAAATGGTTCTTAAGCCATAGGCAAGGCCGCCTGGTCCGCAGGTTTCCTGACCAACCACGCCATATTTTAAAGGGATCTTCTCATCAAGCTCTCTCATATGATACAAGCCTACCCTCATCTGGGCAAAGATAAAATCTGCATCCGTAAACGCTTCTTTGGGATCCGTTGTAAGAACCAATTTCACTTCCGGATCAAACATTTCAATAACCTTTTTTACCAAAACTCCAACCTTGTCCTGGCGTTCTTTGAAATTATCATAAAGCCTTAATTCGGAAAGTTTAAATTGATCCTTCTGATCCAGAAGGCTCTTAACAATCCCCGGCGTATAAGTACTTCCGCCGCCTACAATGACTAATTTAAACGTTCTGTTCATAGTGATTCCTCCTATTTTTGTGATTCCATCTTTTCTAATGCATCATCCACCAAGGTTCTCATTTTAGAGACGCTAAGGCCGTAAACTACCTGGACATCATTTCCCTTTTTCATAATGCCGGCGGCTCCGGTTCCCTTTAATGCCTCTTCGTCAATCCTTGAATTGTCAGCAATTTCTACCCTTAACCTGGAAAAGCAGTTTTCCAGACTTAAAATATTTTCTTTCCCGCCTAATGCTTCTACGATGATCCTGCCCTGGTTCAACCGGTCTTCCTCAGTCTCTCCGTTTCCGGTCTGTTTTGCCTTTAATTCTTTTTTTACTGCTGCTGCATTGGCATTTAGATCCAAAGCCATATCCGTATCATCCTCCTCGCGTCCCGGAGTTTTTAAGTTCAGCTTTTCAATCATAAACTTAAAGACAACGAAAATCACAACGATCTCCACAAGGCCGACCAGTACATACAAAGGCCATAAGGTTCTTCCGATTCCTGCCGGAAGATTTAATACAAGGAAATCCAGGATGCCATTGGTGGCACAGACACGGACGCCGATCAAATAAACTACCATCTGAAAAAAGCCATCCAAAACAGAATATACCAGCCATAATAAAGGAGCTGCAAAAATAAAGGTAAATTCCAGGGGTTCCGTAATTCCGGCGATCACAGCAGTTAAAGTAGCCGGAATCATCTGAGCCTTTAAGTTCGCCTTTTTCGCTTTCCTGGCTGTTACATAGAAAGCCAGCGCCACACCGATGATACCAAATGTCTTCATCAGGCCATAGGTCAGGAAACGGCTGGTATCCGGCATCATTCCGGCTGTTGGATCACTTAACAGCGCCAGGAAGATCGGCTTTGCACCAATCACGCTTTCTCCGCCGATCACCGCCTGTCCTCCAACCGCCGAATAAAGGAACGGCGACCAGATTAAGTGATGCAGACCGGTGGGGATCAAAAACCGGTTTAAGAATCCGTATACAAATACACCTGCTGCACCGGCAGTACTCATAAAACCGGTCAATGCGGATATTCCGTTTGCAACTCCCGGCCACACATAAGTCACGCCAATGCTTAATACCGCAATCACCGGAATCATGATCATGTAAACAAGCTTGCTGTTGCCATAAGGAGCGAATCCACCTTTAAACTCGGTATCACAGTGTTTGTTGTGGACAAGAGCCACTAAAACACCGATGATCATACCAAGGAACACGCCCATATCTGTTACATGAAAGCCTAACTGAATCGTTTGGCCCGTACCATATAAGGCACCGGCAGTTGCCCCTTCCACCATCTTTCCTGACAGCTCCAGCCACTTGCTGTTGGCGCCTAAGAACATGATGTATGACATCAGCGCTACGAATGATGCATCTGCTTTTTTCTTTTTTGCCATACCATTTGCAATTCCCACACAAAATAAAATACTTAAATTCCCCATAATGGAATTCAGCATACTGTTAAAAAATTTGCCTACCGTCCACATCAGTCCACCTTCTGAAACAAATGCGGTATTGGTCATGATCGCGGTTAAAGCGATCATCATACCTACGACAGGCAAAAATAACACTGGTCCAATCATCGCTTTGGAAAAGCTTTGCATGGATTTTACTACTTTATCCCTCATCTCTCATTCCTCCATATATAGTTGTTTACACTGGTAATTACCTTGTGGTGGGATTTTATCATACTTAAACACAAATCAAAATATATTCTGTATTATTCACAACATGTTGACCATATAGTGAACATATTTACTTCTGTTCCTTGTATATTTTAATGCCAGATCAGGAAAGAGACATAAAAAAGCGTTGATACTCGATTCTTATTACGAAATGAGTGTCAACGCTATCCTATTTTACATCACTTATTCCTGTTAAACTTCCATTACAAGGAACTGCCAGCCCTTTAAATGAATCCTGGTCTCGTCATAAGATACTTCCTGATCGTTATTGATCAAAACGGTCTTTGGCATCCGGGGAAGAGGAACATCCTGTGCATCTTTTTGAAAATTTCCAATGATCAGGAGTGTTTCCGGCCCTTTCCGGTAGTAAGCCATAATATTCTTTTCATCCTCAAGAACAGGTTCCAGGGTCCCATAGATGATGGTTTCCTTCCACCTGGGATGTTTCCTTAACTGGATCAGCTTTTTATAGAACATGAAAACCGAATGATCCTGGTTCATCTGGTCAGCCACATTGATATCCCTGTAATTAGGGTTCACCTTCAGCCAGGGGGTGCCGTTTGTAAAGCCTGAATTGGCCGATGCATCCCACTGCATGGGAGTTCTTGCGTTATCCCTGCTGTAACGGCTTACAATGCGAAGCGCCTCTTCCGGTGAGTACCCTGCCTCCAGAGCGGTCTGGTACTGGTCAAGAGTAGCAATATCATCCACTTCGTCAATGCTTGAAAAGACCGTATTTTCCATACCGATTTCCTGTCCCTGATAAAGAAAGGGGATTCCCCGGAGCATAAAGTTTAAACCGCCAAGCATCTTTTTGGCTTCCAGGCTGCATTCCCCTTCCGGAAGGTAATGGCTGACCCCTCTTGGCTCATCATGGTTTTCAATGATGTTGGATAAAAATCCGGTAGTGCCCACGTGCCTTTGGGCAGCAAAGCAGCAATGCTTATAATCTTCCGGAGTAATCGCTTTGGCATCGTACCAGCCCTTTTCACTTCCTCCGAATATGGTTTCATTAAAATCAAATTTGCTGGAAAAGTAACCATTTTCACCGATAAAGGCTTCTAATTCTTCCGGCTTTTCATCAAAGACCTCTCCAACGGTAAAGGCATCATGAGGCGTAAAGCAGCGGTCCCGCATTTCGCTTAAAAACTCACCGACTCCATTGGCATTGGACAGCATTTCCTGGATGCTGCATAAACCATCTGCCCGGTCCGGTTCATAATCCTGTAAGGGAAGGGCCTTTTTTATATTAATGATTGCATCGATCCGGAAACCGCCCAATCCTTTATCCAGCCACCAATTGATATTTTTATAGACTTCCTCCCGGACTGCTTCATTTTCCCAGTTTAAGTCCGGCTGTTTCTTATGGAACGAGTGGAGATACTGCTTATTGGTACCGGGAATATCGCTCCATACGGAATTCCCAAAATAAGAACGCCAGTTGGTAGGTGATTTACCGTCTTTTTTCTCACGGATATAAAAGTAGTTTCCATATTCGCCATCCGGATCGGCACACGCCTTTTTAAACCATTCATGCTCGTCGGAGCAATGGTTAACGACCAGATCCATGACGATATACATCTCCCGTTCTTTCGCTTTTTCAATGAGTTCCTCCATATCCTCCATGGTCCCGAACCTGGGGTCTATGTTGTAATAATCGGCAATGTCATATCCCTGATCTGCAAAAGGGGAAACGTAAATCGGGGAAAGCCACAGGATATCCACACCTAAGTCCTTCAAATAATCCAATTTACTGATAATCCCTTTTAAGTCTCCAATGCCGTCCCCATTGGTATCCAGAAAGCTCTTTGGATAAATCTGATAAGCTGTTTTATCATGCCACCATTTCTTAGTCATCGTATGTCAACCTCTCTTTTCAGTAGTAGCCTTATTCTACCTCTCAGAATAAGATTTGTCTTACGCTTCTATGATTAAAAAATTCACTATTTTGACTTTTCTTTCCGATATTGTAAGGGAGTCGTTCCGGTATACCTTCGGAATATTTTCAAAAAATTTCCAAGGTTGAAAAAACCGGAATCCAGGCATATGTTCATGACCGGGAGGTCGGTGGTTTCCAGTAAAGTGATTGCCTTGCGGATCCGGTAATCATTGATGTATTCGGTGGGAGTCCTGCCAAGAGCCTTTTTAAAGAAGCGGCAGAAGTACTGCTCGTTCATATTGGCATGAGAAGCAAGGTCACGGATATAAATCTTTTCCCTGTAATGGTTCCTGATAAAGGTAATGGAGGCTTTGATCAGTTCTACCCGGGTATCCGCGTTGCGGAAGGAATCGGAATACAGGCGGAACTGGTACAAGATGGAAAGCATTTTAAGAAGGGAAGCTTTGATCTGGAGCTGGGAGATCACAGCTTCAAAAACGTCTTCCTCCTGCTCTAAGCCTTCCTCTCCGCCAAAGGAATCGGTCACATTGGTAAAGCAGTCCAGGATAGATGCATAAGACGGATGATCTGGCTGAAGGCATCTGGGTAAGGAAAGCTCATTATTTTTTAGGGGATTGATTAAGTACATCTGAGCGGAGTCATAGGCGTCAAAGCTTAAAAGCCCCGGCTGGAATACGATGGCATGCTCCTCTTTTAAGCCTTTGGACTCACTGATGATTCCGTGAAGCTCTCCCGGATTGATAAAAAAAATACATTCATCCGTAATTTCATAGGACTCCATGTTGACTAATAAGCGAAAATGCCCCTTAAGGAAGTGGATCATTTCAATTTCCTCGTGCCAGTGGTGCTTTACTAAAATGCCCTTTTGCGCTGATTGTGTCCGGTAGATCCCACAGGGAAAAGAACTGGTGCCATGGGGACGTCCCTCTTTTAATTTGGATTTTATCTCTGGATTCATGATTATCCTCATTTCCCGGCCGTTTTTATGCCTTTTCGTCAGGCAGATATCCGCAATCCGCTTCGCTGCCTGATTCGGTTAAGCATACGGTATGTTACGTGTATCATAACACAGGGAGGGAAAGGGATTCAAGCAAAAGCATACTGGTCAAGAGGACATGTTTATAGTACACTTAGTAACAGAACCCAAGCCAGAATACCAGGAGGAATACAATGATCAGACGATTCCGCAGATTATCCTTTCAGTACAAAATACTGCTTACCTATTTGCTCTTACTGCTGTTTACCGTGGTTATTTTTGCCATCTGCTATATTCAAGGGGTCTCTTCTGCCCTTACCTACAACATTGAATACATGAAACAGTCGAACCAGCAGAAAAACATGAACTTAGATATTGCCATGGGAAATAACAGCTCCTTAAATCTTCTGCATCTCATCGATCCCAAGATCAATGTCATACTCCATGAAAAATCCAGCAATATGACCCCAAAAGACCGTTATGAAAGAGACTATTATATGCAGACCGTTCTTAAAATGCTCACGGTCATCAATCCCCATGTACAAAGAACAACCATCCTGACATCTGCAGGAGACACCTATTGCAGCATAAACAATATATCAGAGGACTATATCGGAAACGCATGGAAGACCATCAAAAGCGTTGATTGGAAAACAAAGAGCCAGAAATACTATACGATCCCCTATCCCCAGAAAATAGGCAATACCGCCTATTCCCTGGTAACGGTATACCACCAGCTTTCGGATATCGGCGAGTATAAGGCCTATGGATATCTGCTGGCAGACTTGGATTTTGGATCCATTGCAAAAGATTTTAATTCCACAGATGCTGCCGACGGTCTGGCATCGTCCTTTGCTATTGTATACAAAAACCAGGTCATCTACAATTCCAGAAACGCCCACATCAATCTGGAGACCGACCTTTCAGAAAAGGAAAAGCAGGAGGCCTTTCCTCATCTGGAGCAGATTGAGGCCTCCGGAAAGGGAGCAGGGGAGCTTTCTATAAATGGCACCCTCTGCATAGCCGCTGTTTTAAAAAATGACCCCACCGGCTGGTATCTGGTGCAGTATATCCCAAAGCACCTATTGATCAACACCAGTATGGAAAGCATGTTAAATGTCATGGCATGGGTAATGCTTATCCTGACCGCTGCCGGGATCTTAAGCTTTATATTATCCAAGCAGGTCAGCCGGCCGATTAAGGCACTGGCAGAAACCATGGACCAGGCAAGGCAGGGAGAAGTAAAGCTTTTAACAGGATTAAAGCCCAGGGAGGATGAAATCGGCAACTTAATTGAAATCTATAATGAAATGGGAAAGAGGATCAATGACAGCATTACCAAACTGTATATTATGCAGATCAATCAAAAGCAGACAGAGCTTAAAATGCTTCAGTTCCAGATCAATCCCCATTTTTTGTATAATGCGCTGAACACGGTTACAGCCATTGCAAGGCTGGAAGAAATTGAAGATATCCCAGCCATTACAGAAAGTCTGTCGGATATGTTCCGCTATAACATAAAAGGGACTGATTTTGTAACCGTAAAGGATGAAGTGATCCAGCTAAAGAACTATATCCGCATCCAGTCCATCCGGTTCCCCGGGCGCTTTGCAGTGAAGTATGATATCCCCGGGGAATACGAAAATAATGGGGTTATTAAATTCATCCTGCAGCCCATTGTGGAAAACTCCATTCAACATGCGTTTAAGGAAAAACGGGACCAGGACTATTTAAAGATCTCCGTATCGCCGGATTCGGAAGACTATCTTTTGATCTCTGTGTACGATGACGGGTGCGGTATGCCAAAAGAGAAGGTGGATGAATTAAACCATGCATTATGGAATACAAAAACCAACACCCTGCTGGGGGAGGATGGAACAGGCATTGGGTTAGCCAATGTAAATGCAAGGCTTAAAAACTTTTACGGAGAAGATTGCGGAATTGTGGTGGAAAGCCGGTACGGAAGCTTTACCTGCATTCACATGCGGATCAAGAGGAACAGGGAGGGATAGAATGAAGGTCATCATTGCGGAGGATGAATATTACGCAAAGAAAATGCTCGTTAAGCTATTAACTAATATGGATATGGATATCACCGTATGTTTGGAAGCCGAAACCGGGAAGCAGGCAGCAGATTATCTTGCCGGCAAGGACGCAGATCTTGTGATCACCGATATCCGAATGCCGGAAATGGACGGGCTGTCCCTTGCAAGCTATGTGGAAGAACACTGCCCGGCAACGGATGTGATTATCGTAAGCGGCTATTCGGATTTTAACTACGCCAGGGAAGCGATGAAGTATGGGGTCCGGTATTACCTTACCAAGCCGGTTAAACCCGAGGAACTGGAAAAGGCCATATGGGATATTACAAAAGCCAGAGAAGAAAAGAAAAGGCTGCTAGAGAAGCAGGTGGACCGGAGGCTTTTGCAGGAATCCCTCCAATATGTGAATATCTCCGGCATTCTTTCTAACCGGGCCCTAATGGATACCTTCTGTGATCTTTGCGGCGGACAGCTAAAGAAACGCTCCTACCAGATGGTCTTATTGCAGGGGAAACAGCGTATGAGCCGGGAGGAGGCAAAGAAGCTGGCAGAATTCTTAGAATCCGCATCAGACCACGACAATATCCAGGTCTTTTATTTCCAGCAGCCGGACGAGGTGATTGCCATGAAGTTTGACGGGCAGGAGGTGCTGTGGGACCAAACGCTTATCCGCCGGCTGAAGCAGGGACTGCCTCAGAGGGAAATAGAAATCACCTGCGGCATAAGCAGGATTTACAAAGGGGAAGAACTGCTGGGGGACGCTTACCGGGACTGTGTTTATGCCATCAACGGAAGACTGCTTGATGAAAAGACCAGAGTGTTTGAATATGAACCGGAGCTTTCCATGGAACAGATCTTAACACAGCAGGAGGAGCTGTCGATCTACGAAAGTGTGATGAAGGGAAGCTACCAGCAGGCAGAGACTGCTCTCCGCCAGTTTTTTGAAACATGCAGGTCGGGACGCTGGAATGTATATTCCTTATACAGCGGAATCATGCAGATTTTTTCCGTAATCAGCAGAGCCTATTGCAGCAGGGAGGCTTCTTCTGAATCAGAAGAGGTAAACCGGTATCTTCTGTTTTCCTTCAAATCAGATCTTTATCAGTTCCGGACCATGGAAGAGCTTGAGCGGTATATGTTTAAAATCCTGGAAAACACCTGCGGCTCCCAGGAGGAAAAAGGAAGCATCATCGAGGAGATCAAGAATTACGTATCCTTAAACTTCCGGTACGAGATTTCCTTAAATGAACTGGCAGCCCATAAGTATTTTCTGAATTCCAGTTATTTAAGCCGTTTGTTTAAATCAGAAACAGGGATGAACTTTTCCAAATACTTAATCACCTACCGTATGGAACGGGCAAAGGAGCTTTTAAAAAATACGGTTTTTAAGATAAACGAAATCGCCGATTATGTAGGCTATAATGATACCTCGTATTTTATCCACACCTTCAAACGCCTTTATCAGATGACCCCCGAGCAATATCGCGCCCAGGAAGAAAAAAGGTAAAAAATGTTTTACGAAACATCTCAGATACCTTATATAGGCGGCTGCGATTTGTTTTGTATAATGGAACTACCAAATAACAGGAAACAGAAAGGGCGAGGATGATGTATATGAAAATGAAAAAAATGTTGGCAGTTGGTTTGACCTGCTCCCTGGCAGCGATGCTGGCTGCAGGATGCAGTGAATCAGGCAAGACCTCAGGCAAGAGTTCCGATTCCGGAGTCGCACACCTGGAGTTTTTCTCTTCAAAAATGGAAAATGTATCTACCATGCAAAAGCTCGTGGATAAATTCAACACACAGAATACCGATGTCCAGGTCACTCTAAATTCCCCGGCAGATGCGGGAACTGTATTAAAAACCAGGATGACCAAGGATGATCTGCCGGACATCATCGCCTATGGCGGCGATAACATCTATACGGAACTTACGGAAGCTGGGATCTTATTGGATTTAAGTGACCAGGAAGTATTAAAGACCATAAACGATTCTTATATGCAGATGGTCTATGATATCAATGGGGACAAGGCGGAAAAGGCATACGGTATCCCGTTTGCTACTAACGCTTCCGGAATCATCTATAATGCAGATCTGTTTCAGCAAGCAGGTGTAACGGTTCCTGAGACCTGGGATGAGCTCATTGAGGTATGCGAAAAGCTGACCGCAGCAGGCATCCAGCCCTTTGAATTAAGCTTTAAGGATAGCTGGACCATCTTACCCTCCTGGAACTCTCTGGCACCTGCAACACAGCCCGAAGGCTTTTTAGAGGCGAAGAAAGAAGGAACAGCTGCTTTCCTTGGCACCCATGAAGAAGTTTTGGAAAAGTACAGCAAGCTGGTGAATTATGCCCAGACAGACTTTATGGGAACTTCCTATGATGACGGCAACCGCAGCTTTGCAAATGGCGAAGCCGCAATGTTAATTAACGGCGTGTGGACCGTACCTGAAATCAAAAAAACCAATGAATCCATCAATCTTGATATGTTTGCTTATCCGGCAACCAATGATAAGAGTAAAAACAAGGTTGTATCCGGGATCGATGTCATGCTTATGGTGACAAACCAATGCAAAAACCCGGATGCTGCCAAGCGTTTTGTGGCATTTATGCTGGAACCGGAAAACAGCCAGCTCTATATAAACGAGCAGTTTGCATTTTCTCCGGTGGAAGGCGTTGTACAGGAGGATGCTTCGGTGGCCGGCCTGGCAAAGGATATTGCAGATGGAAAGGTTACGGATTTTGTAGACCATTATTATCCCAACGGTTATAATCTGTCCGCTATTTTATCCGAGTTTTTCTTAAACAAGGCAAATGGTATGGATGAAAGCGAGAACATAGCTGCAACACTGAAAAAGTGCGATGAACAATATGATATCCTCAATACCCGTTAAGCCTGGTAAAAGGAGGATAAGGCATTGAATAAACAGAGAAGCAACCATATCAGTCCAGCGTTCTATCTTATGGTAGTTCCCGTGGCAGCACTATTCTTTTTACTCCATACGGTCCCCTTTCTAAAGGGCATCTTTTACAGCTTTACGAACTGGAAGGGCTATGGGAACTGGGAATTTATCGGGTTTAAAAATTTCCTGCAGTTTTTTAAGGATCCTTCCATAAAGCAGGCCTATGGCTTTACCTTTCAGTTTGCGCTTTCCGCCACTGTCCTGGTCAACGTGTTAAGTCTGGCGCTGGCATGCGGGCTCAATGGAAAGATTCGGGGAAAGAATTTTTTAAAGGCGCTTTATTTCCTGCCATATATGCTGGGAACTCTGATCATCGGTTTTGTATTTAACTTTATCTTTGGCAATATCATTCCGGGTTTTGGAAAATTGGCAGGTATCCCCGGACTGAGCGTAAATATCCTTGGTACCAGCAAAGCATGGCTGGGGGTTTTGTTCGTTACTATCTGGCAATCCATGGCCTTTAACACCATGATATATCTCTCCGGCCTTCAGACGGTAGACAAGGATATCTATGACGCGGCATCCGTTGACGGTGCCGTTGGCCTCCAGCGGTTTATCAAGATCACCTTCCCGCTGATTGCTCCTTTTTTTACCATTAATATGGTATTGAGTGTTAAGAGTTTTCTTATGGCATTTGACCAGATTATGGCAATGACAGGGGGAGGACCCGGAACTGCGACCACTACGATCTCCATGTTGATTTATAAGCGGGGATTTGACGGCGGACAGTTTGCTTATCAGTCAGCCAATGCCGTTATTTTATTCTTGGTTGTGGCGTCAATTTCCGTATTCCAGCTGAAGCTTTTAGAAAAAAGGGAGGCGAAAATAAACTGATGAAAGAGAAAGAAAAGACCAATTGGCTCCTGACAATCCTTCTGTCAGTAATCGCTGTTTTCGTGATCCTGGGCCCCCTATATATTACTGTTGTAATAGCCTTGAAATCACCGTCGGATATGGAACATGTACTGGCTCTTCCCACTTCCCTGCACTTAGAGAATTTTTCTAAGGCATGGGAGCTTACCGGCTATCCCAGGAAGTTCTTAAATACATTTTTTATCACAAGCATCAATCTGGTGTTTACCATCCTGACCAATTCCATGGCGGCTTATGCCATTATACGGAATAAGGATAAAAGCAGATTTTTCAATCTCATGTATTATTATTTTATCAGCGCCATGTTTATCCCTTTTAATGTGATTATGCTTCCCCTGGTAAAACAGGCCTCAGCCTTTCATTTGGATAACATCTATGGCATCACATTAATTTATATTATATTCGGACTACCTATGAATACGTTTCTTTATTCAGGTTACATCAAATCCCTGCCTGTGGCATTAGAGGAGGCGGCGAGGATCGATGGGGCGGATACGTTCCAGACCTTTTGGCGCATTATATTTCCGCTTCTTAAGCCCATGAGCGCTACGGTGGCAATCCTGTCCTTTATGTGGACCTGGAATGACTTCCTGATGCCCCTGGTTTTGTTAAGCGATGCAAGCCAGCAAACCCTGCAGCTGGCCCAGTATGTGTTTAAAGGCCAGTTCTCCACCCAGTATAATCTTGCCTTTGCCTCGTATTTGATGGTGCTGCTGCCAGTTTTAGCAGTATATGTTTTTTGTCAGAAATGGATCATCGCAGGAGTGACTAGCGGTTCTGTAAAAGCTTAAGGGAAGGAAGAAGAAAATGGACAGAAAATGGTGGAAACAAGCGGTTATATATCAGATTTACCCCAGAAGCTTTCAGGACAGCAACGGGGATGGAATCGGAGATCTTCAGGGGATTATCTCCAGACTTGATTATTTGAAAGAACTTGGGGCAGATGCTCTCTGGCTCTCCCCGGTCTATTGTTCCCCACAGGATGACAATGGTTATGATATATCCAATTATCAGGATATTGATCCAATGTTCGGGAATTTAGAAGATATGGAAGAACTGATTAAAAAAGCAGGCAGCCGTGGGATCCGAATTATCATGGACCTTGTTTTAAACCATTCTTCCGATGAGCATCCATGGTTTACGGAGGCGAGAAAAAGTAAAGATAACCCCTATCATGATTATTATGTATGGAGAGATGGCGTGGAAGGAACTGCTCCAAACGGGCTAAGAGCCGCTTTTGGCGGTTCCGCCTGGGAGTGGGTTCCGGAACTTGGGCAATACTATTTCCATCAGTTTTCAGTGAAACAGCCGGATTTAAACTGGGATAACCCAAAGGTACGCCGGGAGATCCAGGATATGATCCTTTGGTGGATGGAGAAGGGAGTCGGCGGGTTCCGGCTGGATGTCATCGATTTAGTTGCCAAGGAGCCTGACCGGATGATCACAGCTGATGGTCCAAAGCTCCATGAATTTATACAGGAATTAAGCAGGGAGACCTTTCAGAAAGGTGATCTGGTCACCGTAGGGGAAGCATGGAGTGCAAATCCGGAAAATGCCGTTCGTTACAGCAATCCGGATGGCAGTGAGCTTTCCATGGTATTCCAGTTTGAGCATATCTGCCTTGACCAGAAAAAGGGCGGAGAAAAATGGGACTTAGCCCCTCTTCCCTTCCTGGAATTAAAGCGTGCCTTATCCACCTGGCAGGAATCCCTTTACTGCAAAGGCTGGAACAGCCTGTTCTGGAACAACCATGATCTGCCGAGAATCGTATCCCGCTGGGGAAATGATAAGGAATATCGAATAGAATCTGCCAAAATGCTGGCAATCCTCCTTCATGGAATGCAGGGCACCCCCTACATCTACCAGGGCGAAGAACTTGGAATGACCAATGTTCGGTATGATATGGAAGACTACCGGGATATTGAAACTTTAAATATCTACAGGGAAAGGACCGGGGCCGGATATAATGAAACGGACGTCATGGAGTCTATCTATACAAAAGGCCGGGATAATGCGAGAACACCGATGCAGTGGAATCATGGCAGAGAAGCTGGATTTACAGATGGAACTCCCTGGATCAAGGTGAATCCAAACTATTTGGAAATTAATGCAGAGGCCGCAATGGCAGATGAAAACTCTATTTTTTACCTTTACCAGAAGCTGATTGGGTTAAGAAAAACCTACGACGTATTCGTAGATGGGAAATACCGGCTCCTGATGCCGGAGGATCCCGATCTATTTGCCTATACCCGCACGCTGGAAGAAACTACTTTGCTTGTAATTTGTAATTTTTACGGTAAAACAGTTCATTTGCAGCTGCCGAAAGAGCTTGACCGTGAGAAAAAGCAGTTAATCAGCTCTTATACGGATGAAGGCCTTACAGATGTGCTCAGGCCGTATGAAGCAAGAATGTATCTGATTAAGTAATTGAAAGGAAGAGAGCCGGAAACGGCTCTCTTCCTTTGTTTGTCAGCCATGGGCGTCTTTCACTGGCACTCATTTAGTTCTTCTAATACCTGGCTCATTAAATATTCAAATACCACAATCACCCTTGCATAAAAATAATTGGACTGCAGATTCCTGTCATCCAGCGTCTTATCATCCAGAATCGGAATATTGACGGTGGACGAACGGCCAATATAATTGCTCTGTTCTCCTGTAAAAGATACGATATCCACCTGATTCTCATTTGCATAATCTACAAGCTTTGCAATGGTATCTGTTTCCCCGCTCTTGGAAACCACGATAACAAGTGATGCACCAAGACGGTTTTTATCATAGACTGCATAGGCATTGGTCTTAATCACCCGGAAACCGGTTACCAAAAGCTTACGCTCCATATATTCCGCCAACGGTGTGGAAAATCCGGTAGCAGATACCAAAATAATATCATTTCTGTGTTTTTTTAACTGGCCCATAAAATCATTTAGTAATTCATCTGGTATATCGTTGATAAAGCTGGTAATATCCGATAGCCTTTCTTTATTTTTCCTATGGCTTGTAATCATAAAATTAAGACGGTATATCATATCGGTATATCCGGTATATCCCAATTTTTTTGATAATTTGATGATCGTTGCAGCCGATACAAAATTTTGGGTTGCAACTTCACGTACAGCCATATGAAGTACCTGTTGATTATTTTCCAGAATATAATTTAATATCTGGGTTTCCGTATCTGTCAGCTTGTATTTATCCGCCAGTTTATAAACATCAAATTTCATATCGTCCGCTCACCTTAATCCCTTCCCTTTTTATGATATCCCCTGCTGTCAATATCATTCATTCCAAGGTCCATCAATCGGGGACCTTATACAGCATCCCTTCTTTAAGCGATACTCGTAAGGTGCGCAGGAAAAAAGACAGGCTGTCAGGTACTTCCCTTCCGCCTGTCTTTCTGTCTTAGACCTCTGTCGTGATAAATATATCATAAATTGCCTTGATCGCTTCCTCAAAATCCGCGTTCTTTACGCCAATGATGATGTTGAGTTCACTGGATCCCTGGTCAATCATTTTTACGTTTACCCTGGAATGGGCAAGGGCCGAAAAAATCCTTCCGGCAGTCCCTCTGGTCGCCTTCATGCCACGGCCCACCACTGCGACTAACGCCAAGTCTGATTCCATCTCTAAGAAATCTGGTTCTACGGCCCTGTGGATCCCTGCAATGACGGACTGCTCATGATCTTCAAACTCTGACTGATGGACAAAAATGGTCATGGTATCGATTCCCGACGGCATATGTTCAAAGGAAATCCCGTACTTTTCAAATACCTCAAGCACCTTTCTCCCAAAACCGACTTCCGTATTCATCATGGCCTTTTCAATGTTGATGGAGCAAAAGCCCTTCTTTCCTGCAATTCCCGTAATGGTATAATGAGGCTTTCTGCAGGTGCTTTCCACGATTAAAGTTCCTTTGTCCTCAGGCTTATTGGTGTTCCGGATATTGATGGGGATTCCTTCTTTTCTCACCGGGAAAATAGCATCCTCATGGAGGACACTGGCTCCCATATAGGCAAGCTCTCTTAACTCCCGGTATGTAATGGTCTCGATGACCTCAGGATTCTTGATGATCCTGGGATCTGCCACCAGGAAACCGGAAACATCCGTCCAGTTTTCATACATATCCGCATGAATGGCCTTTGCAACAATGGAGCCTGTTATATCAGAACCGCCTCTGGAAAAGGTCTTTATGGTCCCATCCTCCTTCGCTCCGTAAAAGCCCGGGATCACAGCCCTCTCCACATGTTCCAGGCGCTCTGAAAGCTCTTTATTGGTAAGCTCTGCATTAAAATTACCGTCTGCATCAAAGAAAATCACTTCAGCTGCGTCAATGAATTCGTAGCCTAAGTATTCTGCCATCACCATTCCATTTAAGTACTCTCCCCTGGAAGCCGCATAATCACGCCCTGCCTTTTTAAGGAAATTTTCTTCAATGGTCACAAACTCATGATCCAGATTCAGATTAATGTCAAGTCCGTCAATGATCTCCATGTAACGCTCCTTGATTTTATCCAGAATCTTTTTATAGCTTTTTCCATCTGCTGCCCCATCATAACACTGGTATAACAGATCAGTCACCTTTTCATCCTTGTCATTTCGCTTGCCTGGTGCGGATGGCACCACAAACCGTCTGCTCTTGTCCCCGCGGATGATCTCGCCAACTTTCTTAAACTGCTTTGCGCTGGCCAAAGAGCTTCCTCCGAATTTCACAACTTTTTTCATAGGCCTATCTCCTCTGATACAGGTTATCATTACATATTTAACGGAAATAATATCCTAATTGGTATCAGCTGTCAAGTATTTTTCGATAACCATGCATAATTTTCCATATTTATGCATAAACTTACCCTTCCATCTCCCGGTTTATCTTCTCTTCGCAGGAACGCATGGCAAGGATGGTTTTTTCAAACAGCTCATCAAGAGTCCAGCCCAGATTTTCTGCGCCTGACGCGATCACTTCCCTGGAACAGCCTGCCGCAAACTTCTTGTCCTTAAATTTTTTCTTAAGGCTTGAGACTTCTAAGTCCATAACGCTTTTTGAAGGGCGCATCCTTGCAGCCGCTCCGATGAGTCCGGTCAGCTCATCTGCCGCAAACATGATCTTTTCCATCATATGCTCCGGCTCTACCTCAGAACAGATGCCGTAGCCATGGCTGCATATGGCATGAACGAGTTCTTCTTCCACCCCGATTTCTGAAAGAAGCTCCGGGGCCTTTTTACAGTGTTCCTCCGGAAACTGTTCAAAATCCACATCATGAAGAAGTCCTGCGATTCCCCAGAATTCTTCCTCTGATCCAAATCCCATTGCTCCTGCGTACCAGCGCATGACCCCTTCCACGGTCAGACCGTGAAGGATATGAAATGGTTCCTTATTATATTTCTTAAGTAACTCCAGTGCCTGTTGTCTTGTGATTGCTGTATTCATATCGCCTGCGTCTCCTTATCTATAAAATTCTAAGTTTATTGTTTCCTTTAAAAAGACTCTATGCTGCTTTCTCCTGATACATGGATTCCGTTTTCTTCCAAAAGCCTTGCGGTCACACCATCTCCTGAAATCTTTGTCCCTGAAAACGTCCCGTCATAAATCCACCCATGGCCGCAGGAAGGACTCCGTTCCTTTAAAATCGCCCGCTTACAGCCATATAGCCTGGCCAGCTTT
This sequence comes from Lacrimispora sp., assembly GCF_032078915.1. Taxonomy (GTDB): domain Bacteria; phylum Bacillota; class Clostridia; order Lachnospirales; family Lachnospiraceae; genus Lacrimispora. The sequence continues at coordinate 6,942 of NZ_DAMAUN010000016.1, read as the reverse complement.
AAGGTTTCTTCTGCTCCCTTAAAAAAACTGTCTGTCACGTCTTTTCCTGACCGGTCCACCACGCGGAGCTGATCGCGGCCGTCTGTTACCGCTTTAACAATCTGCTCCGCAGGCTCTCTTGGCGTTTCTAAGCCTCCAAGCTGCTCCGGACAGACCGGTATGAAATTGTATTTCTCTATAAGCCCAATCAGATTCTCCTGTCTGCCGTTTCCGCCGTCATAGCGGCAGTTGACTCCCAGCAGGCAGGCACTCACCAGTATGTTTTCTTTTTCTCCGCCCATCTTCCGCCTCCTTTTTCAGTACTTCTTTCACACCTTTTTGTAAAAAAACATCCTCCAGGCAAAAGCCCAGAGGACATCAATTCTTAGTCTTTTTTTATTATAACATAAGGAGTAAAATTTGCAATATTTTTGAAGTTTAAAATATTATTTCAGTATATAAAAATTTGTTAGATAACTCATAAAAACGCCTTTATTTTCCACCTCTATTTATAGATTTTATCTATAAATAAAAGCGTGGAAACCTCCTGTTTAAGCGAAAAAACGCATGTTCTAACTTTTTTTGTATGAAACTAAAAATTTTTTATATTTTCGTGGAATATCAATTGTTTTTGTATCGTTTATATGTTAAAATGTATGAGAAAGAAGAAACACAAACGCCATCTTTAACAAAATTATGCAAGAGAGTATTGTTAAAAACAATGTGCGGAATTATATAATATCAACTAAGAATGAAGAGAGAGAGGAATTGTCATGTATGTAGTAAATGTCAACGGCAAGGATTACCAGTCAGAAGAAGATCTGGCATTAATGGATTTTCTCAGAAACAGACTTGGAATCACCTCCGTTAAAAACGGTTGTAAGGAAGGTGCCTGCGGTACATGTACAGTCATTGTGGATGGGAAGACGGTCCGTGCCTGCATAATGAAATTGTCCAAGCTGGAGGGCAAAAAGGTACAAACCATAGAAGGATTCACACAGAGAGAACGGGATGTCTTTGTCTACGCCTTTGCGGCAGCAGGCGCCGTACAGTGCGGTTTTTGCATTCCTGGCATGGTGATCAGCGGCAAATGCTTAATCGACCAGAATCCCAATCCAACCAGAGATGATGTAAAACAGGCGATCCGTACAAATATCTGCCGTTGTACAGGCTATACCAAAATAGAAGACGGCATTTTGCTGGCAGCAAAAATGTTCAATGAAAATTTAGAGGTTCCTGAGCTTAAGCAGACTGCTGCCATAGGAGAAAGAACCTGCCGTGTGGATGCGGAAGCAAAAACACTGGGTACCGCCAAATATGCGGATGACTATTATCTGGAAGGCATGCTATATGGAAAGAACGTGTTCACCAAATATCCACGGGCTAAAATAAATGGAATCGATACCGGCAAGGCTCTTGCAATGCCCGGAGTAGTCGCTGTCTATACGGCAAAGGACATACCTGGAGACAGGTATATCGGACATCTGGCACATGACTGGCCCGGTATGATCGATGTAGGCGAAGAAACAAAATGCATCGGAGACACCCTTGCTATCGTAGTGGCTGAAACCATGGAACAAGCGTTGGCGGCAGTAAAAGCCGTAGAAATAGATTGTGAAGAATTAGAGCCCATCCGCTCCCCAAGGGAAGCTATGGTACCAGGTGCTCATCAGGTTCATGGCGAAGGCTTTATGCAATTTGGCAAATTCAGAACTCCGGTAAATAACCTTCTTGACCACGAGGAAGTAAAACGGGGTGACGCAGAGACAGCTCTTGCAAATTCCAAGTATATTGCAGAAGGCACCTTCTTTGTTCCGCCGACAGAGCACGCTTTTATGGAACCGGAAACTGCTGTTGGTATTCCTGAAGGTGACGGAGTTAAGGTAATTACCGGAGCACAGGGTATTTATGATGAACATCACGAATTAAGTGCATATCTTGGCATTCCTATGGAGAAAGTAAGGATTCAGAGTGCTTTTGTCGGCGGCGGCTTCGGCGGAAAGGAAGATATGAGCGTTCAGCATCAGGCTGCTCTTTGTGCATATTTATCAAAGAGACCTGTAAAAGTATCCTTCTCCCGTCAGGAAAGCATTAATTATCATCCAAAGCGTCACGCCATGGAAATCTACTGCAAGATCGGCTGTGATGAAAACGGTATTATCCAGGGTATGAAGGCAAGGCTTCTCTCTGATACGGGAGCTTATGCTTCTTTAGGCGGTCCGGTACTTCAAAGAGCCTGTACCCATGCGGGTGGACCATATAATTACCAGAACGTGGACATTGAAGGAGATGCTTACTATACCAACAATCCGCCTGCCGGTGCATTCCGCGGATTCGGCGTAACCCAGTCCTGTATGTCAACGGAAGCTTTGATCAACCAGTTAGCAGCGCAGATGGGAATTTCCGGCTGGGAGATCCGTTACCGCAATGCCATCAGACCTGGCCAGTCCCTTCCTAACGGGCAGATCGCTGATGAGGGCACCGGTATGGTGGAAACCCTGGAAGCAGTAAAAGAAGATTTTGAAAAATATGAGGCAGACCCCAATTATTTCGTAGGAATTGCATCTGCTATGAAGAACGCCGGAATCGGTGTTGGTCTTGCAGACGTAGGCCGCTGTATCTTAAGAATACGTGACGGAAAGGTTGTTACAGGCTCTTCTGCTGCTGCTATCGGCCAGGGGCTTCAGACCATAACCTTACAGATGGTCTGTCAGACTACAGGTCTTGCGCCGGAACAGGTAATCGTTGGACATCCGGATACAAAATACACACCAGACTCCGGAACCACCACCGCTTCCCGCCAGACCGTATTTACAGGAGAAGCAATTCATATTGCCGCAATGAAACTGAAAGAGGATCTGGATGCAGGACATTCCTTAAGCGATTTGGAAGGCAAAGAATACTATGGCGAATTTGATTATAAAACAGATCCGATCGGCAGCGACAAACCAAATCCGGTAAGCCATATTGCTTATGGATATGCAACACAGCTATTTGTTCTTGATAACGAAGGAAAAGTTGTCAATGTAATTGCAGCTCATGACATAGGCAAGGCCATCAATCCCCTTGCAGCAGAAGGACAGGTGGAAGGCGGTGTTGCAATGGGTCTTGGTTATGGACTGACCGAGGACTTCCCATTAAAGGACAGCATTCCTCAGGCTAAATTAGGTACTTTAGGCCTCTTTAAAGCACCGCAGATGCCTCCTGTCGACGTACGGTTCATTGAAAAAAATCCATCGGATGTAGCATTCGGAGCAAAAGGTGTGGGCGAGATCGTATGTGTTATGGGAGCACCCGCTTTGCAGAATGCTTATTTCAAAAAGGATGGCGTATTCCGTTACAAACTTCCTTTGGACAATACGTTCTACCGTAAACCAAAGCCGGCAAAAAAATAGTTACCAGAATACCCAAAAAAGGGCGGAATGTTTACCGCCCTTTTTTATTACAAAAGCGCGAGGCAGCAAAAGGAGGACTCATATGACAGCAGGTTTTTATGAAGAATTAAAAAATGCCGATGAAAACACAAACTTAATCAGCCTGACAATCGTCGAAGGACAGGGGCTTGGAGCCAAGGCCCTGTGGTCGAATGGAAAAATCATCTGCAGGCAGGGGGCTGAAAAAGCTTTTGATGTTTTTTCAGAGGATTTAAAGAGCATTGACAAAACCCAGACCATAAAATCTCAGGACAGCACTCTGTTCTGCGAATTTGTGACAGGAGAAAAGTACATGGTGGTATGCGGGGCCGGCCATATTTCCATCCCGATCATCAGAATCGGAAGGATGCTGGGATTTCATGTTACAGTGATTGATGACCGGTTATCATTTGCCAATACAGCAAGAAAAGAAGGGGCTGACACCGTTATCTGCAGGCCTTTTGGGGAAGCCTTAGAAGAGATCAAGGGAAGCACCGGCCATTACTTTATCATCGTCACCAGAGGTCACCGGTATGACCAGGACTGTTTATCTAAAATCATCGGCAAAAAAAATGCCTACATCGGTATGATCGGAAGCAAGGTCAGGGTAAAGCTTGTAAAGGATTTTTTAGCAGACGAGGGAATCAGCAGAGAGCTGCTTGACCAGGTTTACACGCCCATCGGACTAAAGATCAACGCACAGACCCCGGAGGAAATCGCCGTGGCAATTATGGCGGAGATCATTCAGGTGAAAAACGGCAGTAAAAAAAGCTTTGGCTATCCAAAGGAAATCCTTGACGGTCTCACTTCTAAGGAGTTGTCTGATATGCCAAAATCCCTTGTCACCATTGTTTCCAGGAAAGGCTCCGCTCCCAGGGATGTAGGCTCAAAGATGGTAGTCATGCTTGACGGGACCACCATCGGGACCATCGGAGGCGGCTGTGTGGAGTCTGAGGTGTGCATCGCAGCAAGAGAAGTTGCCAGAGATAAAAAGCCGGTATTAATGAAAGTTGACATGACTCCGGGCAACGCAGAGGACGAAGGCATGGTATGCGGAGGCGTTGTAGAAGTATATATTGAGCCTGTCTTAAGCTGAACCCGCAAATTGGCCTTTAAAAAACACAATGACATTTTCTGAAATATATAGTATACTTCTATGGATGGATTAGTACGAACGAAAGAAAGGAAGGCTGCAACATGTATTGTGTAAAAACTATTAAAGATGATTTGTTCTGGGTTGGAGGAAGTGACCGCCGTCTCGCCCTGTTCGAAAACGCCTACCCCATTCCGAAAGGAATTTCCTATAATTCCTATGTCCTGCTAGATGAAAAAACCATTCTTTTTGATACTGTTGACCGGGCTATCACTGGACAGTTTTTGGAAAATGTGGAAGCAGTCCTTGGAGGACGGAATCTGGATTATATCATTGTAAATCATATGGAGCCGGATCACTGCGCTACTTTGGGTGAAATGGTCAGAAGGTATCCGGATGTAAAGGTGATCTGCAATGCCAAGACAATCCCGATCATCAACCAGTTTTACGAATTCGGAGTTGATTCCAGAGCTGTCGTCGTGAAGGAGGGAGACACATTCTGCTCCGGCAGGCATACCTTTACATTTTATATGGCTCCCATGGTTCACTGGCCGGAAGTAATGGTCACCTACGATACCACGGACAAGGTTCTTTTTTCAGCCGACGCCTTTGGCACCTTTGGCGCAATGAATGGAAACTTATTTGCAGATGAAGTAAATTTTGAACGGGAATGGCTGGATGAAGCCAGAAGATACTATTCCAATATTGTAGGAAAATACGGACCGTCTACCCAGACTCTTTTAAAGAAAATCGCGGATCTGGAAATTCAGTTCCTTTGTCCTCTTCACGGGCCTGTATGGCGTTCCGACATTTGCTGGTATATGGACAAGTATATTAAGTGGAGCAGTTATACTCCGGAAGAGAATGCTGTGATGATCGCCTATGGCTCCATTTACGGCAATACGGAAAATGCCGCCAACATCCTGGCATGCCGCCTGTCAGAACGCGGCATCCGCAACATTGTCATGTATGATGTATCCAATACCCATCCGTCTGTGATCATTTCAGAAGCATTCCGCTGCAGCCATTTAGTATTCGCTTCAGCCACCTATAACGGAGGGATTTTCAGCAGCATGGAGCATCTGCTTCTTGATATGAAAGCCCATAACGTGCAAAACCGCACCGTTGCTCTTATGGAAAACGGTTCCTGGGGTATCATGGCAGGCAAGAAAATGACTGAGATCCTTTCAGCCATGAAAAACATAACCATACTGGATCAGACCATTACCATCAAATCTTCTGTAAAAGAGGATCAGCTGGCTGAGATCGGGGCTTTGGCAAATGCCATCGCAGAATCTATCATAATATAAAATAGGTAAGAGCAAGGGAAATGGCCAAAAACCGCCATTTCCCTTGCTCTTTTTGATACAGAATTGTTATTATATGGGAAATGTGATATAATTTTAACTAATAAACTCATCAAATAGCGAAGCGGAGGGTCTGACCCCTTGGTCATTGCGAATATCCGATTGACCAGAAACCCAGAACCTTTCAGACATACAAAGGAGAATCCGCCATGGATACCCGTTATCTCAGTTATATTTTAACCATAGCCCAAAAACAAAATATGACAAAGGCCGCTGAAGAACTGTTTGTTTCCCAATCTACCTTAAGCCAGTACCTTTCCAAGCTGGAAAGCGAGCTTGGCACGCCCCTTTTCTTCCGGAGCAAAGGCCGCCTATCCTTAACTCCCGCCGGACAGCTTTATATTCAAGCCGCCGAAGAGGTAATATCCATCAAAAATATGCTTTACCAGAATATACAAAACTTAGATAACAGGGGCCATATCACGGTTGGTGTCACCTCCCAATTCGGGTTAAAAATGCTGACAGAAATCATTCCCGCCTTTAAAATGCGTTATCCGGAAGTCACCATTGAAATCTCTGAAACAGGTCTGCCCGCTCTCATAAAGCTTATCCTGGAAGAAAGCATTGACTGCGGAATCATGGCACTCAATACGACTGAACCTTTTTCACCGGACCAGGTTACCATATTGCGGGAAGAAGAAGTACTATTCTCCATTCCGGCCTGCCACCCTTACCGAAAAAAGAATCCGGATCATCCCATAAAAATCAAAGAATTTGAAGAAAATTTCGGTGACGAGAACATCCTTCTTTCCAAAAAAGGCTCCACCCTGCGCTATCTTACGGATGCCGTTTTGGAAAAAGCCAACTGGATTCCCCGCACCGTATGCGAAACCAACAGCATATCTGCGACCCGAAGCATGGTTGCCATGGGAATCGGCGTCACTTTTATCGGAGAATCCTGCGCCAGCGAACGGGAGCTGGTTGCCTATTATTCTGTGTCTCCCCGCCTCACAAGGCTCAATGCCCTTGTGACCAGAAAAAACTGGATCTTAAACCAGGCCGGGGCCAGCTTCTGCGAAGATATAAAGAATTTTTATAAATAAGTGTCTTCGACACTTCAACTCCCCTAGCCCCTCATTCATGAGGGGAA
>NZ_DAMAUN010000015.1:33045-85105 GCF_032078915.1 Lacrimispora sp. | reverse complement strand
CCTGAGGCGGAAGAAGTTCCGGGCTTACAGGCGTGTCCAAAACATCAAGAAGCACACCGCTTAAAGCATCTTCCCCGCAGGTATCCGCATAGTAGTGTACCAGATGGCGCACCAGGGTCTTTGGCACCGATGCATTGACTCCGTACATGGACATATGGTCGCCGTTATAGGTCGCCCAGCCTAAGGCCAACTCAGACATATCACCCGTTCCAATGACCATTCCATTCAGCTTGTTTGCCATATCCATTAACACCTGGGTCCTCTCCCTGGCCTGGGAGTTTTCATAAGTTACATCGTGAACATCCTCCCTATGTCCAATATCCCGGAAATGAAGGCTTACGGCTTCCCTGATATTCACCTCCATAAGCTTGGCTCCAAGGGTTTTGGTCAGGGTACAGGCATTCTGATAGGTACGGTCCGTTGTTCCGAAACAGGGCATGGTCACCGCATGGATCTGATTTCTGGGGATTTCCAGCATATCAAAAGCGCGGACTGTCACCAGAAGGGCTAGAGTGGAATCTAAGCCTCCGGAAATTCCGATCACTGCATGCTTACAGCCTGTATGGGCAAGCCTCTTTTTTAAGCCCATAGCCTGTATGGAGAGAATCTCCTCACATCTTCGGTTCCTCTCCTTCGCATTGTCCGGGACAAAGGGCCTTGGATCAATGAATCTCTTTAAGTCCAGTTCCTTTTTCTTCATTTTGAAAGAAACCACCGTATAATTCGTATGGTCGGCCTGGGGAAAGGTGGTCATCCGCCGTCTTTCGTGAATCAGCCTCTCTAAGTCCATATCCCCGTATATGGTCTCATTTCCAAAGCGTTTGGATTCTGCAAGCAGAGTGCCGTTTTCTGCTATCAGGTTCTGGCCGCCGAACACCAGATCCTGAGTGGATTCGCCCTCTCCTGCGTTGGCATAGATGAAGCCACATACCAGACTGGCAGAATGTCCCGTGATAAGACTTCTCCTGTAAATATCCTTACCCGTTGTCTCGTCGCTGGCCGAGCAGTTTACGATCACCGTTGCTCCGGCGGTGGCATGACGGATGGATGGCGGATTTGGAACCCATGCATCCTCGCATATCTCCGCTGCAACGACAAGCTGGGGAATGTCCTCACATGCAAAAAGAATATTGGCTCCCATGGGAATCAGTTCATCTTCCCATTTTACCATCACCGGTATTTCGTTTCCCGGCTGGAAATAACGCAGTTCATAAAACTCTGAATAATTGGGAAGATTGGTCTTCGGTACGATCCCAAGGATCTTTCCGTTTTGTATGGCAACAGCCGTATTATATAACTTTCCTCCCCATTCCCAGGGCATGCCTATAAAGCATAGAAGATCGTGGCCTTCCGTAGCCTTTAAAATCTCTTTAAGCTCCTTATGGGCCTTTCTTAACAGGGCATCCTGCCCGAATAAATCGCCGCAGGTATAGGCGGTTAAGCAGAGCTCCGGAAACACCATGAGTTTTGTCTGCCTTTTAATTCCCTCTTTTATCTGCTCACAAATCCGCTCCCTGTTAAACTCCGGGTCTGCTACCTTTACGTCAGGGGTTGCTGCGGCAACACGTATATATCCATGTTTCATCTTTTTTATCTCCTATCTATTCATTGCTGCCCTTTGGTATTCGTTTCATCGGCATGGTTGTAATCCATGTTATAGGATGACACCACATCACCGTTCCAAAACTGGAGAAATATGACATCCTCTTTTCCCAATTCTCTAATGAGTATTAGTATACATCCATTTTCATAAATTGGGAAGCCGGATAATTTGAGGTTTACTTTCCAGGTGGTTTCGTGTACAATATTTTTATATCCTACTAAACAGATAAGAATAATTAGGAAGGGGATTTTTTTACCATGAAATTTTCTACCAAGGGACGCTACGCCCTTCGTATGATGCTTGAATTTGCACTTCATCCGGGCGAATGCACAAAAATCAATCAGGTGGCGGAACGCCAGGAAATATCGGATAAATATCTGGAACAGATTGTCACCATCTTAAGCAGGGCCGGGTACGTGAAAAGCAGAAGAGGTGCACAGGGCGGTTATTACCTGACAAAGGATCCTTCGGAGTATACCGTGGGCATGATCCTGCGCCTTGCAGAGGGTAGTCTGGTTCCCGTATCATGTCTGGAAGATGAAATCAACCCCTGCAGCCGTTCCCATAATTGTGCCACACTCATGGTATGGAAAAAGCTGGATCATGCGATCTCCGATGTGGTAGACGGCATTACCTTAGCAGATCTGGTGGAAGAACAAAAAAGGCTGGATGGCCAGGCCAATTATTACGAAATCTAAGCAATGGCATATAAAAGTCCGTGTTCTCCAAAGCCAAAGGAAAACACGGACTTTTTAAAACTCAAATGCGTTCAGCCGTATATTCCTTACCTGCCAAAGTCCCATCGAATATATCGCGGAAAGAGGAATCATTTCAAATCCCCAGCCATATCAGGAGGTGCAGTATGCCAGGCAGATCAGGCTTATTCCGGCAGCCCATCTTTTTGCATGAGATGACAAAAGATTCCATGCCATTACAGCATAGAATCTTTTTACTGACCTCTATATCTTAATGATGGACTGACGAAGGGATCCCTTTCAGCAGATCGTGCTTTCCGCAAACTTCCTGATTTCAGAAGCATTGGTGATCTTCTGGATCTGATCGTTCTTTATAACCACCAGAGTAGGAGCCTGCATAATTCCAAACCTTGTGGCAAGTTCTGCATTCTCCTCTGCATCCACTACTTCATAATCCATGTTTTGTAAAAACTGTTTTGCCATCCGGCAATTCGGGCAGGTCTTAGTCGTAAAGAGATAGGTCCCGGCCGGGATCTCCGCCTTTTTCACCGATGCCTTATCCCGGTTCTCCAAAGCAGCTCCTTTTTTCAGCACAGAGCGGACAGGATCGTATGTTGTCCGGTTCTTGTATTCCTGGGTTTTACCCTCATTCCAGTTCTGCACCGGCCGGTAGTATCCGGTGATCCGGCTGTATACCTCAGCCTTTTTTCCGCAGACCGGGCATACATTATGCTCGCCGGAAAGATATCCGTGCTCCGAACAAATGGAATAGGTGGGCGACAATGTATAATAAGGCAGCTTGTAATTCTCCGCGATGGTGTGCACCAGCTTTGCCGCAGCTTCCCAGTCAGGAAGCTTCTCTCCCAGAAATGCATGGAATACGGTTCCTGAAGTATAGAGGGTCTGCAGCTCATCCTGAATATCAAGCGCGTCAAAGATATCAGCCGTATAATCCACAGGAAGGTGGGAGCTGTTGGTATAATAAGGGGTATCTCCCGGGTTTCCGGCTGTTTTGATATCCGGATAATGCTTCTTGTCATGCTTTGCCAGACGGTATGTGGTGGACTCTGCCGGGGTTGCCTCCAGATTGTATAAGTCTCCGTAGATCTCCTGGTAATCCGACAGCCTTTCCCGCATGTGATTTAACACATCCTTTGTAAACTGCCTGGTTTTTCCATTCGTCATATCCTCGCCCAGCCACTTGGCGTTTAAGCCAACTTCGTTCATGCCGATCAGGCCGATGGTGGAAAAATGGTTTTCAAAACTGCCCAGATAGCGTTTCGTATAAGGATAAAGTCCCTGTTTCAAAAGTTTTGTTATAACTTCCCGCTTGGTCTTTAATGACCGGGCTGAAATATCCATCATATGATCCAGGCGCTTGTAAAAATCAGCCTCATTATGGGAAAGGTAAGCGATTCTTGGCATGTTGATGGTTACAACACCCACGGAACCGGTGCTTTCGCCGGAACCGAAGAATCCGCCGGTTTTTCTTCTAAGCTCTCTTAAATCCAGGCGCAAACGGCAGCACATACTTCTTACATCGCTTGGTTCCATATCGCTGTTAATATAATTTGAAAAGTAAGGGGTACCGTATTTGGAGGTCATCTCAAACAGCAGCCGGTTATTTTCCGTATTGGACCAGTCAAAATCCCTGGTTATTGAGTAAGTAGGAATGGGATACTGGAATCCTCTCCCATTGGCGTCTCCCTCTATCATGGTTTCAATAAAGGCCTTATTGATCATATCCATCTCAGCCTTGCAGTCTTTATACTTAAAGTCCGCTTCTTCACCGCCAACGATTGCGTTAAGCTCTGCCATATCAGCTGGAACGGTCCAGTCCAGAGTAATATTGGAAAACGGAGCCTGAGTTCCCCATCGGCTTGGCGTATTCACGCCGTAGATAAAGGATTCAATACATTTCTTCACTTCCCGGTAGGATAAATCATCAGCCTTTACAAAAGGAGCCAGATATGTATCAAAAGAAGAGAAGGCCTGGGCACCAGCCCATTCATTTTGCATGATCCCCAGGAAATTGACCATTTGGTTGCAAAGTACGGATAAATGCTTTGCAGGGGAAGAAGTGATCTTTCCCGGTATTCCGCCAAGTCCCTCAAGAAGAAGCTGCTTTAAGGACCAGCCGGCACAGTACCCGGTGAGCATGGATAAATCGTGGATATGGACATCCGCGTTCCTGTGTGCATTAGCGATCTCCTGGTCATAAATTTCAGACAGCCAGTAATTCGCCGTAACCGCACCGGAGTTGCTTAATATCAGCCCTCCAACGGAATAGGTAACAGTGGAATTTTCCTTGACACGCCAGTCTTCTACCTTTACGTAGCTGTTTACCACAGCCTTGTAATCCAGAATGGTATCCTTCATATTCCGTATCTTTTCCCGCTGCTTCCTGTATAAAATATAAGCCTTCGCCACATCGGTATATCCCGCCTGCTCAAGAACGTGTTCCACACTGTCCTGAATCTGTTCTACCGCGATCTGGCCTCCTGTCATCTTTCCCTGAAAATCAGCAGTTACCCGAAGAGACAGCAGTTCCAGTATTTCATTGTTATACTCCTTTTGAGTGGCTTTAAATGCTTTTTTAATCGCTTCCGTGATTTTATTCAGACTGAATTCAGCACTTTCCCCATCTCTCTTTACCACCTGGATCATAAAACTAAACTCCTTTCCTCTGCATAACCCCTTATGTTCCTATTTTTATCATATAGTACATTATGAAAACATGTTTTCATAATCGGATGGACGGCAGTAAATAATACTGCCTTTTATCAGAGATCTGAAAAGCAATTTCTGATAAGTAATGGATCGGAACAAAAAACACTTCCGATAATCGGAGGGCGGCAGTAAAAGCACTGCCCTTTATCAGAAACCTGACAAGCGGTTTCTGATAAGTAACATTATAGCAGAAGAAAAGAAAAAACACAATATGTGGATTAGTTTTTTAACACTAATCCACATATTGTGTTTTTCATTCATCAAAAGAATCGGCATTGTCTGCCAGAGAGGCAAACAGCTCCGATGGAACATAGGCGTTCACCAGAATCCCGTCTTCCTGATATTCTTCCTTAAGCAGCTGTCCGTATTTGCGGATCAGCTGGATTTTCCCTGCTTCCTTATAGGAGTAGACCTTTTCCAGATATACTTTCTGGTTTCTAAGAATGGTTTCTAAAAGATTTAAAAGTTCGTCAAGGCCTTCTCCGGTTTTTGCAGAGATCCTCACCTGATGATCGGAAGAAACATCCCTTAGGATCACACCGCCTTCTGCCGTATCGATCTTATTGAACACGGTAACCATCACCTTATCACAAACTCCAAGCTCCCTCAAAGTTTCATACACAACATACATCTGCATATCCATCTGGGGATTGGAACAGTCCACCACATGAAGGATGATATCGCTGTACTTGGCTTCTTCCAGGGTGCTTTTAAAGGCTTCGATCAAATGATGGGGAAGCTTTCTGATAAATCCTACCGTATCCGTTAAAAGAATCTGCTGCCCGCCCGGCAGGCTTAAATTCCTTGTGGTTGGATCCAGAGTAGCAAACAGCTTATCCTCAGCCAGTATCCCGGCATCTGTAAGCCTGTTTAACAAGGTGGATTTCCCGGCATTGGTATAGCCTACGATGGCGGCGGTGGGAACATGGTTTTTATCCCTCTGCTGCCTGACAACTTCTCTGTGACGTTTCACATCCTCTAAATCAGCCTTTAGCATTCCGATCCTGTCATGGATCAGACGCCGGTCCATTTCCAGTTTTTTCTCTCCAGGTCCGCGGGTGCCGATTCCGCCTCCCAGACGGGACAAGGAGCTTCTAAGGCCCACCAGACGGGCCGACCGGTACTTAAGCTGAGCCAGCTCCACCTGGATCTTCCCTTCCCTTGTAGTGGCTCTGGAAGCAAAAATATCCAGGATCACCATGGTCCGGTCCATGATCTTTGTATCCAGAGCCTCTTGCAAATTACGAAGCTGGGCCGGAGACAGTTCATCATCGCAGACAATTCCGGTTGCATCAAGCTCCCAGATACGGTCCTTTATTTCTTCAATCTTTCCTTTTCCCAGATAAGTCCCAGGATGGATTCTCTCCCGGTTCTGGATTATCTTATCCACGGTAACGGCTCCTGCCGTTTTTACCAGTTCTTCCAGCTCGTCAAGGGACGCCCGTGTGTCATTCTCATCTCCGGTACTGACCGCCACCAGGATCACCCGTTCTTCTATTTCCTTTAACTCAATCGGATCTGCCATTAATTGTCCCAACCTATCTTGTCTTTAAAAATGTGATCTCCCGCTCCGCTTCCTCATCAGGACCATGAGCTGAGACATACTGCTGCATCAGATCCAGGGCTGTTTTAAATTCCCCTTTACGCTCCTCGGCAACAGCCTGATTAAACAAAAGTTCCGGGACCTCTGAACTGTCAGTCGTTAAAAGGCCCTTCTTAAAATATTCGGCCGCTCCATCCCAATCTTCCCCGGTCATCTTACATAAGCCCATCCGGTTATAAAGCTGTGCGCTTTCCTCTCCGTCACTAAGGGCTTCCTCATAGAGGCTCATGGCATCAGAAGCCGCTCCGTCCTTTTCCATAGCTGCTCCTGCAGCAAGCAGGGCTTTCATCCTGCCCGGTGCCTTTTTTTCTTTATCCAGCTCAGCGCTTCGCTTATAGTCCTCTATGGCACCGTTTAAATCGCCGGCCCCTGCCCTTGAAACAGAACGGAGATTTAAATATTCCGGGCGTTCTTCATCCACCTTTATGAGTATGTCATAGGTATCTGCAGCGGAAGAATAGTCACCTGCCAGGTATTCGGCTTCTGCCCGGTACTTTAACACATCCACATCAAACTTCCCAACTAATCCTTTGGATGAGCTGATGGCCTGATCAAAGGCTTCCACGGCATTGTCATAATTGCCCTGGTTAAGAGCCTCGATACCGGCGGCCCTGTAAGAATATTTGTTTTCTTTTTTTCCGCAGCCGCCTGCTGCTATGGTAACTGTCAGTGTCAGCCCAAGGATGGCAGCCCCATATCCTGTCTTTCTTCTCATGCTATTATCTCCAACTTAAAGAAGTTCGATTCGCCACTATCTCACCAATATTATTGTTTTCCAGTGCTTCCATGGCCGCCGCGGTCCTCATGCCCCAGAAGTTCCACTTCTTCTAAACATAAAGCAGGCTGATGCTCCATAATGCGGAACTGGCAGATGCGTTCATTTGCATGGATCACGGTATCCCGCAGCGCATAGGCAGGGAAAAACCACTGGTCATTGTCCCCGCAGTAAGTCTCATCAATAACTCCCATGCTGTTGGTCTGGATCACGCCGTAATTCTTAAATGTACTGCTTCTTGGAACCACATGGGCTTCAAATCCAGCCGGCAGTTCCATTGCTATCCCCAGGGGAATCAGTTTAAACTCGCCTGCCTTCATCTCCACTTCCTCTGCTGCCCGTAGGTCAATCCAGTCAGATTTGCCGTCAATGTAGCGTAAACGTTCTATTTTATCCGTAAAATATTTTATTCTTATGGTTTGTGTCATCTTATTTCCTCTTTCCTGCCCTGCTTTTTGGGCATAAAGGTATCCCTGAAAGGGGTGTACTCCTAAATGTTATCCTTATTTTTATCTTCTGCCGGGATCAGATCGCCGCTTTCAGAAAGCTCCTCTTCCACTTCCATCCGTATCTCAGCTGTTACAACAGGATCGGCAACCGGAAGATTCTGAGTAGATCCGATACCAAATCTTCTTAAAAATTCCTCTGTGGTGGCAAACAGTGCCGGACGGCCGGGAGCATCCACGCGGCCCACTTCATATACCAGGTTGTATTCCACCAGCTTATTGACTGCATGATCCGATTTTACGCCCCTGATTTTCTCTATTTCAAGCTTTGTCACAGGCTGCTTGTAAGCTATGATGGACAGTGTCTCTAAAACCACATCCGTAAGAACCTGCTTTTTAGGCGCAGATGCCACACGGATCAAGTTCTCATAATATTCAGACCGCGTGCACATCTGATAGCTGTTTTCCAGTTCAAGGATCTGCATCCCTCTTTTCCCTGTTTCATAGCGCTTCATCAAACGGAGAACCACTTCCTTTGCCGTGGCTTCATCCTGGTCAATCGCAGCGGCAAGAGCCTTAAGTTCAACGGAATTTCCCATGGTAAAGAGAACCGCCTCGATCACGGCTTCCCACACCTTTTCTTCTTTTGTGCTCTTCTTCGGCCCATCAGCCAAAAGAGTATCCTTATCCATCGATTCCATCGATTTCCTCTCCCTTAATTCCTTCCCCTGCATCCTGAAGTTCCGACAAATCCAGTTCCCTGTCTTCCCCTTCCGGTTCCAGGGTTTCAATGAACATGTCATCAAACAAATGCTCCTGGGTCAGCCTGATCTTGCCGATCTTCATGAGCTCCAGAAGCGCTAAAAATGTCACAACAACCAGGGTCCGGTCCGGCTGCTGCTCAAGCAGCCCGCGGAAAGAAAACTTCCGGTGCTCTCTGGCATAATCCATGACCGATTTTATCTTGTCCTCCAGGCTTATGGATTCCCTGCGGATATTGCCAAACCGGCTGCGGATAGGATCCACACGGTCCGATTTCCGTTTCGTGACCGCCCGGAAAATCTCCTGGAGTTTCGCCAGGGTAAGCCCGTCAAGGAGCTTGTCCAAATCCACCGGCGGTTCGTACTTTGCCACCTCAGGCGGAATGGAAGGGGATTTATACAGCAATCGTTCAGCCCCCACTTCCCGGTCCTTAAGCTCCAGAGACATATATTTATAATATTTGTATTCCAAAAGGCGTGCCACAAGCTCAGCCCTGGGATCCTCTTCCTCGCCTTCCTCATTGGTCTCCCTGGGAAGCAGCATGCGCGCCTTTATATCAATGAGGGTCGCAGCCATGACAAGAAATTCGCTGACAATGTTTAAATCCTCTGTTTCCATGTGATTTACAAATTCCAGGTACTGCTCCGTGATCGTCGCAATGGGAATGTCGTAGATATTCACCTTGTTCTTCTCGATCAAATGAAGCAGTAAATCCAGCGGCCCCTCGAAATTATCCAGTTTATAAGAGATTCCCATAAAATCCTCCAAGGCAGAATAAGACATGCCTTTGACCAGTATATCAAATCCTTCTTCATCTGTAAATATATGGAAGGCCCAAAATCATGATTTCGTCTTTAAATCCACCACTACCAGTTGAGGTTTGTTGTTTAAGCGTATATTGATGGAATGGGTCCCAAGCCCTCTGCTCACGATCATATGCCTCCCATCTTCTGTAAACTCACCGGCGCAGTATGGAAGGAAAAATTGATATTGAGGCGTCATGACCCCTCCAAGGTATGGAAGCCTTATGGTTCCCCCATGAAAGTGACCGGACAGAGTCAAATCTGCTCCCCAGCTTCTGCATGAGGAAAAATAAAGGGGAGAATGGCACAGCAGAATCTGAAACCGCTCCTTCGATGCCTTCCCCACCTTTTGTTCAATCTCTTCCTCTGTTAACCGATCCGGATGGAACTTCCGGTAAGCCCCTTTTTTTAGATCAATCCCGGTAACAGCGATATCTTCCCCATACCATTCCGTCCGGTCATCAAGAACTTTGATTCCAAGTTTTTTTAAATTTTGCACGTAAGCTTCATATGCGCCCCCGTACACCTGTTGTTCCCAAAGCAGACGGTTCTCATGATTGCCATTGCCGCAAAAGACAGGGTATTTACCTGCCAGCTTTTCCAAAAGCTCTAAGGCAGCGGCCATATCCGCTTTCCCCTTGCTGATGATCATATCGCCGCCTACCAGTACAAGATCAGGAGCCGCCTCATCCACAGCGGCCAGAAGCCTTTCATTGCCGTCGCCAAACCGGTGTTCGTGAAGATCGGAAAGGAACACGATGGTACGATCCGCTTTTATCTCAGCACTTTCCAAAACAGTTCTCTCTATGCTAAGCTGTTCTTTTTCATACTCAGAACGCAAATATAAGCCTGCGCCCACTGCGGCGCAAATAGCTACGGCAGAAAATTCCATCTGATTTTTCCTCTCTTCCTTCATTCTTTTTCTTGCTTTCTGTTCATCATACAATGAAGGGCCTGTCTGCGTCAAGTCTAAGAGGACCAGTTGCCCATCAGATATTCAATGATGAGATTGGGCACAATAACCATAAGCCCAATGCCAATGCTCATGACAATGGTACCGTAATAATATTCCTGGTAACCTGGAGCTCCCGGAGCCGGCGGGACTGTAAACGCAAGGTGGTAGATGGACTTGAAGAGAACAAAAAAGCAGATAAGATAAAAAATTACGTTAAATAGATTCTTTTTCATTGATATAATCCTCCTTTCCCATAATATAAACCACTTATGGATAATATGCAATACTGGATAATCACGGTTTAATTAAGGACAGAGGTGATAAATCATGATTGTTTATGACAGACTATGGGAAACCATGAAAAAGAAAAACGTCAGCCAGTATCATCTGATAAAGTACTGCAAGGTCAGTGCCGGGCAAATCGGGCGGCTTAAGAAAAATAACTTCGTATCCACTCATACCATTGATATGCTCTGCAGGATTCTGGACTGCGAGGTAGAAGAAATCATGGAATACCGGGCCGATATAAGCGAGGCCACCCTGATGTCAGAAAACCAAACGGAAACAGAACAGGACAATGCTCCTTCAGAGGATTTGGCATAGAAAAAGAGCCTATAGGCTCTTTTTCTATGCCAAAAACCTCCATGTTCTACCGGATCCAGGCACCGGAAGAATCCAGGCGGTATCCATCAGGCGTAATGGTATCCTTAAGCATGGCTCCATTGGCTCCCAGATAATACCATTTCCCATTGCTCTCCACCCAGCGGCTTGCCGCCATATGGGAATCTGTGTCAAACCAGTAATACACTCCGTTTATACTCTGCCACTCGTTGCAGGCCTTATTGCCATCCTGTTTTCCGTAATACCATTTCGTCCCCTCCTGGACCCAGCCCTGGGAAGAGGCCTGTGCTGTCCCGCCGGCTGCCTTTAAGGCAAATCCATAATCTAGCAGAGACTTTGTATCCTCATAATGAGTGGATTTACTCTTCATGATAACCGCAATCAGCCGGACACCGTTCTTTTCCACACAGGTGACTAAGGTATTGCCCGCCAGGGAAGTAAAGCCTGTCTTACCCCCTATCACTCCCGGATAATATCTGGAATCTCCCGGATTAAGCATCTTATGCCCCATAGTCACCGTCCTGGCCGAAGCTTTCTTTGTGGCCGGTATCTGGTAACTTAAGGTAGAGGATACCTTTTTTACCGTGTCATTCTGATAGGCTGCTCTGGCAATGAGGGCCATGTCATGAGGTGTGGTATAATGGCTGGAGCTGTTAAGTCCGTTGGGGTTGACAAAATTGGTTCCAGTACAGCCAAGCTCCTTTGCCCTGGCATTCATCAGGGCAGAAAAGGCGCTGACACTTCCTGAAACATGCTCTGCCAGACCATTGGCCACTTCATTGGCAGACTTAAGCATGAGTCCGTAGAGGCTCTGCTCTACCGTAAGCTTGTCCCCTTCCGTAAGCCCCAGAGTTACCGCACCTGATTCCAGGTTTGTGGTGGCAGCCTTTGAAAATGTCACTGTTTCTGACAAATTGCATTTTTCTGCAACAAGAAGGGCGGTCATAAGCTTTGTAATGCTGGCAGGATAGTATCTTGTTTCCCCGTTCTTTGAATAAAGCAGGGTACCTGTAGACGCATCCATAAGGATCGCGCCTTCCGATTGAATGACCGGCTGTTTTATGTCCGCAGGTAACGTTCCTCCGGCATTGGGAATGTCTCCCGTCTGAGTACTTCCCCCGCCGGTTCCTGCGCCGGTCCCAGGCCCGGTCTCACCGGAGGTGTTTCCCGACGGCCCGCTTCCCGACTCTGTCTGTCCCGCAGTTCCCGGAAACGGCTGTATTAAGGGCATCTCCCCGTATGATGGTATTGACGCAAGAATGCTGATACTGATTACCAGGCTCCACAGCCTGCATGATTTTTTTGCCATATCCTGTTATCTCCTGTATATTTCTGCACGCAAGTATCATTTCTTACAACAGTATAGCATAAAATCCATAATTTTCCGATTAAAATTTTCTTACAATAACTTAAAAACACCGCCTTACTCAGGCGGTGTGTACTCAGGCGGTGTGATCTTCTAAAAAATCTGATCGCTATATTCTTTTTCCAATTCTTCCAAACGGTCCATTGCCACGTTTAAGATCTCAGCATGGTCAAATGCCAGCTTCTCCTGATCCAGCACATCAATGGCCGGCAAAAGATCGATCTCCGTTTCCTTTTTCCACATCATAGCCTGACGCTCATAGGTTTCGGTGATACGATAGCTCATAAAAATATGTTCCTCTTCATTTTCAATGGTAAGCGCATAGGTGGCTCCATTCTCCAGTTCAGAGAGCTTCTTTTTCTTTACCTGGAACCAACAGGCTTCTTCGGCATCATCTCCGGCCTTTGGAGTCAGCTGATTCTTAGGTACTGCGGCCATATAGGATACTGAAATGACTCTTGTCCTGGGATCACGCTTCACGTTCCCCCATGTATAGAGCTGTTCCAGACAAATGCCTTTTAACCCCGTCTCTTCCTCCAGCTCTCTGGCTGCCGCGGCCTCCAGGGATTCATCCACATTTACAAAACCTCCCGGAATCGCCCACTGTCCGATGCATGGATGGTTTTTCCGCTTAATGAGAAGAACTTCTGTTTCCATCTCCTCCTCATCCACCGCAAAAATCAGCATATCCACGGTCACCGACGGGCGTTCATAATTCCCCGGACGATACTGCAAAAGAAACTCTTTTTCCGTTAATCCCTCTTCATTCCTTCGTTCCATTCTGCCCTTCTTCCTACCAGTATCCTAAAAAATCACGGACTGAAGCGCCCCTAAAACTCCTGCACTGGCAAGTCCCATAATAGCCCCTGCCACCAGGACGCCTCCCATCACGGCTAAAATACTGGATTTAAAATCAATATCAAGCAGGCTGGCTGCCAAAGTGCCGGTCCAGGCACCGGTTCCCGGAAGGGGAACTCCCACAAATAACAAAAGTGCAATAAACAACCCTTGTCCAGCTTTCGCCTGCAGTTTTTCACCGCCACGCTTTCCTTTTTCCAGGCACCAGGAAAAAAAGCCGCCGATCACTGGCTTATCTGCTCCCCATTCGAGAACCTTCCTCGCAAACAGATATATGATAGGTACCGGAAGCATATTCCCAAGAATCGCAACGATATAGGACTGAAAAAGTGGAAGTCCCATCACTGTTGCATATGGAATTGCACCGCGAAGCTCTATCAACGGAACCATGGAGATAAAGAAAACGGTCATATATTTTTGTAACATATTCCATTCCTTTCGTGTAAAAGTCTGCCTTTATACTATACACAAAGTTTGACCGTCTATCAACCATTTTATAAAAAGATTATATTTGCCATAGAGCGCCGGGAGGAAGCAGAGCAGGGCATACCCCTTTCTGCATATACCATATATTATAGAAAGAAGAAGGGGCTGTCCATGAAGGACCGGCAGCAAAAACGAACCTTTCGCTTAATCTTCTCTGAATTAAATATTAACATTTGTAAAATACTATTGTACTGTCAAAACGAGTATGATATAATCCTCCAAAGTTGATAATCATGATACCAATCGCCAGAATGGAGAAAGATGACTATATGAAAGATCTGTTTCACAGATACAGGCATGTCTGGATCCTCGGCTACGCCTTTATCTATATTCCGTGGTTTATTTACCTGGAAAAGACGGTGACAAACCACTACTATATCATGCATGTTGCTTTAGACGACCTGATTCCTTTTAATGAATATTTCATTATTCCATATCTTTTATGGTTTGTTTATATAGCTGCTGCTATTTTATTCTTTTTTTATACTGATGTAAAAGATTTTTACAGACTATGTACCATGCTGTTTACAGGAATGACCATCAGTCTGGTGATCTGCACCGTGTTTCCAAACGGTACGGATTTCCGCCCTGTGATTGATCCGGGAAAAAACATCTGCTCAGATATAGTAGCGATTCTCTATTCCACGGATACTTGTACCAATGTATTCCCCAGTATCCATGTTTATAACTCTATTTGTGTACACATTGCAGTCCTTCACAATGAATGCTTAAGGAAATACCGGTCAGTGAAGACCGGTTCCCTGATCCTGATGATCTCCATCAGCCTTGCGACTGTTTTCTTAAAACAGCATTCCGCCTTTGACGGACTTGGTTCTCTGGTTATGGCCTATGTTATGTACCACTTTGTATACTCTGACTCTTTTGTTCCCAGCAGGGAGAAAGTTACAGAAAAAGCCATCAGTTAAAAACATATCCCCTGACGCCTTTCATTGATTGGCCAGGGGATATTTGTTTTTTACTTTCTGTGATAGTTTTAGTTAAAGCCGAAAAATTTCTGGGTCATTTTATAGATCGCAATCGGGAATTTCCTTCCGCTCTTTCCGGGGAGATTGACCCCCTGCCCCATAAAGCCCCATCGAAGCCTTAGAAACAGCGGTAAGTTCTGCTTGCGGAGGTGTTGCCACAATTCCTTTTTCTTTTCCATATTTTCATCATTGTCTGACTTAATTGCGAGGATGGAGGATATGGTCATCATGATCTCCAAATACCGCACCATATAATGACGCAGCTTACGCTGTTTGATTTTCATCACATCGTAATAGCCAAGCATGAGCTTTGTCACCTTGAGCTGCTGGTCGATTCGGCCGATCATGACTGATTCGTTTACAGACTGGTCATCTCTTCCGATAAAGTAGCGGTAGAAATTCACATCCAAATAATACATGGTTCTTACGTGAGGCAGCGGCTGGTACACAAAGATATTATCCACATAAAAAGTGTGCATGGGAAGTTCCAGACCGCATTGTATCAGAAGCTCTGTCCGGTAAATCACCGAATGCATGAGAATATAATGCCCAAGCAGGAACACTTTGACCTCATCCCAGCTAAATATCTCATTCTTAGGAAGGGCTGTGCGGTAATTCATGACTTTTTTCCGGGTTGCCCCCTGCTTTTCATAGACAAAATTGCTGATCAGCATATCCAGGGTCTCTTCCCCATAAACAAATCGCCGCAAAGTGTCCAGAATTTCCATATAAGCAGACTCGTCCACCCAGTCATCGCTGTCTACCACCTTAAAGTAAATTCCAGTGGCATTTTTTAAGCCGGCATTGACAGCCGCGCCATGGCCGCCGTTCTCCTGATGGATCGCCCGGCAGATTTCCGGATAATTTCTTTCATATTCATCCGCGATTTCCGCCGTATGGTCTTTGGTAGAGCCATCATCCACAATGAGGATCTCAACCTCATCGCCTCCCGGCAGCAGGGAATCAATACAGTGCCTCATATAGGCCTCAGAGTTGTAACACGGAATTGCTACAGATAAAAGTTTCACACAACATCCTCCTTAAAATTGTATTTCTGATAAATGCGGATTGCACAAATGGCAGACACCACCGCTGATGCTGCCGCAAAAACCGGCCTCCGGTCTGTATAAAACAAAGAATTCAAACGCTCCGTATTCACTACCCAGAGCGACAGGAAATTTGCTGATACGTGAAATAGATAAGGGGCCAGCAATGTTCCTGATACCTCATACAGCCAGGCAACTGCCATGCCAATGAGAAAGGCATAAACTCCCTGGGGAAGATTTCCATGGTAAAGCCCGAATAGAGCTGCAGACAAGACCGCAGACAGCCAAAAGGGAAGCTTTTCCTTAAGCGCGGCAAAACCCAGTCCCCGGAATATGATCTCTTCTGCAAATGGGATTATAAGGCCGGAAGCAAGGAGCTGAAGGGGAAAGGACGCGGAATATAAGTTGGTTTCTGCTTCTTTATAGGATACGGATCTTTCGGTTAGTCTAAGCACATCTACTATATAATTATTAAGGACGCATAATGATGCTCCAAATATTAGGATATAGATTAGGCAGCCGTGAAGAGTATGTCCTGAGGAAGATGGGGATCCACGGCGGCTTTGGTCTGCGGAATAAAAATAATAGAGTATGGGAGAGACTAAAACGGCGGATAAGGCGGTGGCTTCCAATGGGCCTAGGTTTATTGTTAAAAATAAAACAGTTGTCATAGCTGTATAAAAAAACATGGGAAGGATCAAATGCAGGATGATCGATATCATTGGTACGGTGTCCTTTCATTTTTTGTATTTTCTTATACTTTATACCATGCATCCGCAGTGCAGCTTGTAAAACCTGGGGTTTTACAAGCTCACGGGCATTCGCCCCGGGAAATAAGGCAGGCAAAAAAATTCTTTTGTGCAGGCACAACGAAATTTTTTGCCTGCCTTATTTCGCACTGTTCATTGCTTTCGTGTACATTATACCATCCAATCACAAGATATCTACCAAAATTTTCATAATTATTTCTAAAGAATCATTCCTTCTTTCTAAAGGTTCCCATCTTTTGAAACTTGTTGATTTTTTTATTGTCTGATAATATAATATCTTTATACTTTTTGACCAAACTATACGGAATTGAGAGGGAACTGATATGGCTAAAAAACGTATTGTCCTGGCTTTGGGACATCATGCATTGGGAACAAATCTTCCGGAACAGAAAAAGGCTGTTGCCGAAACATCAAAAGTAATCGCTGATTTTATTGAAGCCGGCTGGCAGGTGGCTGTCACCCACAGCAATGCTCCGCAGGTGGGCATGATCCATACAGCTATGAATGAATTCGGAAAGCTTCACGACGGCTATACTTCTGCGCCCATGTCCGTATGTTCTGCCATGAGCCAGGGTTACATTGGTTATGATCTGCAAAATGGCATTCAGGCGGAACTGGCAAAACGCGGCATTTACAAATCTGCTGCCACCATTTTGACACAGATGATGGTAAACCCTTATGACGAGGCTTTTTACACCCCTATGAAGCCTGTGGGACGCTTTATGTCCGCGGAAGATGCAAAAGAGGAAGAAGAAAAAGGGAACTATGTGGAAGAAGTGCCTGGCAAAGGCTTCCGCAGGGTCGTGGCTTCTCCTAAGCCTGTATCCATTGTGGAAATTGACATCATTAAGGCCGTTATGGATGCAGACCAGATCGTCATCGCCTGCGGAGGCGGCGGAATACCGGTTATGGAACAGGGATACCGCTTAAAGGGCGCCAGCGCAGTCATTGAAAAGGACCGGGCGGCCGGGCTTCTGGCAAAGGAAATCGATGCCGATGTGCTTATGATCCTTACAAACGTTGACAATGTCACCTTAAATTTCGGAACCCCTGATGAACGTCCCATCAGCCAGATGAGTCTGGAGGAAGCAAAAGGCTACATTCAGGAAGGGCAGTTTGAATCAGGCTCCATGCTCCCCAAAATAGAAGCCTCCCTGGATTTTTTGCAAAACGGAAAAAACCGGAAAGCCATCATTACTTCTCTGGAGAAAGCGGAAGCAAGCCTGGAAGGAAAAGCAGGTACGGTATTGCAATCTTTTTGAATATGGACAGAGGTCCGTTTCATATATTGAAACAAATGTAATATAACGGAGCTTTATTCATGAAATTTTTGCAAAAATTTAAGATTGCAGAAAGAATCAGAAAGCTTTCTATCTCTCCTGAAACAGGAAAGAAGGCAATTATGGTATTCCTGCTTTTCCTCTGCGCCTTTCTGGCCGGCCACCTTGGAGCCATGATGGTGGAACAACACAGGGCAGTGGAGACTGCTGCAGATGGAAACTGGGGGTTAAGTTTCCAGCAGGAAGGACAGCCGCCGGTAGCCAATGCTACCATGGACTATTTAAAACAGTATAATGCCTATTATGCTGAAAAAACCCCGGATAAAGTTCTTTATCTGACCTTTGATGCCGGATACGAAAACGGAAATACCGCTGCTATACTGGATGCATTAAAAAAACATAATGCCCCGGCTACCTTTTTTGTAGTAGGAAATTACATAGAGACTGCGCCAGAACTGGTAAAGCGAATGGTTGCAGAAGGCCATATCGTAGGCAATCATACCTATCACCATCCGGATATGTCTAAGATTTCTTCAAAAGAGGCATTTGAAAAAGAGATCAAGGATTTAGAGAACCTTTTTGAACAGACCACCGGACAGCCCATGAAACAATACTACCGTCCGCCACAGGGGAAATACAGTGAGTCCAATTTAAAAATGGCGAATGATATCGGCTACAAAACCTTTTTCTGGAGCCTTGCCTACGTTGACTGGTATCAGGATAAGCAGCCCACAAAGGAGGAAGCTTTTAAAAAGCTTTTAGGCAGGATCCATCCCGGCGCTGTCGTGCTCTTACACAGCACTTCCAGCACCAACGCTCAGATTCTTGATGAATTGCTGACGAAATGGGAGGAAATGGGCTATCAGTTCAAATCTCTGGATCAGCTGGTGGCTCAGTAGAAACGCTGTCTTCTTCAAAAGTATTTATGGAATAAAAGATGAGCTTTTAAAATGGTTTTATACCATTCAAAGCTCATCTTTTTTTATACAATGGATGCAATTGTTATTCCAGGAAGATATCCTCCAGCTGTTTGATGATGATGTCATCCAGTGATAAAGCAGTTTTGGCATACTCTCTGATGGTACCGTAATCCTCAAGAATTTTATTGATGGAAGCTTCGATATACTCCGGCTTTGTATCAAAGAGGGAGAACAGGTAATCTGCGACCCGTTTATCCTTGGCTAACTCCAGATATTTTTGATAATAGCGGACATTTTTTTCTGCTCTTGCCCTTTTCGTGAGCATGTAATCATAGATCAAAATATCTTTCGGAACCCCCAGGATCCCTTCCAAAAGCATGGCTCCGAATCCAGTCCTGTCTTTTCCTCCCCTGCAATGCTGGACGCTGGGATTGTTTGACCGCAGGGCCAGGAGCCTTAAGCTGGTTCCAAAAGCAGCACGGCTTTCATGGGATATGACAAAATTCAATTGCTGCTGTATCATCCTCAAGTCACCGGCATTGGGATTCTCTTCTACCGCGTTTCTGGCCTGCTCTATGATGGCCTCATCCTTAGCCAGGTTTTCGTTATTATGAAGGAGGCCGGCAACCATGGCCGTATGGGCATTGGGGTCACAGGAATAAGTGGTCACACCCTCTCCCAGCTCCCGGTTGGGGCTTCTTTTTATCTCCTCTTCATTTCTGTAATCAATGACGGTTTTGATTCCCAGGCTTTTTACATACTCCAGTCCGGCGTCTTCCAGAAAAGCGAAATAATCTGAGCGGAATCCTATGCCCCATTTTATTCTCTTTCCTGACCCGGTCATATACCCTCCCATGTCCCGTAGGTTATACATTCCATCTACCGGAAGGATCCGGTATCCAAACAGCATGGGGGCCTGATTCTTCCATTCAATGATAAAATAAATCTGTTTTCTTTTTTCAGGTGCGGCATGAAACGTCAATTTTTTTTCCCTGGATGAGAAGAGAAAACTGCGGTTTTGAGTAAAGGGATCCTTTTCATAGGTCCAGTACAGATGATATTCCTCCAGCATCTCTTCATCTGAAACAATGTTTAATTCTGTTTTGCCGTTATCCAGAGGAAAGGCCTCGATGTATTTTATCTCCATGGCACTACCTCTTAAGCTGTTCAATTTTCTTTTTCATATCCACAGGTGCATCGTAGGCTGCAACCTGATATTCGATCTTAACCCCCAGATCCGCCAGTTTATTAAAATCTTCCTCTTCCTTCGGGGAAAAGCAGATAATATGGTCATAGGATATGGTTCTTTCCGGAGTCGTCCTCATGCCTCCGAAATTAATATGGTCAATGGGCACGCCTCCCTCCTTCAGTCTTAAGGCATCGCTGAAGCTTCCCATAATCAGAAATGTATTTTTCTTAATGGGATTATTGGCATATACCCGGATGAACTTATCCACGCCGAATACGTGGACCGTATAGGCAGGCGCCGCCATTTTCAGTACTGTTACCTGCACGGGATTTTCCACAGCGGCATCACTGACGCAGATGACCTGCTCTGCTCCGATGTGGCTTAACCAGGAAGTTGCTACCTGACCGTGAATCAACCGGTCATCAATACGAATCCATTTGATCCCCATCTTGTTCCCCCTCTTCTATCAGCTTGTCGTTAATGCGGACCAGACCCATCTCATAAGCCCTCTCAATCACGGAGCCCGCCTCTTCCAGTGTTTCAGGCTGTGCAATAAACAGTTCCATTAACACGGGCATGCTAAAACCGGAATACACCAGGATTTCAGGCGCTGTCAAGGCTAAATAAGTGGCTGCCTTGGCCGGTGTCCCTCCATAAATATCTGTTACGATCAAAATTCCTGCTTCTTTGTCATCGTAGGAAGCATACAGATCCAACAGTTCCTTAAGACACTGGTCATAGCTTTTATCCGCTGTCACAGAAATGACATCAACATATTTTGCAATATCTCCAATGATCAATCCGGCCGTATTTAATGCCTCCTGGGCATACAGGCCATGACTTGCCAGTATGATACGAATTCCCATATCTATCTTTTCTCCCCTGTTTTTTATTTCTGCAGGCAATGAGCCGGCACAGGAATACATACATTCCTGAATCTGCCCAAGGCTGCAAGGGTCAAATATCCCGCAGCTTACTGATGGTATTTGACTAAACCAGAATACCGGCCATTGCAAGCATTGTTCCCACAATCAGAATGCCGAAAATAAGAAGGATTAAATATTTTCTCGGCATCCGGCTGTGAAGCTTATAAAGCCCGATGGTGAACAAAAGGGGAAGCAGCTTTGGCAGGATCCCGTCTAAAAGAGCCTGAATGTTTACGACGGTCTCATTGATGACGATTTCCGTCCCCACATTGATCTTCACATAATTTCCGATCAGCGCTCCCAGCACGATCACACCTACCATGGTGGATATATTTATGATCTTCTGGATCACCTTTGCCTGCTCCCCGCTCTGAACAAATTCAATCCCTTTTTCATATCCCATAATGGTGCCGAAATACTTAACCCCAATGTTGATGCCATTGTAAATCAGGAACATCAGAATAGGGCCGATTAAATTCCCCTGCAGGGCATAGGCCGCACCGATACTTCCTGCAATGGCCTGGATGGTGATTTTAAATACGCTGTCTCCGATTCCTGCCAAAGGCCCCATCATGCCTGCTTTTACTGCAACTACTGCTTCTTTTTCGTCCACTTCCGTGGTTTCCTCAATGGCCGCAGTGATCCCAAGGATCATGCCCGTAGCCGTATTTTGAGAGAGGAAATAAGCCAGATGCCTTTGCATGGCCTCTACCCTGGCGGCTTTTCCCGCATCCTTATAAACCTTTTTTAATACCGGCGCCAAAGCAGTAATGAATCCAATGGCCTGGGCATTGCTTGAAGTTACGGTGATTCCAAGGCCGAAAATCTGCAGACGCCAGTAGACAGCATTCAAATCCTTTCGGGTTATTTTTATGTAACTACCTTTTGCCTGTGTATTGGGATTATCCAGTCCCACTGCTCTTTCTTTCCCAGCACTCATAAGTCATAACCTCCATCCTCGTCATCTCCGCGCCTTAAAACGGCCACCGGTGTTTCATTCTGACGGTCCTTTATCTCCATCATAACGGAATACAGCATTGCAAATGCCAGGGAAATCAAGGTCACCGGCAAAATCCCAAGTCCCAGATAAGTGGATGCCACAAAACCAAAAATCAGGAAAGGCCACATAAAGCCCTTCATCATCATTGTCATGAGGATGGATAAACCCACTGCCGGCAATATTCCGGAGGCAGTACTTAAGCCCTTTAAAACATTACTGGGAATGACATTTAAAATCTTATCCACGACCCCTGCGGAAAAATAAACCACAAGAAATGTGGGAACTGCCCGGAGCAAAAACTGGAATGCAATGGCCACATAATTCACCATTAAAATGCTGTCAAATTCCCCGGTCAGAGCCAGCCTGTCCGCCCATACTGCAAAGAACTGGCGGACAAAGTCAAAAATCAACAGAAGCTGTTGGGACAAAACCGCCACCGTCGTAGCAGCAGCCACCCCTGCCGCGATCCCTTCTGCCGTTGCCCCTGTGCTGGTGATGGAAATGGTCGTTCCAACGATGGTTCCGATAATCATGTCCGGCGTCTTGTAACCGGCCATATTTCCCAGTCCCATCCACATCAGTTCCAGGGTTGCGGAAATGATCAGCCCTGTCTTTACATCCCCCAATATGATTCCTACTATCGGACCTACCAGCAAAGGTCTCCGGAGCATTTGCGGGCCCTGATCGTCAAATGAACAATACCCGGCCCATACTGCTATAAGTAACGCCTGCCAAACTGCCATAATTGTATACCCCCTTTGTTTGATATTAAAAAAATATCATAGAACCGCCCTCACCTCAACGTTTACTTTCATCACTGAACGCGCATAAAATTACCAGGAAATATTTGCGTCTTATTGTGCAGAAAAATAGGGACAGGCATGTCTGCGGGGATCAGCCATCAATATGGTGGCGCAGCTCAGAATCCCCGTTCTTCACCTCCACCAGCCCTTTCCTTAAGTCCAGAAGAATGAAATGGATCTCCTTGATTGCCGCTCCATTTAACAAGACCTCCTCTTGCAGACTGAAAATATAGTACTGCTGATGAGGTTCGGTTCCTGTAAAAATATTGATGTACTTTATCTTTTCCTTAGCTATATAATCCGTATGGTAAATGGCGCTGTGTATTAATTTGTAAAACCCCAGCTTCGTATAGCCGGGAGCAATATGTTCCAGCCAGAAATATTCCGCTATGGTCTCCGCCAGGTTTTCTATCCCGCAGTCCAGCCCCACCATATCCGGAGATCCCATGTAATTTAAAATAGCTCCCACCTTTCTCTTCTTTGAAATAACTTTAGTCCAGAGGTCATAAGAGAACTTGTTGAAAAAATCGTAATAGTAAACAGGAATAGGGAAATGATCCGATTTGAATTTCATCCCGGCCGGCAAAAAGACGTAATCATACTTTGAATAATCAAGACCCCCAGTCTCGTATAAATAATGGGAATGAAAATGAATATTCAATTCATCAGCATTTAACCCCAGTCTCCTTATGATCGTTGAATCGGCTGCCCTTCCTATTTCATTGATCAGGATGACATTAGTTGGCTCATACTGGTTTCGGATGCGGTAGACGAGATTATAGATCAGAATGATCAGCTCGTAGTACATCATGTCCTGTATTTCATCGGTTCTGTGACCCGGGAGCTCATTGTAAATATAATTAGCCAGAGCCTGGGAGGAAATCATCCGGTTAGTCCTGCATTTTATGGAATAGGGAAATTCCAGCTCCACAATGCCCCACCTGTTTCTCAGCCGCCATTTGTAAAAATACAGGAGAAGGTGGTCACTGACCTCTTTATAGTGAGTAAGATCCAAGAATATGCTGTCCTTTAAAAATTTCATAACCTCTTTATAGGTTTCCAGGCCCTCGGGCACTATTCTCCTATAGCTTTCCCCAGCCCCGCCTTCAAACAATTCCCGGTTGCTCAATAGAAAAACCGCCATGTAATAGTATTCGGAAGGCTCCTTGCCCTCTCCTAAAATTCTTTGTCCCACAGAATATTCCTCCAGTTTTTCAAGCTGAGGCGAAAAGTCCTGAGGCTTCATAGTTCCACAGCCTGATCTTATGGGCAAAACTGACAGATAAAGGACCAGCCTTTGAAATCCCGTATCAGGCACCCGGTACCCGGTTTCATATAAAACTGATTTCAGCCTTGCAATGTTTTTCCTGATATCTTCTATGTCAATGCCATACTCCTTTAAACAATGAAAAAGAAAGATGCTCTGTTGGGAATCATTATAAATATCGCAAAAGTCCATCAGACAGGAACGGATGGCAAGCTCTTCTCCCGTCACCTTCATTCCGTGATAAGGTATGGAAACAATCTGTATCTGGTAAAACAGCAAGTATTTTCTTACGGCTCCCATATCCTTATTCAGAGTCGCAAGGCTTATGTTAAGCATATCGGCCAGTTCTTCTGCCTTTATGCCGTTGATGGAGGACACAAGGCGGCGGATGATATGCTGCACCCTTTCCTTACGGCCCAAAAGCCGGTTTAAGGATAGATTCAGATAGCCGTAGCAGGAACGTTTCAGCTCATCGATCCAAGACTTATCTTCAGGAAGATACTCCAGAAAATATCCCTTTCCCCTTTTATTGCGTATCCTTACATTGGATCTGCCGTATTGTTTCAGCTTATCATTCAGGGATGCGATTTCTATTTGTACCGTACGCTGGGAGATATCGAACATTTCCATAATCTTCTCATTTTCCACATAACTGTTATCCAAGAGCATGTTTAAAACACTGATTTCCTTGAAGCTGCAATCCAGCATAAAACCACCTTAGAGGATGACCTTTGTATTTGCGTCAAAACCTTTCCTTCCTGTATTTCTTTTTTTACCGGCACTTTCTATGTACTCTGACTGCCCCATAAAATAAACAGGGCAGTTTTTGAGTTTATCGTATATTGTTAAGCGATGAAACCCAAACAATTACTCTAACCAAAACCTGCCTGTATATAATACTATCATCCATTCCGGGAACTAACAATTATTACTTATTTTTTCTTTAATGATCTCGTTTCCCAACGAATGTTAAGAGCAAAAAAATAAGCCGGATTTCCTTTTTAAGGTGAGAATCCGGCTTATTCTATTTTATTCTATTTTCAATCTACCGGAATCACTAAATCCTTGTATTGGTCAATGGTATTTTCACCGGTCCATTTTTCCGCAATTTTCCCTAAGGTTCCATCAGCAAACATAGACTTTAACGCCTCGTCAAATTTCTCTATAAATTCATCAGGCACCGACTGGTTAAATACCTGATATACATCCTCTACGATAACAGGTTCATCAGAAAGAGTAAGATTTTCCAGATTTAAGTCCTTTTGCACCGTATCGTAAGAGCTTTTATAGATCAAAAGTACATTTCTTTGATTGGTGGCAATCTGCTGCAGGCTGTCAGCCGTAGTGATGTCGCCCGATGTATCCACAATATTAATTTCCTTTCCGGGGTTGGCTGCATTGTATGTATTTATGATTTCTTTCTCGTAGGAGGTGGAAGCAAATTCCAGTGTCTCGCCGGCTATGTCTTCTAATTTCTGTAGATTGTCCTCTTTTCTTCCCACCAAATACATAGGGCTTAAAGCGTAATACTGAGCAGGAAATTTATAGGTTTCTTTTCGGGTGGCACTTGCCACATATTGACCGGAGCCAAAGTCAATGCTCCCTGCCTGCAAAGCCGCAAACAACGCTGGGGATGCGTCAAATCCCACAATTTCCACTTCATAACCATCAATACGGTTAAATGCCTCTGTGACAACGTCTTCCTCCAATCCGATCAGATTCCCTTTATCGTCTGTGTAGGAAAAAGGGAGGTGAGCCTGTTTTACCCCGCAGCGAAGTACGATAGGTTCCGCATTCGCCTTCCCTTCCGCTTCCGTTTTTACCTCTGCTGCTGCTTCGCTTTTTGCTTCTGTTTGGGCTGCTGTATTTGTATCCGCCTGCTTTGCCGTGCTGCATCCGGTTACCCCAAGGACTGCAGCCAACACTGTAATAATTAATGCGCTTTGTTTTCTTTTCATAATCTTTCTCCTTTTTATATTTTACTTGTTATAACACTTTGTCAATAATGATTGTACATATCCTCCATCAGAGAAATACACCCCCGGATACCGACATGGGATTTGTTTAAAATCTCTTTATCTAAGCAGGGGGCGGAAACAGTCACAAAGAATGAGTCCAGTTTCTTTGCAATATTCTTTTCATAGGTGCTCCCAAGAAGAAGTGTGGCCCGTCCCTGATACTTTTCCGTTATCTGCTCCACTAAGTACACGTCGTTCTCAAAGTATACATCTGCCTTCCTATCGCAAGCCAGAGCTTTGATATGGGCTTCAATTTCCGGTTGAACTTTATCGGGTACACTATCCGTACAGATCACCGCCAACGGAATGTGCCCATGATCGTTCGTCAAAAATCTGGAGATTCCAAGCACAAAATTGCTCTCACCCACCAAAATATATCTGTGGCGTTCAAAATTGCCCATAAGAGAATCAAAATATTCATACACATACTGTTGTTCTTCTAAAATTACTTGATCAGCCAAAGCTTTCTCAATATTCAATTGCTCCGCGATCTGACGGATCAATTCTGCCACTGCAGTAGGGCCGATGGGCATCCCGGGATAATTCAGAGTGGGGATGCCAAAAGTTTTTTCATAATAGGCATCCAGATTTTTATTAAGCCAGGTGGAAATATTAATATTTAAAGCCGCATTCCCTGAATCTGTTATCTGCTGTATCCCGTCTCTGGCAATAAAAAAAGTATTCAGCTTTAATCCCAGCTTTTGAAAGATACGGGAAAGCTCCTCTAAATCACCGCGGAAGGTCATATCTTCACTGGGAACCTGACCATAGAGATTGACCAGCTTCGGATTGGTCTCTGCTTTTCGGGCCAGCTTTTTCACAACTGCAAGAAGTGTACTTTGATATCCATAGTAAGTATCTCCTTTAAACCCAGCCACATCAACTGAAATGATGGGATAAGGGCTGTCCTCGAACTCTCGCACCACCGCCTCCACATCATCTCCGTTGATTCCCATGCTGCAGCCCGTAAGGACAGCATAAAGCTCACCGTCCATTACCTCTAAGCTTCCGGCTATGGTCTCTCTAAGCCTGCCCGCGCCACCGAATACCACTTCCTTTTCGTAGGCGTTAGAACTGGGCATCCCGTGATAGCCTCCTAAATAATATAGGTTTGTTTGAACTGCCGCCTGCATACTGCATCCAGGACTGGCGTGTAAAATAGGGATTCCTTTATATAAATTTCCCACTACGTCTATGGCACCGTTTAAAGAACAAAGAATCCTTGGACGCTCCGTGCACTTTTTCATCTGACCTATCCTCCATTTTTTCATTTACTGCTTTGAAGCATTTTTTCAGCTCATAGCTTTTATTGTGCCGGAAAATCAAAGTATTTAAAGGCATCCTCTTTATACCAACTGTCCCTAAAAGGAGGATTTGAAAAATCCTTTAATTTTTTATTGAAATTATTATTGTCCAAAGCATCCTCGATTTTCCGCCCCAGATACAAAACGCCCCTGTATCCAAACGTCGGCCGTTTTCCATCTAAAATATGGGTAGTGGGAATCCCCAGTCTGGACACCCAGTTCGCCATGCCGATAAATACATCCGGTTTCAATTTTTTAATTAAATTGATCTGCTCATATGGCTGCATATCTGCTACATTAATGAGGAATTCACTTCCATGGTATTCCTCCAGACGCTCAAAATCTTCCACATACGCTTTTTCATAATAAGGTGCATGGATACACAAAAGCTGCATCCCATATTCTCCCATTAAGGTGGCGGCGGCTAAGCCGCGCCCGGTACCCGCTGTAATACAGACCTTAAGACCCTTCGTCTTTTTCCTGATATGGCCGATTTCTTCTTCTACCTCGCCCCGTTCTCTCTCTATAAATTCCTCCGCCTCTTTTTCTTTTCCCACCAGTTTGGCAATGGCTCTTAACCACCGGTCTGTGCTGTCTGAACCGATAGGCATACAAGTGACGGTATAGGGAGTTCCATATTCCTTATGTAAAAAATCCATATACTCATCCCCAAAAATCTGACACACAGAAATGTTATACTCTGCCGCCGGAATTCGCATAATGTCCTCATAGGCTGCATTGTAAGGCATAATATTGGCTTCCAGGCCAATGGCCCTAAGCATGCGCTTCATCTCCTGCTGATCCGCCAGACTTAAAGAATGGGTGGCAAATAAATTAATGAGACCTTTCTCCTTTTTGGGCCTGGCATTCCTGATGACAAAATTTTGCAGGGCGCTTAAAGCCAGATCATATCCGGTGGCATGGTTTCTGGATTTAAAGCCTTCACAGTGAATGGGGGCAAAAATCACATCCGGATATTCTTCCTGCAATCGTTCTGAAACAGCATCGATATCGTCTCCGATAATCGCAGATGCACAAGAGGACAAAATAAAAATCATTTTGGGATGGTGCCTTAAAATTGCTTCTCTTGCCGTTTCCTCCAGACGGTCTTCACCGCCTAATATCACTTCCTTTTCCCCTAAAGCGGTGGATATGATCCTGCTGGTTTCCCCATTGGTATCGCCCATATGATGCTTGTATATATTGATTCTTTCGATGGCTGCCAGACTGCCGCAGGCGGAACACCCGTAGGGGGAATGTATAATCATAACAGAATCCTGAATACTGGCCAGCGCATTCACGCTGTTTACCTGAACACATTGGATTCCCTGTTCAAATGTCCTGTGGGCATTTTTTAAACAATTTTTCTTAACTCTGTCACGCATATGACCTGCACTTCCTGCCTGTGCGTCGGTAAATCCCTCCCGCGTATCACGGATCTTATCCCTGATGATTCTTTCCATTTTACCAGATCCCCTTTCCTGACTTTTAGATATAATAAATACTGTCCTGCGAATTAATGCGGGTTAAAAACTGTTTGGTTCTTTCATTTTTAGGCTTGCCGAAAATTTCCTTTGGCGTCCCCGTTTCTACTACCAATCCCTCATCCATAAAGATTACCTGACTGGCAACCTCCTGGGCAAATGACATTTCATGAGTTACCACGATCATGGTAATACCTGTCTGGGCCACCTTTTTTATGAGTTCTAAAGTCTCTCCCACTAATTCCGGATCTAAAGCCGAGGTGGGTTCATCAAATAAGATCACCTTCGGAGAGAGAGCCACTGCTCTGGCAATCCCCACCCGCTGCTGCTGTCCGCCGGATAAGTTGACAGGATAATAATCCATACGGTCAGACAGGCCAACCCATTCCAAAGTCTCCACAGCGATTTTTTTCGCCTCTTCTTTTGACTTTTTCTGAACCGCCACCAGCCCCTCCATAACGTTTTCCAAAGCGGTTTTATTTAGAAACAAACCGTAATTTTGAAATACAAAGGCACATTTTCTTCGAATATTTAACGTTTCTTTTTTGCTGCTCTTTTTCATATCCACGGTCAGATCATCGATCGTCAGTTTTCCTTCATCCGCTTTTTCCAAAAAATTGATACAGCGTAAAAGCGTGGTTTTTCCCGAGCCGCTAGGCCCAATGATAACCGTTACATCACCTTTCTTCACCCGAATGGAAATTCCTTTTAAAATTTGGGAGTTTCCAAAGCTTTTTTTTACATTTTCCATTTCAATCATAATGTTACTCCCTTCTCCTATAGGACAATTCCCTTTTTATATTTGCTCATCTTCTGCTCAAACGTACGAAACAGTTTTGAAAAGACAAAGCTTAATGATTCATAAATCACCGCAATCAGAAAAAATGCTTCCAGAAATTGATAACTGGGGCTGGCCAGGGTATAAGCCATGCCCGTGATTTCCACCACGCCCGAATAATAAGCCAGTGTGGAGTTTTTTATAAGGCCGATAAACAATCCTCCCATATTAGGCAGGGCGATAACAAATGCCTGCGGAAAGATAATGCGGAAACAGGCCTGTAAGGTGGTCATTCCTATGCTTTTCGCTGACTCTAGCTGGTCGTGGGGAATCGCAAGCAGACTGGAACGAAAGGTTTCTGAGGCAAAAGCCGCCTCTGAAATGCTCATGGCTATGATAGGATAAATGATGCTTTTATTTCCCGCCACAGATGCTACGGAAAGCCCATGCTCAAAACGATAATAAGCGATAAACGTGGGTATGGCATAATAAATAAAAAACATGATGATTACCAGGGGCACACTTCTCATAAAAGATACATAAACAGCAAACAGACGGGACAGGCCTTTTATTTTATTTATCCGAATTAACGCGATTACAATACCAAAGATCCAGCCAAAGAAGGCGGAGAAAAAGGTGATAATAAGCGTATTTTTTACTGCAGGTACCATTGCAGGCAGCATTGATGCGATAAATTCAAAATCCATGAATCTCCTCCTCTTTAATTCATCTGTATTTTTTTGCCTTTGGTATACACTCGTTCCGCCCATTTTGTGATCTGTTCTAAAAGGACGCTAACCACCCAGAATATAATGGATACCCCCAAATAAAGCTCGGCACGGTTCAATCCATATAAATTAGAACTGATCAGCTTTGCTCTGCCGAACATATCCACGGCTCCGATGGAAAAGGCCAGCGACGTAGACTTGAAAATATAAATAATGTTATTCCCTAAAACCGGTATGGCGACCCCAAAGGCCTGGGGGAAAATAATCCGGCGAAAGGCAGTCAAATTCCCCATTCCCACGCTATAGGCTGCCTCCCATTGATACTTATCAACCGACAGATAAGCAGATCGCATCATCTCTGCCATATTGGCCGCCGAAGTAAGAGACAGAGTTGCAATAATAAAAGAATCCTTGTTCCAGGATGCCGTATTGATTCCGATCTTTTTTAAATACAGGGGCATGACAAAATACAAAATAAAAATAAGCACCAGGATCGGCATCCCCCTCATAAAAGCGATATACCCCTTTGCCATGGCGTTTAATAATTTACTTTTTGCTAAAGCCATGCAGGCAAATACAAAACCGATGAGCAGTCCAAAGAGCAAGGAAAACAAAACCAGCTTTATCGTGACCGGAAAAGCGGTCATCACCTTTGCCATGAGCCCCGGTATTTTCATAAAGTTAAAATATTTATTCATTTTAACTACCATTCCTTTCGCCTTGGTTTTCTATCTGTGCCGTTTTTTTATTTTATAAACATAAGGCAGGCTGAATGCGTACATCAGGCCGCCCCGCAGAAATGCACTTATGGAAATTGCCCACCATATCCCCTCCTGGGCCAGGCTCCCTCCGGACAAAAGGTACGCCAGCAGTACCCTCAATCCATTGGTAAATATGCTGATAAGGGAAGGAAACAGGGTCCTTCCGTAACCGCGGAATACACTCTGCCCAACGCCTTCCAGACATGCGGCAAACTGGCATAACGCAAATATCCTCAAGTACCTGGCTCCCATGGAAACGACCTCCGGCTCACCCGGAACAAAAAGCAGAAAGAAAAACCGGTTAAAAAACACCAGATTCAATGTAGCTGCCACCCCCCATACTGACATGAGAAGAGTGCCGAAGGCAAACCCTTTCCATATGCGTCCATATTGGCCCGCACCGAAATTCTGTCCGATAAAAGCGGTCAGCGCCGCCGCAAATCCAGCCGATACCAAATAAGAAAATTGATCCACCTGATTGCCGATCCGCTGTACGGCCATTGCATCCGAACCAAAAGATGCCACAATTCTTGAAACGATCATTACAAAAAAGGTAAAGCAGAAGGTTTCCGCTGCCCCGGGGGTTCCCCACCGGATGATGGGCTTTACAAAATCAATCCTGGGCAGCCGCCAGATCTTCATTCCGGCGAAGGCCTCATGCCGGAAGTTTTTTAACACCCTCAAAAGGATCATGCAGGACAGCATCTGGCAAAGCACAGTGGATACGGCCGCACCGGTCACTCCCATGCCAGCAGCAAATATGAGGAGGGGGTCGAGCACGGAATTAATGAAAAGGCAGATCAGATTGATGTAAAACGGTTTTGCGGAATTACCGCTGGCATTAAATGCCGCAGTAATAGAATCGTTCACATAGGTAAATGGTATGGCACATGCGATTACTCTTAAATAGAT
The DNA here is from genome assembly GCF_032078915.1 of Lacrimispora sp. Lineage (GTDB taxonomy): Bacteria > Bacillota > Clostridia > Lachnospirales > Lachnospiraceae > Lacrimispora. The sequence goes on along the minus strand of NZ_DAMAUN010000015.1, from coordinate 53,230 downwards.
GACCGCATCATTTTCCACCCGCGGATCGATGATGCCAAAGAAACCGATCAACGGCCCGGCAAACCCCAGGAATCCCCCGCCGCAAATCAGGCCCAGGATCAGGGCAATGGACAGGGACGTTTGTAAATACCCCAGCGCACCGGAGAAATTGCGTGCTCCCAGACATTGGGAAACACCTATCTCCGATCCTTTCCGCCCATAATTCTGAAGAGTCAGGGACAGCCACAAAAGGATTCCCACCGTACCGCTGGCCGCTACTGCACTGCTTGAGAGCCTTCCCAGCCAGAACATGCTGGCAAAGCTGTAGGCCAGCTGGATGAGCTGCACCCCCATTGTGGGAAGGGAAAGGCGCAAAAGCCCAGGCATGATTTTGCCGGAGGTAAGATCATATTTTAAAGCTCCGTCAGACATGATTCCCTCCTTTGGCTCAATGAATGGCAGGCAGTCTGCTATATGAAATAGTTTGGCTCCAAAGATATGATCCTGGATAAAAACTGTCTGGTTCTTTCTTCCCTGGGATTTGAAAAAATCTCTTCCGGCTTCCCTTCCTCCACCACCACGCCGTCATCCATAAAGATCACCTTATCCGCCACATCCTGTGCAAAAGACATTTCATGTGTCACCACAATCATGGTGATCCCTCTGCCTGCCACCTTTTTTATGATATCAAGTGTTTCTCCTACCAGCTCCGGATCCAGTGCAGAGGTGGGTTCATCGAAAAGAATCACTTCGGGATTTAAGACAAAGGCCCTTGCAATTCCCACCCGCTGCTGCTGTCCGCCGGAAAGCTGGGATGGATAAAAATGATACTTATCCGACAAACCGACCCAGTCGAGAGCTTCCTGTGCATTTTTTCTAGCTGTTTCTTTTGGAATGTGCCTTGCCGTAACAAGTCCTTCCATTACATTTTCGATAGCCGTTTTGTTGGCAAAAAGATTATAATTCTGAAAAACAAATGCGGTTTTTCTTCTGATCTGTAAAATTTCCTTTTTGTTGGCTTTTTTCAAGTCCACATGGGTATTTCCTATGGTGAGCTCCCCGCTATCCGCATTTTCCAGAAAATTGATGCACCGCAGCAATGTTGTTTTTCCCGATCCGCTGGGTCCCAGAATAACAACCACCTGACCATCCTTCACTTCAACGGATACATCTTTAAGAACCTGCAGTTTTCCGAACGTTTTTTTTACATTTTTCACCTCAATCATATATGTTCCTCCTAAATTTCCCGGTATGCTGCTTAAGAATTTCAGCCAGATGTTCGATGATAATCGTAAATCCCCAGTATAGGATGGCAGCCGCCACATATCCTTCAAAGAACGAATACGTTCTGGAACTTGGAATGGTCGCTCCTGCTACAATTTCAACGATACCGATAGCCATAACTACAGAAGATGCCTTAATAAGACCTACGACATTATTGATCAAAGTGGGAATGGCCACCGGAATCATCTGCGGAATGATGATTCGCCTTATGGTCTGGGTTTTCGTAAGCCCAACCGAATATCCGGCCTCATCCTGCCCTTTATCAATGGAAAGCAGTGCCCCTCTGACCGCTTCCGATATGGAGCATACCGCGGTCAAGCTCAATGCAAAAATGCCTACCCAGATATTATCCACCTCTGCCACCGTTTTCCCCATATTTAATAACTTTGCCAGATCGTTAAATTTCAGCATGAAGACCAGATTATATATCATCAGAGCCACCACAATGGGAATCCCCTGATATACGGTGACGAAAATCCCCAAAAGCTTATTTATCACAGGAACTTTATAGACCCGGATGAGAGCAACTAAGGTTCCAAGAACCAGGCCTATGATCAGAGGAATAAATACCAGCCGGACGGTATTTGGCAGATACTTGATTCCAGAAAGAAAGCTTTCATAAAAATGAGCGGTGTTGAAATTCATCCCTTTTCCCCTTTTCCATACTCCAGTTTTCGATTCAGGTAATAAAAAAGAAGCCGGATCGTTAAGCTTATAGCTATGTAAATGATTACCACAAACACATAGGCTTCTAATACATGTTTTGTGGCGGCGCCGATGGATTTGGCTCTTCCCATGATATCAGTAACTCCAATGAGGAATACAAGAGAGGAATTCTGAAACAATCCCACTAAATCAGAGCCGAATGGAGGTAAGGCAATTCTTATCATCTGGGGAAGAATGATCCTTATGAAAGTCTGAATACCGGTAAGTCCCACGCTGAGCCCGGCTTCTGTCTGCCCATAGGGAATGGACGTAACCGCACTGTAAAAGATGGCCGAAAGAAACGCTCCCTGGTTGAGAATAAATGTGATATACGCAAAAACCACCGTGCTCCAGCCCCGGTTTATATTCGTACCAAAAACAGGATCAATAAAGGCCGGAATTCCATAATAAATGATCATTAACTGTACCAGCATGGGCGTACCTCTCATAAATGAGACATACACCTTAAAAACTGGATACAGTACCGGAATTTTTTTGATCTGTACCAGAACGATCGGGATTGCTAGCAATAATCCGAAAACAGTAGCATAAACCACAATCGAAAAGGTCACTGACAAATAGGGGAGAATTTTAGGGATATTTTCAAAAAACCGCTCCCAGCCAAACAGTTTATCCATAGCAGTTACTCGCTTTCTGTATAATCTCCGCCGATAATATCCACCGATATTTTAGCAAGCTCTCCGCTCTCTTTTAATTGTTTTACCGCTCCATCTACCGCCGCCTGCAATTCGGTATTGTTTTTGGCAAATACAAAATAGGTGGAGGAGGACTGAACCGGTTCTCCCGCTATCTTTAAGATATTGGAACCATTCCCATAAATTTTATTCAGTTTTTCCGTATCCCGTTTTGTCAGTATGGTTGCATCCCAGACTCCGTTTAAGATACCGGTAACGGTTTCTTCATCGGTGGAATTGTTCACATAATCGATTTTAATGGGATTATCCGGATGTTCCTTGTTATAGCTTTCCAGAATAAATGCGGAATTTGATCCGGTGGAGCTTTTCACTTTCAGTCCCTGTAAATCATCCAGAGACTGAATATCCGTTCTGTTGTCCGCTACCGCAAGATAAGTCACATAAGTGGTATAGGGTTCCTTTCCGAATAAGTATTTTTCATCTCTTTCCTTGTTCCATTCATACTGGTGTGCTGCTATATCAATTTTACCTGCATCAAGGGAAATAAGAACATTGGCAAAATCCGAGGTCTGATAATCAAATTCATACTGGGGAAGCAGATGATCCACTGCCTTTAAAACCTCATACTCATAACCGGCAAGATTCCCTTTATCATCTAAATAGCAGTAGGGTTCATAGGCGTTGCCCGTACCTACCACTATTTTGGTGACACCACCATCTGCGGATGCCTCCTTTTTTCCGCAGCCGGACAGGATTGCTGCACTTAGTGCCGTCAGAAATGCTGCAGCAGCCAGCTGCTTGATGGGTTTTTTCATATTTTTTCCCAACCTTTCCTTATAATGTTTCATTTACGTTCCTTTTAAGGGGCAGATGATGATCCACCCGGTGAAAATACAGCGTAATTCTGTGTAATACATCCTCAATCTTCCCTTCCACATCAAAGGTGCTGATCGCCTTTTTCTCAAGCTGCCTTTGCATGTGGAAGCCGATCTTTTTACAGACCACACACCGGCAGTCCCCGATTAATTCCACATTTGGATGACCTGCTAAAAAACCGCCGCAGCCGTTCCCCTGGCATACGCCTTCGCACGAGGAAGTTGATCCCGGATCTACCGGCGCTTCTCTTATTTCCAGCAGAGCGTACTCTCCATTATCTGCCACTTCATAGACCAGGAATTCCGGTGCAGAGCCAAAATGCCCGTCAATGCTTACCTGGTCGGAAGATGCAATTGCAATTTTATATGGCATGATACTCCCTCCATTTAAAAACACCGGTTAATTAAATCTCGTTCTGGCAACGGAATAGATATCTTCGATCAGCTTGAGCCCTCCGTCATATCCTACATAATAGCTGTTCATAACCAGTCTTTCATTGACCGGCCATGATACATTTAAAAAATGGGCATCCGTCTGCTTTGCCACTTCCTTTTCCCAGTAGCCACCAAGAATCAGCGGATATCCATGGTAATCGTGGGCTTTGATCTCATTGTGGATCTTATAGCCATCGGTCTCAAAGCTCACCTCTGCCTTTATCCCGAAATTCAAGTCCTTAAAATAAGCCTCCACCGGTTCCTTGAATTCTCTCGGCGTATCGTCCACAACAAACTGCTTTGCAGGAAATAACCCCAGATCATTGACCAGGAACTTCGTAATACCAAGGGCATACTGGGCATCGGACACAACCGTAAACTGCTTTGACATGACTCTGGTCTCCAGAAACAGATCCGCATAGCGTTCGATGTAATAGTAATAATAAGCTTCTTTCTCAGCAATAAGGCTTTCAATCTTCTCTTCCGGCACTCCTGCGAACCCGCCCACTTCCCGAAGGAACTTACTGGTTTCAAAGGCTCCTATAGGGAGGGTGGGATAGTGAAGATAAGGGATCCCAAGCTTCTGCTCCATGTTCTTCATGTTATTAAGCCCGACCCACGGAGACACCAGTAAGTTAAATTCTGCTTGCGGTATCCTCTTTACGTTACTTAATCCCCTTTGATAGCCAAAGATCGTATTCGGTGTAAGACCAAGCTCCTTAACCAGCTTTTCCAGCTCTCTTAAATTTCCCAGCCAGAACTCATCCTGATAGGGCACATCTGCCCATATATTCACCAGATTTTTCACCCGGATATCTGACCGTTCCAAAAGCTGGTCAATGATTGCATCCACTACCTGCTCATGGCCCTTGTAGTTATTGCCTTTAAAGCCGGCGGTGGAGGCATAGATTACCGGTTTTTTGGCATCCTGGAACCCCTCCACCACTTCTTCGGTGTTGTCACCCACGATCTCCGGGATACAGCCGGTCAACACCACATATAAATCGGCATCAATGACATCAAGGGAATGTTTGATGGTTGACTCAAGCTTTTTAACGCCTCCGAACACAACATCCCTTTCGTTGATGCTGGTACAGGGATAGATGTTGGGGGAAAAATAGCCGGAGCTTCCCGAGGAATTGGAAAGCTTCTGGGCACAGCCCGGACCGGAATGGAGGACCGGAATCGCCCGTTCAATTGCCTGAACGGTCTGCATGGCGCTCATCGCGCATTTATACCTCTGTTTGTCTAAGATCTTCGCCATCAGCCAATCGCCTCCTCTAAGAAGCTTCCCACATCCTGCTTATACCACCAGTCCGTGTAAGGCAGCTTCACTCTTTTTGCCAGATTCTGTTCAAAGCTCCGGTTCCTTATGGTATCTAAAACCGTATGAGCAAACTCCAGGGTATGCTTATATCCGAATATCATGTATTCGTCCGCCACATAGACCGCCGGCGTCCCCTGTTTAATGGCCCATACCGTAGAACCGGGATGGCGGGAAAGGTATAAATCAGGGCGGTATTTGTTTAAGATGTTCATCACCTCAAAGTTCTGCTGGTCCGCCACGCTGGTTTCAAAATTGATATCATTGTCAAGAAGATAACTCATGGCAGGAGGAACATCCCCGTTTTCGTATTTCTTGTCATAATGCCATGCCAGCGCCCAAACCACTTCGATTCCCAGCTCGTTTAAAACTCGCGTTACCTCAAAGGTGTAGCCCGGTCCCATTCCGAGAACCGCTTTTAATCCCTTTAATTCTTTCTTCACCTCTTCAATCTGGGGAATATAGATCTTTCTCTGTTCTTCTATGTAATGTTCCACCTCCGGCTGCTTGCCTGCCACCCTTCCGATTTCCCTAAGCCAGGTCTCAAATCCGACGATCCCTAAGGGGTTGACGGTCCGGATATAGGGGACGCCGTACAGCTCTTCTAAGCCGTTGCCCAGATAATTTCCAAGAACCCCGCAGATGCACGTTGTAGCAACGGACTCTGATAAATGTTCCAGCTCTTCTACTGTTGCGTTGGCATATAAAAAAATAGGATCTAAATCGAAGTTCTTAAACATTTCTATGATTTCATTTCTTGCGCTTTCGAAAAAGTTTTTAAAATTAACGGTGTTTCTTTTCTGCTCGGGCGGCTTTACGATTCCGCTTAACACCGCATGATCAGATATATCAAACCCAGTCGCCCAAATCCGTGATTTAAAGCCTTCGCAGTGAACGGCTATGACAGGCACCGGTATCTGATCCTTTATCATCTCCACCACGCTGTCAATGTCCTCTCCAATGATCCCCGTGGCACAGGAGCTGCTGACAAAAATTGCCTTTGGCTGGTAACGCCGGTTGACCTCCAAAATAATATCCGCCAGGGCTTCTGTGGAGCCGAAAATAGTATCATTCTCATTCATATCCGTGCCGATATATACGGATTTGTTTACGACTCCTCTTTTAGCAGCCACCTGATTGGTAATGATGTACTGGGAGCCTGCCGTGGCCGAACACCCGGAAGGGCCGTGGTGGATGACAGCCACATCCCGGATCCCTCCAAGCTGGCTGAGGGCACAGCCGGAAAGGCAGGTGCTTGACTGGGAGAAACAGCGTCCGCAGCCCTTTAAGCTGCCGCACTTGCTCTGGCTGGCAAGATCATGTAAATCACCCACATAACCGGTTATGGAACCTAACCGGTTCTCCCTGGTGGCCAGATTTGAATTTGATAAATTAATTGCCATGTTTAACCTCCAAACTTTGACTAAGCTTCTTCAAAAAGCTTCGTGGACAGGTACCGGAGACCGGTATCCGCCAAAATAACCACAAGATTCTTCCCTTTGTTTTCCGCTCTTTTTGCCACCTGGGTTGCTGCGAAAATGGCGGCTCCGGATGAGGTTCCCACTAAAATCCCGTCCGTTTTTGCCACTTCCTTTGCAGCTTCATATGCCTGATAAGTTTCTACCTCATATTTTTCATCGTAAATGCTTAAATCCATGGTATGGGGAATCCGTTCTGCGGGCACCCCTTCAAAGGGATGGACCCCTGTGATATCCGGCGGCAGCGGATCGGTCTCATTGGGCAGGGAACCTGGCCCCGGCTGTATGGCTACGATCTTAATATTTTTATTTTTACTTTTTAAATACCTTCCTGCTCCCGATACGGTTCCTCCTGTACCGACACAGGCCACTAAAATATCCACCTTTCCCTCCGTATCCGCCCAGATCTCCGGCCCTGTGGTCGCTTCATGAACAGAAGGATTTGCCGGATTTTCGATCTGATTGACAAAAAAGATGTTTTTTTCCTTAGACAGCACCTTTTCCTTCAGCGTTCTGACAGCCGCCACAAAATCCCCGCCCGTTTCATCTAACACCGCCTGGACCTCCGGCACCTCAGAAAGCCTGATGGCTTCCCCGCCAAAAGCCCTGATGTTCTTAAACCGTTCCTCGCTGACGTTGTCCTGGACATATACACGGAAGGAATATCCCCTGGCTGCCGCAATTGCCGCCATGCCGATCCCTGTATTTCCGCTGGTGGTTTCCACAATGGTATCCCCCGGCTTTAAGAGTCCCTTTTTTTCCCCATCGTCGATCATGGCAAGTGCGATCCTGTCTTTTACGCTCTGGTTTGGATTGAAATATTCAAGCTTTGCTATGATCTTCGCTTCCAGACCGTGTTTTCTTTCATAATTTTCCAGCTCCAAAAGAGGCGTTTTTCCTATGAGTTCCGTGATTGATTTATGAATATTACTCATTGATACCCTCCTAGATCCAGCACCCTTTGCGCTTAGATCTTATAATCGTCATTGATGTTCATGAGTCCGAATTCAAAAAGAATCTCTTCCAGCCGTTCCTGGTCCATGGGCGTGGGGATGGTGAAATCCTGATTGTCGATGATTGCCTGAGCAAGATTCCGGTATTCATTTGCCTGGCTGGAATCGGGTTTGTATTGAATGACTGTTTTGCGGTTGATCTCCGCATGCTGCACAATGTTATCCCTTGGAACGAAGTAGAGAAGCTTGGTCCCAAGCTCTTTTGAAAAGGCGCGGAGCAGATCCAGTTCCCGGTCTACGTTCCGGCTGTTGCAGATGATTCCCCCAAGCCTCACCCCTCCGGACTTTGCATACCGTTTAACGCCTTTTGCAATGTTATTTGCCGCATACAGGGCCATCATCTCCCCGCTTGCCACAATGTAGATTTCTTTGGCCTTTCCTTCCCGGATTGGCATGGCAAATCCTCCGCAGACCACATCGCCCAATACGTCATAAAACACATAATCAAGATCATCGGTATAAGCACCCAGGTTTTCAAGAAGTCCTATGGAAGTGATAATGCCTCTTCCCGCACAGCCTACCCCCGGCTCCGGGCCTCCTGATTCCACACACCTGGTCCCTTTATAACCTTCCTTCAGGATGCGTTCCAGTTTTACGCCGTCCCCCTCTTCCCGTAACGTATCAAGAACCGTTTTCTGTGCCAGGCCGCCCAGGAGCAGCCTGGTGGAATCCGCCTTTGGATCACACCCCACTACCATGACCTTTTTCCCCAGCTCCACCAGCCCCGCCGTAAGGTTTTGGGTTGTAGTGGATTTTCCGATTCCTCCCTTCCCATAAATGGCTATCTGTCTGATTTGTCCCATTGATAAAATCCTCTCTTTCTGATTCGCATTATAAATTGTCGTATAAGTCTTCAATCAAAGTCAGGCTTCCTCTATAGCCCGCATATGCCCTGTTGAAAATCAGCCGGTCCTTTATGGGAAATGCCGCTGCGATGCACTGCACCTCTTTAAGGGAACTGATTTCCTCCTCATTGCTGCTTCCTATGATAAGGGTAATATCCTCCTCATCCAAAAGAGCTTTATTTATTTCATGCTGGTCCGGACTGAAAACCACCTTAGGCGGCCTTGCATATTCCAGATCAGTAAGCTCGCTTAAGATCCTGTCTTTGTCTTCCTGCCGGAATACCGGTTCTGATATGACCACAAGCACAGGAGTAAAACTGTAATCGTTAGCAAGATACCGGGTGATTCCCACGGCAATTGACGCATCCCCGACCACGGCGAATTTTTTCCAGCTCAGGGCGCCGATGGCCTGTGCCAGATAGTGGTACACATAATCCTCCTCTTCCTCTATCACCCTGTTAACCAACCTGTCATCCAGCTTTAAGGCATGAGCCACTTCAAGGATAAACCGTCTGGTATCACTGGCGCCGATGGGCAGGCCGGGATAACGGAGAAAGGGAACTCCGAATTTTTCTTCAAACCTTCCGGCCGGCCCTTTCAATATCCAGGGGTGAATGATAAGGTTTAAAACCGCTCCGGAGGATTTCCTGATGGTTTCAATTCCCTGGTGTTCCGTAAAAAAGGTATTAACCTTTAATCCAAGCTTTCTTAACAGCCTTGCGATCTCCTCTAAGTTCCCGCTCCAAAAGGGATCGTGGTAGGGAATGATCCCAAATACGTTTATAAGACCTTCTTCCTTTGGGACTCCTTCTTCTATTACCTGGTCGATCATGGCGTTCCAGACCACCTCATACCCTAAGTTGCTGTCTCCGGCAAATCCAGGAGTATCTATGGGGTAGACCGGGTATCCTTTTTCCTTAAACCCTTCCCCAATGCTTTTAATGTCATCCCCGATGATTCCTGCCGTACAGCCAGTAAGGACGAAATATGCATCCGCATCAATGATGTCCAAGGCTCCCTGAATGGTTGACTGCAGCTTTTTTGTCCCTCCGAATACCACTTCCCGCTCCAGCATGTTGGTGGAGGGGATGGAAACGCTGCTTACAAAGCTGGAATTCTTATTGCCTGACTGCCCCTGGTCGGAAGCAGTTGACTGCATACAGCATCCAGGCCCTGCATGATAAATAGGGCATACCCGGTCTATGGCCCCAAGTACGGAATTTATTCCGGCCAGAACACAGCCTCCTCTGGGGTTTTCAATTATTTCCGACATTTCAATCACCTCCGATTATGTATTTAAATGCATCCTCTTCGTACCAGCTGTCCCTGTAAGGAAGCTTGATATGCTTTGACAGCTTCACATTAAAACCGGGATTTTCCAGCTGGTCGGCAATTTTATTTCCCAAAAATAAAAGTCCGTCATATCCCATGGTAGGCCGTTTCATATCCAGAACATGAGTGGTTGGGATCCCAAGCTTTGCCGCCCACTCGGGAACTCCGATGAACACATCCGGTTTCAGCCTTTTCACCAGATTCACCTGTTCAAAGGGCTGCATGTTGGCAATGTCAAGGACATAGTTGGGGTGAATGGCGTTAAGATATTCAATATCCGCCTGGGCATCTGCGTCATAGGTCGGCGTTTCAAGCCCCACAAGCTCCATACCGAAATCATCAATCAGCGCTGCGGCAGCAAAGGAACGGCCGGTCCCGCCGCAGATAAATACCCGTTTCCCCTTTAGCCGGTCCTTAATGGATTCCACCAGAGGAAGGATCCGTTCATGCTCACTTTTTATGATCTCTTCTCCTTCCTTTTCCTTCCCCACAATCCCTGCGATCCCACGGAACCAGATATCCGTATTACGGACCCCGATGGGCATAACTGTATGGGAATAAGGGATGTCATAATCCTCTTTCAGGGTTTTCATGAATTCATCTGCAAATACTTTACAGATGGAAGTGGAAGCCTGGGCCGCGGGGATCTGCTTAATCTTATCTAAGGAGCTGTAAAAAGGAATATAGTTTACAGAAAGCCCAAGCAATGACAGCATCCGCTCCATTTCCTTCTGATCTGCGTAGCTTATGGAAACAGGAGCAAATAAGTTTATCAGGCCTTTTATCTTTTCTAGTTTCTGCTTTTTTAGTATGTATTTGTTTATGGAAATAAAGGCCGCATCAAAGCCGGAAGCACAGATTTTCGATTGAAAGCCCTCGCAGTGAATCGGAATGATGAGTTCCTGCCTATCCTTCTGCAGTTCTTTTACTATGGCATCAATATCGTCCCCAATGATGCCGGAGGCGCAGGAGGCAAATACAAAGATAAGTTTCGGTTGATACCTTGATACTGCATCTTCAATGGCTTTTCTAAGCTTGCTTTCCCCTCCGAAGATCACATTATTCTGATCTAAGTTGGTCACGATAATCCTTGGATTCTTAATATGCTTCACTCCACGGTGGGCCTGCCCCACCCGGTACTGATCCACTGCCATGGAAGTACAGCCCACACAGCCCTGCGGGGAATGGGCAATAAAGACGGAATCTTCCAGAGACATTAAAGCCGCCATGCTGTTGATTTGCTGGCACTGCAAGCCCTGGGCAAAGCTCCGGTCCGCTTTCTTTAAACAGCCGTTCTTAAAATCCTTCTCCGCCCGGCTGCCGGTAGAACCCAGATCATTGTACCTGTTTGGATGGCTTTCTCTGATTCCTGAATATATTTCACTCATGGTCATGCCTCCTTTCTAAATTTCAATTAATAATTTCTGTACCTCAATGAAAGCAAGAAGCTTCCGGATGGAATCCTCAATATATCCCGGCAGTTCATAGGCCTCTATGTTGTTTTGCTCCAGTGCAGCCCTTGCACCGTCTCCGATCCGGCTGACCAGAATATAATCACAATCCTCCAGCATGGCTGCCACAGCATTTAACTGTGATTCATCATGCTCCTGTCCCCTGCATACGGGAACTGTTTTACGGCTTTCCTCATATGTGAATGTCATATCCCCGCTGTGAGCCTCCACGATGTAGAAGACCTCGGCTCTTCCAAAATGCTGGTTGACCACCTTTCCATCTGTTGATGCCACTGCAATCTTATATTTCACGGTGTTTCACCTCCCCCTTTCTTCATCCGTGGGAAAAAGTATCGCTTCCTGCGATCCTTCTCTGGTATAACATATCTCCGAAATCCTTTCCCCCAAGCATGCCCACTGCATCGGCGCGGCAGTGCTGGCAATGGCGGAAAACGTCAATATGCTTTCCTGCCAAAGTTCTGGCCTCGTCGATCTCCTGGCATACGGGAGCCGTTTCATGGGAAAGTTCTGATTGAGGGATCAGAGGGATAATGTTGTAGATGCATGCTCCTGCCTCTTTTACCGCCTTTGCGATGTCCTCTATGTGCTCTCCGTTTATGTTTGGCACCAATACGGTGTTCACCTTAACCGTGATCCCTGCATCCGCGATCTTTCTGATGCCCTTTAACTGGTTTTCTATCAGGATCTCAGCCGCCTGGACTCCCTCTTAAATACGCCCATGGTACAGGATCCAACGGTTCAGCTTTGCTTCGATTTCAGGATCCACTGCATTTACCGTAACGGTCACGGATTCCACTCCGATTTCAATGATCTCATCCGCCCGTTCATAGAGAAGAAGGCCGTTGGTGCTCATACATTTGATCAGCTCCGGATGGTGTTCCTTTACCAGACGGAAGGTTTCCAGTGCATAATCCGTAGCCAGGGTATCGCCCGGCCCTGCTATGCCTGCCACCGTAATTTCCGGGCAAAGGGTAAGAGCCTTATCAAGGACCTCCAATGCCTGTGAAGGAGTGAGCACCTTAGAGGTCACTCCCGGCCTTTCTTCCTCGTCATTGATTCTTCTGTCGCAGAACTTACAGGAAATATTGCAGCCGGGGCTCACCGGAAGATGGATCCGGCCCACGTTGTTTTTATTTCCTCCAAAGCATGGGTGTGACTTTTGCAGGTTTTGATATGTATTTGCCATTTTAATCTCTCTTTCTCAGCTTTCTTAAATTCGGGTACAAAAAAGGACAACCTTCCTCTGATTTGCATTCCTGCTTATCAGAACCTCCGGTTGTCCAGTCAGTCCTTTAATCTTATTTTTTCTATTTTTTCAATCTGTACTATTTTTCCATCCTGAATCGTGATGGTAATGGAACTATACACATCTTTCTGTTCCTATGAATTTGGCCAATAAGACTTGTTGATGAATTTTATCATCTGTTTCCGCTTATAAAAAAGCAGGTACTATTATAGTACCTGTCATACTCCTGCTGCTGCGGATCCAGGTATTCTAATACATATAAAAGTAAGCTGTATTCATATGAATGCGCACAGTTTTACAACAACAGCAATCCATCTTTTCAAGATTTGAGAAATGATTAGCCTTGGTATAAACCATTGTCTTTTTCATATTAAAACATCCTCTCTTATTATATCCTATTACACTCATAGGTTTTATATGCATTGATTATAATATCATCTTTTTTAGATGTCAACATTTTTTTCACATTTTTATCAGCCATATGTTCAAAGTTCATGCATTTGCATACTTCCAGCATGATATTTCATGATCCCCCTCTTTGACCGGCGGAGGATCCTGACTTTTGCACCGTTCCATACAATCGGGACACCTGCCGGAAAACCTGCATCCCTTTGGCATTTCACCGAGAGGCGGAACCGTTCCTTCAATGGAATAAAGGTCCTTTATTTCTCTGTCCAGCCTTGGTATGGATCTTAACAGTCCTCTCGTATAAGGATGCAGAGGATTGGTAAACAGCACCTTTACCGGAGCATATTCAATGATTCTTCCAGCATACATGACAGCTACATGATCGGCGATCTCCGATATGACCCCCATATCATGGGTGATCAGTAGAATGGACGTTTTCAAATTCTGATTTAATTCCTTCATCAATTCCAGTATTTGTGCTTGTATGGTCACATCAAGAGCAGTCGTCGGCTCATCGGCGATTAAAATCCTGGGGCCGGAAGAAACAGCCATAGCTATCATCACCCGCTGTCTCATCCCTCCGCTAAGCTGATGAGGAAAGGCCTTCATCCGCTCTGCTGCTGCCGGGATCCCTACCATGTCAAGGAGCTCCAGCCCTTTCTCATAAGCCTGTTTTCTTGTGATCCTGCTATGAGCCCTCAGCGTCTCCGTCAGTTGTTTTTCTATGGTATATACGGGATTCAAGGAGGTCATAGGTTCCTGAAAGATCATTGAAATGTGCTTTCTCCTGATTTCTCTCATCTGCTTGTTGCTAAACTCTGCCAGATTCACCCCGTCATATAAAATCTCTCCCCCGCTTATTCTTCCCGTTCCCTTGGGCAGAAGGCCGAGTATAGAAGAAACCGTCAAACTTTTTCCGCAGCCGGATTCTCCCACTATTCCAAGTGTCTGACCTGCGTTCAGGGTAAAACTCACCCGGTCCACAGCTTTCACCATTTCTTTGTTTGAAAGTTTAAGCTGGATCTCCAAATCTTTTACTTCCAGTAATGGCCTGCTCATAAAAGGACCTCCTTATCAGGACAATTTCATTTTAGGATCCAGGGCATCACGAACCCCTTCACCAATAAAATTAAAGCTTATTACAGTAAATATGATCAGGAAGCCCGGCGGTATCCACATCCACGGCCTGAGCATAAGATTGCTTAAATTCTGAGCAGCATTTATTAAGTTCCCCCAGGAGGCTTTGGGAGCCTGAACTCCTACCCCAAGGAAGCTGAGCCCTGATTCTGTTAAGATCGCACCTCCCACCCGAAAGGAAAGGATCACCCATACAGGTCCTGCAGCATTAGGGAGTATTTCAGTGAAAATAAGGGACCAATTATTCTTCCCGGCTGCCCTGCCTGCTTCTATGTACTCTTTTCTGCTGATGGATAACACATTACCGTAAATCAGCTTTGCAATAGCGGTCCAACCCATCACACCTATTATTAAAATCACGGTAAGCAGAGATGGCCCTGCTACGGAAACAAGGACGAGTATGAGAATCATACTGGGAAAAGACATAAATACATCCGCTGTCCGCATGACAACCGTTTCCCATATTCCCCTGTAATATCCGGCCAGAAGCCCCAGAGGCAGGCCAATGGACACACTGATGAGAGTGGATATGATGCCAACCAGCAGTGATACCCTGCCCCCATATATGGTGCGGGCAAACAAATCCCTGCCAGCAGCATCCGTGCCCATCCAATGCCTTAGAGTTGGGCCTGATAAGAAACCTGCATCGCCGTCGCTGATGTACGGATCCATACGGAAAACCAACGGAAACAGTATAACAACCGCAATCTCTGCCAGAACATAGCACAACCCGAGCATCGCCCTTTTATTTTTTTTAAAGCTTTGAAAAAGAGCTGTCTGCCTGACATTTTTTATAAATTTCATAACCAACACCCTTTCCTGTTTAACCATAAGTAATCCTTGGATCCAGTAAACCGTACAAAATGTCCAGAATTATGTTGGTTATTAAAACAGTCGTTGCAATCAAAACCGCGATCCCCATAACGACCGGATAATCTCTATTGTTGATGGATGCAATCATCAGACTTCCGATCCCCGGCCAGCCAAAGATCTGTTCTGTTATGGTAGAGCCTCCTATAATATGTGGAATTTCCAACAGCACGGCAGTCACCACAGGGATCAGTGCGTTGCGCAGCCCATGTCTTATAATTACATTCCATTCGCTGATACCTTTTGACCTGGCAGTTTTCATATATTCTTCATTGAATACTTCCAGGCAGGCTCCTCTCGTCTGCTTGATTAAGCCTCCTATGGAACCTAGACAGATAACGGAAGCAGGCATTATCAAATGGATTACATAATCAGGAATACTTTTATCGGAAACATGATACATGCCTTTTGAAGGAAGCACTCCAAGCTTCATGCTGAAAATATAAATTCCTAAAATACTGATAAAAAAACCAGGCAGCGTAGCTCCTGCCAGTGCCAGAAAAGAAGAAATGGAATCCCATTTGGTATAAGGTTTATATGCCGCCATGATACCAATGGGAATCCCCAGCAGGATCGCAATAAAAACTCCTGTACCTGTCAGCAGCAGGGAGGGAAGTATCCTTTGGGATATGATCAGTGATACTTCCTGATTGCTCCGGTAAGACACGCCCAGATCGCCTTTTAAAAAGTCTCCCAGCCAGATTAAGTATCGTACTGCCGCAGGTTTATCAAGTCCTAAAGATGCCTTTAAATCATTATACTGTTCTGCACTCAGCTTGGTATCACTGTCTGCCAGAATGTCCAGTGCACTTCCCGGAGCCAGACTCATCAGTATGTAAACCACTGCTGTAATTCCAATAAATATGGGAACCGCAGTCAATATCCTTTTGACAATGTATCTCCACATGGCCTGCTCCTTATTATTTTTTCACCCATTCCCATACATTGTCATTGCACATGCCGGCTGCCTCGTAATCCACATTTTGAATGGTCTGAGACTGAACAAAAAGGGTGCCGGAGTGCCAGAGAGGGATAAATGGTGCATTTTCAAATACAAAGGCCTGATAATCGTTTAACAATTGCTTTCTTTTTGCGTTGTCGGTCTCATTGTATATCTTCTGCCTCCACTCATCATAAGCAGGATCCGTAATGGAAAAATCGTTTTTTACGCTGCTGCTGAAATTATTGGCAAACCACAATGGAAAGGAAGTTCCCTGATGACCGGAAATGCCGATATCATATTTTCCTTCTTTTAAGCCGGTAAACATGGTGGCTACATCGACCGTAATAATTTCCACCTGTATCCCCGCTTCGGCCCACTGCTGCTGCATCAAGG
Organism: Lacrimispora sp.; assembly: GCF_032078915.1. Classification (GTDB taxonomy): domain Bacteria; phylum Bacillota; class Clostridia; order Lachnospirales; family Lachnospiraceae; genus Lacrimispora. Next base: position 36,835 of record NZ_DAMAUN010000015.1, on the reverse strand, counting down.
CAGCAAGACTGGAACGGGATTCCCCAATTGCCATCTTATATACCTTCCCCGGATCATAACCTGCTTCCGCAAGCAGCCCCTTTGCCTTATCCAAATCTCTGCCTGTATCTAAGTTTTTATTATAATAATCGCTGCCGGGAAGGACATAAGCAGCAGAAGCAGATCCCAGCCCCTGAGTACTTGCTTTTGCCAGCACTTCCTTGTCAAGAGATTCATTCATGGCAAGCCTTATTCTGGAATCAGAGATACTGCTGTTGTTTAAGATCACTTCCACAAAATTAGATTTGGCCTTGGATTCTGTGATTTGAAAACCGGAGGTCTCTGCCACTGTTCTATCATCCTGGTTATTGATCCCGTTTCCAAAGGCAAAATAATCCAGTTCTCCGGATATCAGAGAAGACAAGGTGTTAGAAGAAGCTATGACATTAACGACAAGCCTTTCAAATCCGGGTGCGCCCAGATAATAATCCCCATTAGACAGGAACACAAGCTGACTCCCCACGATTTCCGACTCATAGATGCAGGGACCTGAGCCTACAGGAGCTTTCCAGTAATCGGCAGCCTTAATTTCGTCAATGCTATGATTTTCCAGAAGATGCTTCGGAAGGACATAGAAGTTCCGGTTATATAAGACCAGGAAGTCTTCCGGAGAAAGCGGATTCTTTAATGTCAGCTTCAGGGTATAATCATCAGGGGCCTCTGCTTTTACAGATCCTTCCCCGGTGGCTTTTCCCGAACTGTCCGTGCCTTCCAGAAAACTGAAATAGCCGCTGTTACTTAAAATCAGATCCGGATTGGTGATCAGATTTATGGTATATACCCAGTCAGAGGCGGTCAATTTTTCCCCATCCTGCCATTTTGCGTTCTGGTTCAAATGAAAAATAACGGTTTTTCCATCATCCCCGTTTTCCCATGAACTGGCATTCCTGGGTTTGATCACCTGACCTGCCTGGCTGACAAATGCCAGTCTGTCATATATCTTATCCCAGATCATCTGGGAATACATGGAACCTGATGCGGAGTCATAGGGATTTAACGTATCCCAGGCAGTAGACATGCCATAGTTGACCGTGGAGTTATAAGCGGCCTTCGGTTCTTCAGGCGTTGTCTGGGTGCCACTTTCCTTTGTCTGAGGCTCTGCCGTACTGGTGCTTTTAGAGGCCGGAGAGCTGCAGCCGGTCAGAAGAATGCCCACAACGGCAGTCCCCAGCAGGAACGATTTTAAATGTCTGTTATTTTTCATAATCTTCTCCATTCTGCCGTTCAAGCGGCATTTATAAACGTTTTTTTAATTGTGTGTTTTAAAACAAGCAGCTTTATGGTCTGTTCCTACCGGTAAAAGCACGGGTTCTGATTCCTGGCATCGGGAATCTGCATAAGGGCACCGGTTTCTGAAACGGCAGCCGGTTGGAAGCTCCAAGGGATTTGGAGCCTCTCCCGTTAAAATGATTCGGCTCATTTTTACATTCACATCCGGAACAGGTATGGCCGACATCAGCGCCATTGTATATGGGTGAGCCGGATGTTCAAAAACTTCCTTTTTGGATCCAATCTCCACAATTTTTCCAAGATACATAACTGCAACTGCATCACACAAATACCTTACCACACTTAAATCATGGGAAATAAAAAGATAGGACAGATCCAATTCTTCCTGCAGCTGTTTCATCAGCTTCATGACCTGGGCTCTTACAGAAACATCCAGGGCGGATACCGGTTCGTCACAAACTACAAACTCTGGTTTCATCACAATGGCTCTGGCAATCACAGCCCTTTGCCGCTGGCCTCCTGACATCTCGTGGGGATATTTATGAATCTGGTTTTCCTGCAATCCAACATGCATCAGGATTTCCCGTACCATATCCCTGCGTACGTTCTCCTGCTTTATTTTATAAACATCTAAAGGTGTGATCACGGATTCAAAAATCGTTTTTCGGGGATTTAAGGATGCATACGGGTCCTGGAAAATAATCTGCATATTTTTTCTCAAAGGCCGCATCTTCTTAAAATCATAGGCTTCGATTCGCTGTCCCCGAAACAAAAGCTTTCCGTTTGTTGGTTCCTGCAGCTTAATCATAGTCCTTCCAAGAGTCGATTTGCCGCAGCCGCTCTCACCTACCAATCCCAGGGTCTCTCCTTTATGGACCGTTAAATCGATTCCGTCTACAGCCTTTAATATCTTTTTCTTCTCTTTAGATAAGCCATTATTTACAATAAAATGCCTGGACAGCTCATCTGCTTCGATGATTATTTGACGTTTATCCATGCAGATCCCCGTTCTTCCCTGCCCATTCCTTATGAAGCTTCCTGCTGCTGCAGATCTTTACAAATGCTTCAAACAAAGGACTCATGTCAATTCCTTCCGGGGGATCTATGATATCTCCCCGCATTCTTTCCGGATGCCATTCCACACCGTAAACAGGCAGTGTATCATGTTCGATGGCTTCGATTACATGGTCATTGGAATAAGCGGTCACCTTTAAGGACTTGCCAAGGACTCCGATTTTATTATTATGGCGGCTATTTACATAAAATTCTTCTCCAAACAGTCCATGTAGGAGAGAGCCTTTTGCCGTTTTTACCGAATGCTGGATGAGCATGTGCTCAGTTCCTTCCGTATATTTAAAATTCCGTATGATGGTCCCCCCCTGCTGCTCATTGATCACCTGGTGACCCAGACAAATTCCCAAAACCGGTTTTCTTGCCCTTGCAAATGCCTGATAAATGGAAGCATCAAAGTTTTTCCTTCTCGGTTCCTCCTTCCGGACTGCCTCTGAAAGCTCCGGTTTTGGTGAAAAGGAAGCAGAACCCGTTAAGATCAGGCCGTCAGCTTTATTACAATAATCCTCTGTCAGATCAAGTTCTATGGGAAGCAGCGGGATTCCCCCGGCCGCCGCCACTGCCGTCGTATAGGTTTTATTAATCATTACGGCTGGTGCTGAAAACTGCCTGTCATAAGCAGGACCTCCGCAGATCAGAATGACTGGTTTCATGCTTACTCCGCTCCTTTACATATTTGAATAAAATAATGAAACAATGAGTGGTTTTGTTCCTCGGTATTCTCATTAAGAGGATTCCAGCCAATTCCCAGTATCGGGAGGTCATCGTGTTCCAGAGCTTCTATGCATTCCTTTTCCGAAAATGCTGTGGGCCGCATATTGATCCCCAATTTACTAATCCGGGGAATTTTAAGTAACTCCGCCGGAAAGCTGGTTTCTGACAAAGCAAAGAACCTGCTCTTTGACTCCGGATATACCGCTTTCAGTTCCCCTGACAGATCCTGGTCCGATTCTCTTTTCTCTAAATAAAAAGTACCTCCCAGTGCCGTATTGATGATCTGCATACCTCTCCCGATCCCTAAAACAGGCTTTCCTGCTTCCATAAACAGGGAAAAGAGAGTAAATTCGAAATCATCTCTGGTAGAACAAATATCCTGCATTTCTTTAAAATCCGTATAAAACTGGCCGTAACGGCCTCTATGTATGCCGGGGCCATGGGAAAGGATCAGCCCATCAGCCAATTCTACATATTCTTTCGCCACGCGCACATCTTCCGGCATGAGCGGCAGGCCGCCGTTTTTTGCAACATAGCCGGTATATTTTCTGTTTATGACAAAATTTGCCGTACCAAAGGAAGGATCAAATCCTTCTTCCCCGGTAATTAATATAATCGGTTTCCGGTCCTTATCTTCTTTTTTCAAAATAACACCTCTATCATGAATCATTGGTTTCAAGTGGGTACAAAAAAGGACAACCTTCCTCTGATTTGCATTCCTGCTTATCAGAACCTC
>NZ_DAMAUN010000015.1:0-32945 GCF_032078915.1 Lacrimispora sp. | reverse complement strand
CGGTTGTCCAGTCAGTCCTTTAATCTTATTTTTTCTATTTTTTCGATCTGTACTATTTTTCCATCCTGAATCGTGATGGTAATGGAACCATACTTTACATGGCTGGCCATTTCATGGATCAGCCTGATATATTCTTTCTCAGGATCAGGAGCATTTGAATAGGATATAGGAATCACCTTCTCTCACTTATGGATCGCTGCCGGGCCTGGTTCTTTTCCAAGGCCCTGGTTCTTTTTCTCAGGTGGTTCTTTTTTATATGTATCTGACGCTCTCTATGTACTTTCTGCATCTTCCTGGCCACGCAGATTGGTCCAATGGTGTTACTGATGGATTTTATCATCTATTTCTGTTTATAAAAAAAACAGGCACTATTATAGTACCTGCCAAACTCCTGCTGCCATGGACCAGGTATTCTAATACATACAAAAACCAGCTGTATTCATACACATGCACACAGTTTTACAGCAACAGCAATCCATTTTTTCAAAACCTGCTAAACGATTATTCCTGGTAGAAACCATTGTGTTTTTCATATGAATAACATCCTTTCTTTGTATACCCTATCATATTTATAGGTTTTATATGTATTGATTATAATATCATCTTTTTAGGATGTCAACATTTTTTTCATATTTTTATGACATTTTTTTAACAACTTGTCCATTTTATCTCTATTGACTTACTGTTTCAGACTTCCACTCCCGCTGATCGAGCATAAAAAAGCCGCAAGAAACCAGAGCATTTCTATTACTCTGAATTCTTACGGCACTTTTTCCGACTTATGGGCACTGTTAGCCTGCAGGCATTTTTATAAAGCAGAAGCGCGTATCAATGCATCATCAATACATCCCGCAATATTCTCTCTTCCCATATCCGCTACAAATCCCGCCCGTTCCATCATTGACATAGGCTGCTCGTTTACATGGGATAATACCAGTGTGACGTTTTTTCTTTTTAAGCTGCTGTAAAGCTTTTTCAAACTTTTTAATGCAGTTGTATCCATGGCCGGAACGCTGCGCATACGAAGGATCAGCACTCTCTTTCCATCTTCCAAGACAACCTTTGATATCTTATCGGCGGCTCCAAAGAACATCGGTCCATTGATTTCAAATACGGCCACATGCCCCGGAACTGGCTTTAAGTCAATTCGGTCTCCATCATGATCCTCTTCATCCTCCAGATACTTCCAGCCATTGACCTCGGCCACATCTGCCATCCGCTTCATGAACAGCAAAGAAGCGATGACCAGGCCAACGCCGATTGCCATAACCAGATCAAATGCCACCGTCAGGACAAACGATACCAAAAGCACCGACCAATCACTTTTGGGGGAGGTTTTTACAATCGTAACAAACTCTCTCCACTCGCTCATATTGTAAGCAACCATAAACAGAATCGCTGCAATGGCCGGCATGGGGATAAGAGCTGCATAGGGCATGAGGAATATGAGGATCAGCAGCAGAAGTACCGCATGAACCATTCCGGCCACAGGAGTCCTTCCCCCGTTTTTAACGTTGGCGGCTGTCCGCGCAATGGCGCCGGTCGCAGGGATTCCTCCAAACAGGGCGGAGAAGGTATTTCCGACTCCCTGGGCAATCAGCTCCATATTGGAATTGTGTCTGCTGCCTATCATACCGTCAGCCACAACGCAGGACAGCAATGATTCAATGGCGGCTAACACCGCAATGGTCACTGCATCGGGCATGACCTTTCCCATCATGGCAAAAGACAGCCTTGGTATATGCAGTTCCGGAAGTCTTGGAGAGATGGTATACAGATCCCCAATCGTATGAACCGGAAGCTCCAGTACCTTTACCAAAACAGCAGTCAGAATAACTGCAATCAAGGATGGGGGTACCTTTTTAAAATATCTTGGCCAGATGATAAGTACGGCAAGAGCGATCATTCCTATAGCCAATGCCATAGGGTTAAGGGTTCCGATGGTGCGCACCACCTGCTCCAGCTTTTCCATGGTCTCCACCGGTGCCTTTTCAAAGGTAAGACCGAGAAAATCCTTTATCTGGCCGATAAAAATAGTCACCGCAATGCCAGCGGTGAACCCGGTTGTAATGGTATACGGAATAAAACGTATCAGGCTTCCCAGCCGTAAAAACCCCATGATCACAAGGAGAATCCCGGCCATAATGGTTGCCGCAGCCAGGCCGTCAAGCCCGTTTTTTAAAACGATTCCGGCTACAATGGATGCAAATGCTGCCGTAGGCCCTGCGATCTGAACCTTGCTGCCGCCTAAAAAAGAGATGACAAAGCCTGCAACAATGGCTGTGTAAAGCCCCTGCTCCGGTGTCACACCGGAAGCCAGGGCAAGGGCGATGGAAAGGGGCAGAGCAATGATCGCCACGATGATCCCTGAAATGACATCCTTTACAAACTTCTCCCTTGTGTAATGCTTCATTGATAAAAAAAACTGTGGGATAATATCCTTCATCTTTCCTGTTCCTCTGTATATATAAATTTTTTATAAACTTTTTATAATATAACTGTGAAAAGAGAAGAATGCAAGGAAATTTCCCATGTTTTTCAAATAGTACAAGGATTTCTACCGCAGGCTGTCCGCAGCAAGCAGCTCCAGACCCTTTTCATTAAGCAGCTCCACGTTTCCCCTGGTGAGCTTTACCAGATGATCTGCCTGGAACAAACGCAAAAGCCGGGTGACCACTTCTCTTGCAGTTCCCAGGTGATGGGCAATCTGCTCATGAGTGATGGAAAGCTCACTGGAACCGTTAAGCCTGCCCTCTTCTAAAAGAAAAGCAGCCAGACGGCCATCCATTTTCTTATTTAAGACCTGATCCATCAGCCACATGACATCGGAAAAACGGGAAGCCATCAGCTCATTGGTAAAATTAGAGACAACTGCCGACTGCTCCATCAGCGTCTTATAAACTTCCGGAGGGATCACAGAAACCACGCAGTCCTGCTCCGCTTCCACCGTCACATCGAATTGAATGTTTTTAACCATACAGGGACCGGTAAAAAGGCAGATATCCCGCTCAAGCAGACGGTAAAGCGTCAGCTCCCGCCCCTCATCCGATAACATGAAAACCCTTAGCTGCCCTGCGGTCACAAGCAAAAGCCCGCTGCAGCCGTCAGCACCGCCATGGACCAGCATTCCCTTTTCAAACCTGGCTTCCCTGGCCTTTTCTTTTAAGAGCATTCTCTGTTTCTCTGTCAGCTTATTCCAGAAAGGAAGGTATTCTCCCAACACCATATCATCAAACCTCCATGTGCCTAAGAACGTTGCAGCACAATCTCATCATTGCAGTCAAAAAGCTTAAAACATTCTTTATAACCCAGTCTTCCAGACTTCAGTTCTTCCGCCATCAAAAGGAGATTCATGGAATTGACTGCGGCTCCGTAAATCCCGGAACGCATCCGGATGTTCTCGAGCCTTTCCTTAAATCCGCCGGTAAAGGCCCCGGAAACAAATGCAAAGTGGTAGTGGATCACATCTTTGTCAAAGATCTCCCACCACTTATTGGGATTAAGCTTCTCATTCCGTTCTTTATTTTCCTCAATATAACGGTACATCTCATCAGCCTGCTTGATGGGAAGGGAATACCCCTTTCCATAAGCCTTATTATCAATGATCAGCCCATCTTCTCCATAATATACGCACACATCCGGCTTTCTGGTATCGCCAAGCCTGGCTCCCTTAAAGTTAAGTTCTCCTGTCAGAAGCTGGGCGGTCTGTATCTCATAATCCCGGTCAGAAGTGCCGTCAAATCCTAAATCCAAAAGGATCAGATACCTATGATCCACATGGTTCAAATGGGATCTTAAATAATCCTTGCACAGGGACACCTCTGATTTTACCGGTACCGGCCCATGGCTCTTAGAAGGCAGTTCAAGACCGGTAATCTCATCCATGATCCGATAGGTATTTCCTGTCTTTTTCACATGAAGCCCAATATTTTCAAAGCTTCGGAGGTCATCGAGAATCGTCTCCTCCTCCTCTTCCATACCCATGCCTTTTAAATACTCCTTTACCTGCAAAGGGGAGCGGTAGGCTCCTTCCAGGCATTTTATGATATGGGTCCGCCGGTTGCGTAAATATTCCCGGTCAGCTACCTTGGTAGCCAGCATATCCCACATCACCCGTTTGGGAATCTTGGGAAATCTTGAAACTCCTGTGACATGTTTTAATATGGTCCTTCCCTTTAACGTCAGCTGATAAGACTGGGGAATGGTTCCGGTGCAGGTCAGGCCCCCAATCGAAACAGTTACCTCTTTTGGCACCTTGTTGATCCAGCCCATCTGTAAAAGCCAGCTGCAGATGGTCCGGACGTATTTATCGCTGGTTCCTTCCGTATCCTGAAGAAGCTTTGTCCTTTCTTCCCTGGATTCTGCTTCCGTCAGTCCCTGCAGGATCATGTACTGGGGAATGGAGGTGAAGCCTGCCTCCCCGATGAAGCCAAGTCTTGCTCCCATCTCAAACTTTGTCAGATGACCTTCTTCCCCCAACAGGGAAAGCACCCGGCATACGGGCGGATAGGAAAGCAATGCGGTCTTTAATGCGCCGGCTTCTTCCTCACTTCCTGCGGACGCCTCCGCATATTGGCGCCCCAGGGGGGACAGGGAACAAACATCATCGTTCCGGCTGTAATAGAGAAAACCAATGCTTACCGCCCATCTTAGAAAGGAATCTGCAGGCCAGTCGCTTTGGTATTCCTTCCGCTGCCCTGGCAGAACTGCCTGGATAATCCCGGAACAGGGGGCATTGCTCCTTGTATAGCCCACAGGTGTCCCCTTTCCCTTTAAATGGGTATAAGGAATGGTAATCTCCTCACCGCTCAATTCCCGTATAAACTCATCTCTCCCGTCTTTTTCCGATATGAGCCTGGGGATTTTATCCATGCGCAGGATCCTGTTGATCTCTGAATCCGGCACGAACGCGGATACCACATTTTTTAAGTTATCCAGGGTATAGGCCTCCTGTACCCAGCCAAATGTCCGATCTGCCACTGTCATTTCCTCTCTGTACGTTTCCTTTTTCTTAAGTATATCATAGCCTCCCGGGATTGACCACGTAATTTTCCATGGAACACCCACAGGGTTTGGTTTGTGATGACCGGTTTCCTGTGATATAATGGTGGAAACTCAAGCCTTCGCGAGAATAACAGGACCGGAAAGGAACAGAACTTATGGGGAAATTACAGATGACAATACTGGCATTTATTGCGATTTCCTGCTGCATTCATATCAGGCGGCAGCTTAAGGACAGAGATTACATCAAACATCTGTTTTTAGGAAATGATGCCGGAAAAAGCAGGATTCTCTATCTGGATTATGTCCGTCTTATTGCTGCTCTTTTTGTTATTTTAGTCCACTGCCTGGATTTTTCCACAGCCGGACTTACCGCCGGGACCAAAGAATGGGTGGCGGTGCAGTCCCTTTCTTCCATTCTTCTGGTCTGCAACACGCTGTTTATCATGAACAGCGGCGCTTTGATCTTAAGGGAGCAAAGAGACAGCCTGGCTGTTTTTTACTATAAAAGATTCCTTCAGGTGGCCCTTCCCTTTTTTTGCTACTACTGTATTTATATCCTGCTCTCCTGCCAGTATTTCAATTCCGGCTTTATAAGCGGAATTTTTAAGGCCATAAAGGATATGGCGGCTGGCCCGATTGGATGGGCACCTCATTTATGGGTGATCTATGTCATTTTGTCTCTGTATCTCCTGGCTCCATTTTTCAGCATCCTTTTAAAGCATCTAAACCACTCCATGCTTCACGGACTGGCGGTTTTAATCCTTCTCTTCCGCTGTCTGGCGGTTTATCTGCCTGCTATGGGCCTTCCTATAAACTTTGAGCTTATGATCAGCCCATGGGAAGGGGTGTTTTTACTTGGCTACTACTTTGCACACCCCATTTCCTTAAAATACAGGAAAATCTGGTGGGGACTTGGCTTCGCAGCCTGCTTATTTACCGTCCTCTGTACTGCCCTGCGGCCTGATTACAAGGCCATCCTATTGGCAGAAGGCGCTCCGGCCATGATCCTCTTGGCAGCCTCGGTCTTTCTTATGCTCCGTTCCCTGGAAAGCCGGCTTCCAAAGCCTGGGATCGTGATGAACTTCTTAATCCGGCACAGCTATTCCATCCTGCTGGTACACTGGGCCGTACTCTATTTTGTCAGGGAGCGGCTCCATAACTCCGGACTTGCTTTCGGAATGGCAGGCAGCACTCTGCTTTCCTTTCTTCTGGTTCTGGTTTTGTCAGCCGCAGCGGCATTTCTCTTTGACCAGACCGTAGTTCTTTGTATCCAGACCCTTTTTAAACGTCTGGTCCATCCATTAAGGAGCCGGTGAGTGTTACTCTTCCGGCTCCATTGTTCTATCTGCTGCTATGGGCCTTACCGTGATTCCGTTGATTTCCACATGCTCACTGATGCCGATGACGATGCATGGCCGGCCGTCGATCATCCGGTTTTCCACCAGATGGGTTTTATCAGGCGCTACCTTGATGCTTACATCCGTTGTCTTGATCTCAAAGCTTCTGGTATTAACCACATTGGAAGCGATAAAGGGAGGCACAGACGTTTCTTCGTTTTCGCTGTAACGCTGCTCAAACTCCTCAAGCTTCTCCTGGCTGGCTCCGTTGTTCTCCAACAGCCGTTTCATCTGATACTTGTCCAGGGTAAAGGGAGCCGGTTCATCCTTTGTTTCTTCAAGAATCTCATTTAAATTTTCGTGAAGGCTCTTAACCGTTTCAAAATCGCAGTTATCTCCCAGAGTTTCCTCCACAAGTGCCTGGAACGTTTCTTTCTGGCTCTTGGCTGACATGGGTATCACACAGCCAAGCAGCTCATCAATTAAGCGTTCCGGCATCTGCTCCGGGTTTTTGGTATAGTATAAAAGGCTGTGAATATCCGTATTCCGGTCGGTAAATGCCGGGAATAAAAAGCCGGTATCAGGAGCCTCCACGATCCAGTCCCTGCTGCGGTTTTCGATTACGTTAGACTCGGAATTGTAACAAAGGCCTGCCTTTGACAGTTTTACCGGGCAGACGGAGCACTGGATGAATTCATAAACAAAATCAGAGGCATCATCCATTTCAAGGCCATCAGAGGACCTTGCGGGAATATCATAGGCACAATGAATGAGGATGATGTAAAAATTTTCGCCGTAGTCGTAGCTTGCGATCACCTTATCATAAAATTCCTCGATCAGTGCATCATCCTTTAACTGGCTGTCCCGGAGCTTTAATAGAAAGTTCTGGGTTCCGCCCTCAGCTTCCGTATGTAAGGGAAATTCCATATTGACCATGTTCTTGCCGATCGTCCCTGACAGACCGCTTCTAAAGATGGTAAAATATTTAAACGCTTCTTCTTCCGGGAGGGATAAAAATGCCTCCTTAATCTCTGTTCTTTTGTTCTTTTCCGCGTCCACATAACAGCCACAGATACGGCTGATGGCACAGTTAGCAGGAGTAAAAAGTTTCTTTATTTCGTTAGCTTCTTTCTTATTCATTCTACGGCTTCTCCTATCCTAAAGTAAAACTTCAGAATTAATACTAGAGCAAATCGGGGCAGATGTCAATCATTGGTATTGCTAAAAAAAAGCTCACAGACCATCAGGTCCATGAGCTTTTCAACTTTTTTATTTATCTGCTTTCCATAATCCGTGAAGATTACAGTATTCGTATGCAGCAACTACTTCATCTTCGTCGCAAAGCATGAATTCAGCCACTGGTTTATCACCTGGATTCAATATCTTTCTCTGATTGCCCTGCTTGGTCTCTAATGCGATCCAACCGATGAAATGTTCAGGAAGCATTGGATGTTCAACAGAACCAACTGTAACTTTTACATGCTGACCGTCAATCTCAATAACCGGAACGTGCTTCTCAGTTGCAGCATCTGTTGTATTGGCTACCAATTCGTGCATATTTTCTCCACAGCACGTAATGGTACCGCCCTTTTCCTCTACAACCGCTACAATATTACCGCAACGGTTACACTTTAAAAACTTCATAGCAATAACCTCCTTCGTCTTTTGAATCTTTATTGAATTATATTCTCATTATACCATATTTACCATTTATTTACAATAGAATTAAGCCGGCAAACAAAACCCTCTCATTTGCCGCATCTTTCCTGATATTCCGAAGGCGATACTCCCAAAAGCTTTTTAAACTGTGCACTGAAATAGGCGGTGTCCGAATACCCCACCTGGTCCGCCACCTCATAAACCTTGACCCGGCAGTCCTTTAGCAGGGACATGGCTACCTGCATCCGGTAAAACGTAAGATAGCTGGTAAATGTATAATCCGTTTCCTTTTTTAACACACGGCTCAAATATCCTTCGCTGATTTCCAAGTATTCCGCCACCGTACTGATGGTGATGTTCTCCTGATAATGCATCCGGATGTACCGGATGGCCTCAGCCACATATTTGTTCTTGGATTTCTTGTCCGCATGAAACAAAAGCACCGGTGCCAAAACCTCTCCTGCCTCCTTTTCCTTCCCCTGCTCGATTTGGTTCCGGATATGCAGGATGGCCTGTTCCAAATCTCCATCCTTTAAGGGCTTTAAGAGGTAATCACTGACCCCTAACCGCAACGCGCTTTGGGCGTACTTAAAATCCCCGTAAGCAGTCAGGATAATGAACTTCGCTCTGCACCCTTCTTCCCGAAGTTTGGTGATCATCTCCACCCCGTCCATGCGGGGCATCTTCACATCTGTCACGATAATGTCCGGGGAAAGCCGGTTTGCCAGGCTGGCCCCTTCCTCCCCGTTAGCAGCCTCGCCCGCTATCACACAGTCCAGAGCCGCCCAGTTAATGGTCAAAATGATTCCCCGGCGGACCATCGTCTCATCTTCCACAACTATGACTTTATACATCCGTCACCTCCCTCTGGACCGGCAGCCTTAAGGCAATGGTGGTTCCCTCCTTTGTCACTTCCGCCCGGATCCCATATTCCTGTCCGTAATAAATTTTCAGTATACGGATCACATTATAAAGCCCTAAGTGTCCATCCCTTTTCACAGGATTGTCACTGTTGATCCAGTCCACCATTTCCTTATCCATCCCGCACCCGTCATCCGTAATGGATATGCTTAATACTTCATCTTTCTGATCCGCAAAAATACAGATGTATCCGTTCTCACACCCATCAAGCCCATGGATGATGGCGTTCTCCACCAATGGCTGCAAAAACATTCTTGGCACCATGCAGTCCTCCAAATGGTCCGGTATCTCGGTTTCATAGAGGAAGCGTCCCGTAAAACGGATTTTTTGGATCTGGATGTAGCTTTCAATGGTTTCTAATTCCTCCCTCAAGGTGATGAAAGGCCGGCTGGATATACTTCTTCGAAGGATCACCGCCAGATTCTCCGCCAATATGGCGATTTCCGGGATCTGGTTGATCCTGGCATTCCACTTAATCGTATCCAGGGTATTATAGAGAAAATGAGGGTTCAGCTGGGTCTGATACAGTTTAATGGTGGTCTTATTTAAATCCTTCTGCTTTTGAACCGTGTCCTCTAAGTATTTCTGTAAGTCGCCTGTCATCTGGTTAAAGCTTTCCGTCAGCCTTCCCAGCTCATCCTGCCGGTTTGTATGAATGCGGATGGATAAATCCCCTCTTTTCACCTTTGCCATAGCCTTATCCAGCTGGCTCACCGGCTGGGCAATGCCTCTTGAGAGGGCACCGGAAATCATCAGGCAGAGTACCAGACCCAGAGCCGATAAAAGTATGCTTACCGTTCCCATGGTGCGGATGGCCTCGGCACTGATTGGTGCGGAACGTCTTAATATGACGTAGATCCCCTGGGAAGGTTCCCTGGTCCATAAATATCTGGTATACACTCCTCTTCCCTTTTCTCCCTCATGTCCTGATACTCCATGAAAGATGATGTCATTGATCTCCTTTTCCCCATACTCCGGGCTGGAACAGTAAATGGGCCTTTGATGGGAATCCAGCACCAAAAATGTATCCCCGGAAGAATAGAAGCCATTTAGCAGATTGTCAAAGTTTTCACGGGAAAAATCAAGGACCACATATCCGGTTCTTGCTCCATGGGAATTTTCCAGGGAATAGGCTCCCTGCATCAGAATATTTTTATCCGTTCCCGGAAGATAGGGATCCGTCCTGTAATAGGTGATCCCCCTCGCCTCCTGGGCCTTCTTTAAAAGCCCCCAGCGGATGGGGAGGGAACTGTTTTTTGAAGCAGTATCCGTTGTAAAACGAAGTTTTCCGCCAGAATCATAAATGCTGAACTGGGCGCTGCTGTATATCTCCTGAACCGCCTGATATAAGGACAGATATAAATCCTTCTGCATCTCAATGGCATCCTTATCGATCATCACCCTGGCTGCTGTACCGTCTGCTGTAAAAGTCTCACAGGCCTTCTCACAGTTTTCAAATACCTGGGTCAGTTTTGCGCTTACCTCCTCAAGCTGCCGGTTTCCCTCCACCGCCAGCTGCCGGTTAATGGAAGCTGTAAAAAGCCTGGTAACCACCACGCTTGAAAAGGTAAGAGGCACCAGAGCTACCAGCAGGCATCCCAAAAATACCCGTGTCTTGAAAGAAAACTGACCGAACCACTTCATCCTCCAGTCCTCCTTTTGTACACAGTCAAAACCTTATTCCATTGCTTTTGGATTTCCTTTTTTTCCCGGGAAAGACCCTTTAGATCCATATCTATGATGGGAAGCCTGTTGACAGGGGAAAGTCCTGGCAGAGGAGGTACATCCATCCGCACAGAGCGCCTGTTTAAATCCGAAACAAGGATCCTCTGTGCATCCTTACTGACCGTGAAATCCAAAAAACGCCTGGCCGCCTCCGGATGGGGACAGCCGTTTACAATGGCAGTACCATCCGGCAGCACCGTGGTCCCTTCTTTCGGGTAAATGTAGTCCACATCTGCGCCGCCGGAGCGGAGCGCCTGGGCTGCTCCTTCTATGGTGACTCCCAGGGAATATCTGCCATCCAAAATGCCGGAATTCACCTCCGATAAGCTGGAAAGGCTTCCGTATTCCAGGTTATCTGCCAGCTGCTTCATATAGTCTCCTTCTCCCCGGTACGTATAGGCAGCCGTAGCCAGGGCTGAGGAATAGATGTCCGACAGACCGGGATCCACAAAAGCAACCCTGCCTTTCCATCTTGGCTCAAGCAGGCTGGCCCAGCCCGCTGGCACCTCCCGGTATGTCACCACATTGGTGTTGTACATGATGACTAAGGGGCAGGCGGAAAAGCTGGTCCACTTCCGATCCTCACACCGGAACGCCCCGGCTATGAATGGAATTTCCGGGCTTTCATAAGCCTGCCAGTATTCCTTTTTTTCTTCCAGGGTCTCAATACCTACCCCAAATACCACATCCCATGCTTCCCCGGCATCACCATATGGTCCGCTGCCATCCTCTAATTTTTTTAACAGCTCCTCCAAAGATCCATTTTCCACCTTTACATTAAGGCCTGTACGTTCTTCAAACTCCTTGACAACAGGCTCGCATATCCCTTTTTCCTGAACCGAGTAAACCACCAGATCCGCCTGGGAGTTCATGGGCTGTTCTCCCGTTTCCAGCCGGCAGGAAGACAGCAGGACGCAGCAAATAAGAGACAGCGCGCAGACCGCCGGCCATCTTTTTCTGGTGCTGTCAGAAAGTCTCATAGACGCATCCTCCTCTCCTGTCCGCAATATGGTTTCGTTTTGTCCATTATATCAAAAAAGTGCTTGTTTTGCCATGGGCAGAAGACCATATTTATGGTAAACTTTACCTAATAGACAATTGGAGGTGCCTGCCATGGCCGTACATATCATAGAACAATCCATTATCCCCAAACACATCGGAAGCAGCCTGTGCGAAGATGGGCTCTTTGTAAATGAGAACTTTATCGCTGTAATCGACGGAGTTACAAGCAAGGGGACTCTTACCTGGCCCGAACCCCAGGGAGACCGTCCTGGAAACATGACCAGCGGATGCTACGCCAAAGAAGTACTGCTTGGCGCCTTAAGCACCATGCCTTCCGACATTGACGGAGCCGGCGCCATGGACTATTTAAACCAAGCCCTGGCCAGGGCCTGCCGCTCACGCCGCTCCCTCCTGGAGGAAAAGCCCGAAGAACGCCTGCAGGCAGTTCTCATCCTGTATAGTTTCAGCCGCAGGGAGGTATGGGCCTTTGGTGACTGCCAATGTCTCATCGGCGGTGTCCACCATCAGCAAGTGAAAGCCATTGACAGCCTGCTCTCCCAGGTCAGAAGCCTTTATATTCAAACGGAGCTTCTTTCCGGCCGGACAGAAGCGTCCCTTTCCGGCCACGACACCGGAAGGGAATACATCCTTTCCCTCCTGCGCCGCCAGCTTCTTTTCGCCAATGAGGACTCTGACTATGGATATGATGTATTAAACGGTTTCCCCATTCACTCAAATCATGTCATCATCCATACCATACCCCCGCACTCTCAGCTAGTCCTTGCAAGCGACGGCTATCCCGTTCTTAAGGAGACTCTGGCTGAAAGCGAAGCCGCCCTAAAGGAGCTTATACAAAAAGATCCCCTCTGCTTTCGGGAAAACAAGGGCACCAAAGGGCTGGTTAAGGGAAATGACAGCTTTGATGACCGCACCTATATCCGTTTTGACACTTTATAAAGGAAACACAGAGGGGCTGGTGCAAAATAATAATTACTTTTGCACCAGCCTTTTCCTTTTCCTCTTCCTTTTCCTATCCTTCCTGCAGTCCTAAATATTCCTCAAACAAACTGCACACGCTCACAGAATCTGCCTCTGCTCCCATCTCGCAGAAGATCCTCAGCAACGGCTCTGTGCCGGAGAATCTTGCAATCACCCAGCCGCCGTTTTTAAAATAAACCTTACACCCATCGAGATATGAGATCTTGTCAATCTCAAAAGGCATTTTGGGCAGTTTCCGGTCAATCATGAGAATCCGGTTGATTCTCTCCTTTTCCTCATTGGTAAATCGGTAATCCCGTTCTGCCATATGGATCGCCCCATACTCTCTGCGGATATCTGCTGCAATCTCAGACAGCTTTTTCCCTGATACGGCCATCATTTCTACCAGAAGGGAGGCGGCATAGATTCCATCCTTGCCGTGAATATGTCCCTTAACCGTCAGGCCGCCGGAGGACTCTCCGCCGATGATGGCATCCGTCTCCTGCATTTTCGCGGATACAAACTTAAACCCTACGGGAACCTCGTAGCATTTCTGCCCAAAGCTCTCCGCCACCCGGTCCAGCACATGGGTGGTGGAAAGGCTTCGAATGGGTGGCCCCTTTAAACCCTTGTATTTCAGAAGATAATAATACAGCATCACCAGAATGTTGTTGGCATGGAGATAACGGCCCTGATCGTCAATGACCCCCAGTCTGTCCGCATCTCCATCCGTGGCGATCCCGATATCGCAGTACCGGTCCAGCACATAATTCTGTAAGTTCCGCAGAGTCTGCTCCGTTGGCGCAGGCATTTTTCCGCCAAACAAAGTGTCATGCTGGTCATTAATGGTTTCAATGGTACACCTTGCAACGGAAAGGATGGTGCTTAAGGCCGTAAGGCTCACTCCGTACATGGGGTCAATGGCTACCCGGAAATCCCGGGAGCGTATGGCATCCATATCAATGACGGATATGATATTGTCCAGATACTCATTTAAAGGATTGATTTCCTCTACCACTCCTTTTTTTACAAGCTCAAGATAAGAAGCCGGAGGCATCTTTCCGGCCTCCTCGTGGTTTGGCTCATAGCTCCTCTCCGCTTCCAAAAGATATTTTTCAATATCCTGGGTCTGGATCTCATCTGCATCACGCCCGCCGTAGGTAAACACCTTGACCCCGTTATAAATGGCCGGATTGTGGCTGGCCGTTACCATCATACCGTAGCTCAGCCGGTGCTTCATTACATAAAACATAATAAGTGGTGTGGGAGAACTGCGGTTAACGAAATACACCTTGATTCCCTGCTTCCCAAATATCTCACAGGCCCATATGACTGCCTCTTTCGACAGGAAACGTCTGTCATATCCTATGACAATCCCCTCTTCCTCCACATTTTCCGCTTTCATCTTAAGACTGACGGCAAGTGCCAGCTTCTGGATATTTTCCTTTGTAAAATCTTCTCCGATAATGGCTCTCCAGCCACCGGTACCAAACGTTACCATCCTTCGTATCCCTCCATGTTTTCTAAAAATGCCCAAAGCCTTCCTGTGATAACTTTGGATGGACTATACAACCGAAACCTTTCCCTTGCTTACCTTTAGGAAAATGAGCAGGGATATGACCGTACTGACCGTTAATATGGAAGCCAGTGCCGCCGCCGTACCATAGCTGTTTCGTACAACTTCCGTATAAATGGCCACGGATATGGTACTTGTCTTTCCGCCGTAAAGCATAACGCTGGAGGACAGCTCATTGATGCAGGTGATCCAGCTTAAGATAGCTCCTGACAGAATGCCCGGGGCCATAAGCCTTGCCGTCACCTTGGCAAAGGTTTTCATGGGTGAAACGCCCAGGCTGATGGAGGCCTCTTCCACACTGGGGTCCATCTGCTGCAGGAACGCACTGCCCGACCGTACCGTATAAGGCAGCTTCCTGACAACAAAGGCTATAATCATAATAGCTGCAGTACCCGTAAGGATCATGGGCTGCTTATTGAAGGCCACGATCAGGCTGATGCCCAGTACCGCGCCCGGAATGACAAAGGGGAACATAATGAGAAGATCCATAAGCTGTCCTGCTATCCCTTTCTGACGCACTACGATGTAAGATATCAGCATGCCCAGTAGGATAATGAATACAATGGCTGTGGCAGAGAACACGAACGTATTCCGGATATTGGTCCACAGTCTGTTAAAAATCGTCACATAGCTTTCGATACTGAACCCTTTTTTGAAACCTGTAAAATCGCTTTTTATAAAGCTGCTGACCACCACCACGATCTGAGGAAGGATGCCGATAAATGTTACCAGCATAACCGGCAATGTTACCAGGAAGCGCTTGAAACCGTGAAGCTGCTCTTCCTTAGGCGGTCTCATGGCTGTCATGACATAATTTTTTCTGGTCACAAAATATTTCTGCAGCAAAAGCACCGTAGTCGAGCAGAGTACCACGATCACGGACAGGGCACTGGCTAAATGAGCATTGCCCCCGATCTCACTCATATATTCGTTGTATACCAGCACGGGAAGAACCATATAGCCTTCGCCGATGAGCATTGGCGTGCCGAAATCCGCAAGGCTGGTCATGAATACCATGATGGCTCCCGCTGCGATGGAGGGCAGAATGACCGGTATGGTGATGGTCAAAAGCCTGCGAAGCTTATTGCTTCCCAGATTTTCCGCCGCTTCCTCAAGGCTTGAGTCAATGCTTCCCATTGCCCCTGATGTATATAAGTATACATAAGGAAACAGCTTGAATGTAAAAACAAGAATAATGCCCAGCTTTCCATAGATGCTTGGAAGAAAGATCCCGATGCTTTCAAAAAACCGTGTAACAAAACCAGCACGCCCGAACAGCATGATCCAGCTGTAAGCGCCGATAAACGGCGGACTCATAAGGCTCATAATAATGAATATATGGATAAAACGCTTTCCAAAAACATTATATCTGGACATCAGATAGGCCATGGGCACCCCTACGGCCAAAGTCGTAGCCGTGGTGACAATGGAGACGAACAGGCTTCGCATAAGAGAGGAATAATAATACTTTTTCGTGAAAAACCGGATGTAGTTCTCAAGGGTAAAGCCTTCCACCTTGTTGGAGAAAAAGCTTCGCGTTATCAGGGTGCAGAAAGGGTAAATCAGGAACAGCAGCATGAAGCCTACCACCACCACTTTCACCCAAAACCAGAAGTCAAACTTCCATCCTTTCTTTACCATGATATCACCTCCTGGGTCTTGGCATCGTATACACCTACCGCACTGATATCAAAGTTCACCCGCACTTCCTGACCGTCCGGCCGCAAGTCGCTGGCATCCTTTGTGTATTCATTCAATTGAATGGTCTGCCCGTTGTTCAGCAGGATTTCATACTCAATGAAATCTCCCAGGAAAGTGGAAATGACGATCTTACCGGGAAGGCCTTCCTTTTCATCGAAAAATAACTGCTCCGGCCTTGCGGAAATAATCCCATTACCTTTGAAGGCGGATTTCAGCCTGCAGGTTAAGCTGCATTCCCCCTTAATATTTAATACGGCTTTTTCCGGATCACCTCCATCCACTTCACAGTCAATAAAATTTGATACTCCGATGAATCCGGCTACAAAGGTATTCGCCGGCTTCTTATAGATCTCTTCCGGAGATCCTACCTGCATGATGTTGCCTTCCTTCATGACTGCGATCCGGTCAGAAATAGCCAGAGCTTCCTCCTGATCGTGGGTAACGTAAATGGTGGTGATCCCAAGCCGTCTTTGCAGCTTTTTAATAACCGTTCTCATCTGTACTCTGAGCTTTGCGTCTAAGTTGGATAAGGGTTCATCCATGAGAAGTACCCCCGGCTCAATGACAAAGGCCCTTGCCAGAGCCACCCGCTGCTGCTGGCCGCCGGAAAGCTCATTTGGTTTCCTGTCCTTTAAATTTTTGATCTGTACCAGGTCGAGGGCTTCCTCCACCTTGCGGTCAATCTGATCTTTCGGATATTTTTTTGCTTTCAGACCGTAAGCCACATTCTCCGCCACGGTTAAATGGGGAAAGATGGCGTAGTTCTGGAACACCATGCCGATATCCCTCTTGTGGGCATCCAAGTTGTTGATTACCCTGTCATCAAAGCAAATCTCCCCGCCATCCACAGAATTGAATCCTGCAATCATACGAAGCAGAGTTGTCTTGCCGCATCCGGAGGGACCAAGTAATGTGAAAAATTCCCCCGGCTTCATCTCCAGATCCACCCCATTTAGTGCTGTAAAATCACCGTACTTTTTCACGGCCTGTTTAATAATTACTGCATGGCTCATACCTTTCGTTCCTCCTTATACCTTCGGTGCCTTTCTGTCTGTTACAGGAAAAGACTGTCCTGTCCCCTAAGGGCCGGGACAGTCTTTTTAGTCAGAATGTATTCCTATCCTTTTTATTAGTCGACCATAATGTCATTGAATTTCTCAATAATGGTTTCTTTTTCATTTGCTGCCCAGTCAAAATCATAATCCACCAGCACGATATCCTGTAATTTAGCCATTCCTTCGCCTACTTCCATATCGCTTCTTACCGGACGGCGTCCCCAATTCTTGCTCTGCTCTGTCTGGCATTCTTTTGATGTAACGAAATCGATAAACAGCTTTGCATTCTCCTCATTGGGAGCGCCCTTTACAAGAGCTACACCATCAGGTACTGCACTGGTTCCGTCTTTGGGATATACGAATCCAACCGACGGATCATCTTTATACTGGACTGCGGATTTCTCCAGGGTCAGACCTACGTAGAACTCGCCGTCTGCAACCATCTTGTGGCACTTGCCGGAAGAGTCTACAATCTTTCCATCCAGATTGTCATATAATTTCTTAATGAAATCCCAGCCGTCTTCCTTACCGCCATGGCCCAGGATCATGGTACAAAGCTGGGTGTACGCGGAGCCGGACTTAGATGGCAGACAGTATGCGATCTTGCCTTTCCATTCAGGCTTTGTCAAATCCTCCCATGTCTCGGGAATGGCAAGGCCATCCTTCTCGATTAAGTTCTTGTTATAAAAAATGACCATAGGCAGGGGGCTTTCACCGATCCACATATCCCCGGCGTCCTTATAAGCATCGCCGATGAACTCGTCATTGGCACATACATAGGGAGCGAAATGATCCTTAAACGCTGCCAGTGAGTCTGCGCCGCCGCCCCACAATACGTCTGCAATGGGGTTAGCAGACTCGGCTGCAATACGGTTGCACAGTTCTCCAGTACCGGCCGCAACAACTTCCACCTTCACGTTTGGATACTTTTCCATGAATAAGTTCACGCCTGCATTGAGCGGGTCCGCATCATGGGGAGAATATACGACAACGGTACCTTTGTAATCCCCTGGTGCCTTTGCTGCGTCTGCTCCGTCCTTGGACTCCTCTGCTTTTGTTTCGGCAGAAGCCGTCGTCTGGGGGGCTGCCGTGGTTTCTGCAGGCTTTCCGCCTCCGCTGCAGGCAGATAAGCTTAATGCCGCCAGTGCTGCCAGTGAAGCTGTTAATAATCCTTTTTTCATAAATAACCTCTCCTTTATTAAATTATTTTAATTCACGCTTATATGGAAATGCTTAATTCCTATGATCTAATTATAAAGTTTTGATGTTCACTTTTCCATTTAATATTCTTACATTTCTTTTGTCATCCTGAACTTTTGCACTATTTTTTATTGTTATTTCAGATATACATGTACATAATACATAATTCTAAGCCATGAAAGCCGCCCGGCACCACTGGATCAGACCACCGGCTTGGCATCGTGTTCTCAAACAAATTCTCAAATAAATAAGCCGCCAAAAATGGCGGCCTAATTTATATATCCTTAACTGCATATTCAAATTCCAGATCTTTGATTCCGCTCCCTGTAAACAGGGTCAATACAGGATCGTCACATAGTTCCTTGATCATTGGCATCAACTCTTCCCTC
The DNA here is from genome assembly GCF_032078915.1 of Lacrimispora sp. Taxonomy (GTDB): domain Bacteria; phylum Bacillota; class Clostridia; order Lachnospirales; family Lachnospiraceae; genus Lacrimispora. Next base: position 14,398 of record NZ_DAMAUN010000015.1, on the reverse strand, counting down.
GTTCCGAAGGATATGTTCTTTATTCTTTTTGCACCGTTCGGGTGTATAAAGTTCACAGGCTTCGGATCAATATTAAAATAAGTCATGAGAAAAGGAAGCTGCATCTCATCCGGAAACAGGCACGTAAACCGTAATTTTCTTCCCTTTGAATCATTCCTCCGTGAACGCATTTCAAAATATCCCTGTTTGTTTCTTTCCAGGATCCTTTTTTCATCCCTTAAATCTGTTTTATAGTTCTCAAGGGCGACTCCGCACGGGCCCCCTTTATGGTTATCCCAATAATTCAGGCGATCGACCAATCTGCTTTTTCCAAACATGCGCAAAATCCTCTTCATGAATTCCGGCATTCCGGTTGAAGCAAGCAGTTCCAGATAAGGACCCTCAGAAAAATAAACAATCGCATTATATGGGTTTTTCAACGTCCCATATTCCACTTCAAATCCCTTTTCCTTATATTCCTTTACTGCCTGGTGCAAGTCATCTACTTTATAAATAATATGGCTGGTTTTCACCTGAATCACTCCTCCTATTCATTTTGGTGACATTTTCCCCCTTAGACACTCCATCCCAAGCTTTCCTGCTGGATCCTGTACAGCCTTTCATAAAGTCCCTTGTTGTTCATCAGTTCCTCATGAGTGCCTTCCTCCGCCAGCATGCCTTCATTGAGCACGATAATCTTATCCGCCCCTGATATGGTCCTTAAACGGTGAGCGATGACGATTACCGTTTTGCCTTCGATCAGTCTGGAAATTGCCTGCTGGATTAGCGCCTCATTTTCTGGATCAAGGGAGGCCGTTGCCTCATCTAAAAGTACGATAGGCGCATTTTTTAACAGCGCCCGGGCAATGGAGATACGCTGCCGTTCCCCTCCGGAAAGCGTGCTGCCGTTTTCCCCCAGCATTGTCTCATAACCCTGGGGCAAAGCGTTTATAAATCCATCACAGCAGGCGGCCCTCGCCGCTTCCTTAACCTGTTCTTCCGTAGCTTCCATGTTTCCGATGCGGATATTGTTAAAGACTGTATCGTTAAACAGCACCACATCCTGGAACACAAAGGACATATAGCTCATCAGATGTTCCGGATCCAGGGTTTTCACATCAATTCCGCCGATTTTTACGCTGCCCTCGTTCACATCCCAGAAACGGGCAATCAGCCTAGAGATGGTGCTTTTCCCGCAGCCGGAAGGGCCTACCAGAGCCGTGATGGCGTCGGAAGGAATGGATACGGTCAGGTTTTTGATCACCCTGTCATCCCGGGATTTTTCCGCGTTGTAGCCAAAGGAAACATTCTCAAAATCAATATTCCAGTGTTTCAGCGGCTTAACGCCCTCACCATCCATGACCGGAACAGCCATAAGAGTGCGCATCCGTTTCGTAGCGATCCGATGGTAAAACAATTCCGGCAAAAGGGTAAATTCCACAATGACCGGGCCATAAATCCTGACAACGATGACAAAGAACATGAGCATGGGAAGGAGTTGGATACTGCCCCCTGTCAGCAGATAGGTTCCGACAAAAACGGTCAGCCCCACACCTGCCTGTAAAATCATCTGAGCCCCGGTGACAAAAATTCCGGTGACAAATTCCATTTTGATTGCCATTTTCTTCATCAGGTGCAGAGCATCATCTAACGCCGAAAACTTCGAGCCGTCTAAGCCACAGGCTTTTATAACCTTAATTCCCTCTAAATACTCCTGTACCTGATCGGAAGCTTTCAGTTTTGCTTCCACCTGCTTCTCACTTAATCTCGCCTGAACCTTTTTGCTGCCTAAGATGACAAGCAGCGCGGCAGGCACAGTGATGAACACAGAGAGTGCCATTCTCCAGTCAAAAAGAGCCATCATCACACAGATAACAGTAATAGAAATGGCATTGGCGCTCAGCTGGGGAATGATGTGGCTCAGCACATGCTCCGTAGTGGAACAGTCAGCCATAATGTTTGTGGTCAGCTCGGAAAGATCCTTTGAGTTAAAAAAGCTCATAGGCAGCTTCCGGATCCGTTCAGCAACGCTGATTCTGGAATTTTCAGCTTCCAGATAAGACGTGACATAGGTTTTTTTATAGTCGTTTTTACTGGCAAAAAATACAAGCACTGCCGAAACAACGCCGCATCCAAATAAAAACCACATCCTCGTCCATGAAATCTCCTGGTCCATCATTGGCTTTAAAAGCTCGGCAAAAACCTGAATGGTCACTGCAAAAGGAAGCATGAGTGCCAGATTCGTGATTGTGCAGGCGGCAATGGCCTTCTTTAAATCCTTGTAGCCTTTATTCGTAAGCATCAGTGATTCCTTCCAATTATACATGTTCTTTCATCCCCTTTCTATCCATCTTCCAGTCAAGAGCTTTCGTATATACGTCCCACATATCAGAATATTTTCCCCGTCTTTCCAGTAATTCATCATGTTTGCCCTGCTCCACAAGGCAGCCCTTGTCTACTACTATGATTTTATCCGCACTGCGGATGGTTGACAGGCGATGGGCTATCATGATTACCGTTTTCCCATGCATCAGCTTCTGAAACGCCTGCTGGATTAAATGTTCGTTCTCTGGGTCGGAGAATGCAGTTGCCTCATCTAAAAGAACAATGGGTGCGTCTTTTACAATGGCTCTGGCGATTGCAATCCGCTGCTGCTCTCCGCCTGAGAGATGGACGCCTTTTGTACCTATGACCGTATGATATTTTTCCGGCAGCTTTTCAATAAACTCATGGCACTGCGCCGCCTTTGCCGCAGCGATCACCTGCTCATCAGTGGCACCCTGATTCCCTAACCGGATATTATCCATAATGCTTTGCTTAAAGAGGAACACATCCTGGAATACAAAGCTGACCTTTTCCATCAGATATTCGCTTCTCATATCCCGTACGTCAACGCCTCCGATTTTGATCCTTCCTTCTGTTACATCGAAAAACCGTGGAATGAGATGGGCAATGGTGGTTTTGCCGCCGCCGGATGGACCAACGATGGCGGTGATCTGATTTTCCTCCGCCCGGAAAGAAATGTCAGAAAGTGCCTGGGCCTCCTGACCGACGTAAGAAAAGGATACGTTTTCAAATACAATCTCATGACTGGAGATTTCCTTCGGTCTCTGGGGATTCATAAGTGGCGGGGTATTCAGGATTTCATCCATTCGCTCCACACCGCCAATGATCTGCATCCCGCTGCTAGAAACATACATGATCTTCATCAAAACGGATGCAATGGATGGCACAAAGATCAGGTAGAAGATAAAAGTGGCTGCAAAACCAGAATAATCAGATGTATGCAGCCCGATCAGGATACCAACCGGGATCAGGAATAAGTAAATGTTATTGATGACCGTCTGAAAAGCGGACATATAGTTTTCCCAGCTCATGGTATAAGGAATGACCATTCTGGTGTATTCCTTAATGGCGCTGTGCATCCGGCGGAAAGAGAACACCGTTTGCTTAAACGCTTTGACTACAGTGATTCCGCGGACATACTCCACGGATGCATTGTTCATATCCTCCAGGGCGCTCTGGTATTTTGCCATCATGGTTTTAGCCCCGTCATTGCCATAGGCTTTTATCTGGATCGTAAAGGCAATGACAATGCCAGCCACAGCCGCAAGGCCAAAGCGCCAGTCTACTGCCAGAAGTATGATGAACATGACAACCGGAGCTACAAAAGAGGCAACCAGATCAGGAAGCTGGTGGGCAATGAATCCTTCGATCTTCTCAATGTTTTCATCCATGATCTTACGCAGTTTCCCGCTGCCGACCAGCATATGAAACCCAAGAGGCAATCCGGCAAGATGGGAAGCAAAGTTCACTTTCAACTCGTACAGAGTACCAAAAGCGGCCAGATGGGAACACATCAGAGCCGCAAAGTACAGCAATACATTAAGCAGGATTCCCCCAAAGGCCAGCCACCCGAACCCAACCGTTCTTTGCAGATCAAGATTCTTAAAATCAGGGAATACTCCCATGACTTCCCTCACCACAAAGTAGATAGCGATATAAGGCACAAACGAGGCGACAGATGCCAGCGCCGATAAGATCACCGAAGAGATCATAAGAGGCTTTTTGGTAGCCGCAAGCTCCACCAACCTGGCTATGCCGGTTTTGGGCCTGGCAGCCGCAGAATTAATTTGTTTCATGATAAACCACCTTTCTTGGTAAAATGTAACTGCTTAGTAATAACAACTCCCTATATGAAATTAGTTAGTTAAAACTAACCATTATGTAACGCTTTTTTGTTCAAATGTACCGGTAACAGCCCCGCTATATCAAAGTCCCATAATCTTCTTCCAGCCTGCGTGCTGGAAAGCCCCCAGAACCATCGAGTAGGAAAGAGCTTTTTCCCGTGGGACATCATGGACCACAAACTCTAAAATCTGCTGGAAAAATGATCGGGATAAGATGCGGATCAAGGTGCCGTCAATATCCATTACTTCATGCCCCGCCTCTCTCATTACTTTGATAAAATCCCAACAGGATTTCTCTTCGAGTTTGACCAGCTGTGCGATATAGCTGTCACAGCTTCCCGCACTGCCCTTACAAAACAGCAGCTTGAATATATCAAACTGGTCATAGATATAGTTGATCATCCAGGGAATCGTTTCATCGGTAATATGATCCAGAGAAGCCGCCTGCTCGCTGGGAGGCAAGCCTGCAAATTCGTCATGAACCTTTCTGTACTTTTCCAGGAGTCCATCCGCTGCATCTCCAGTCAATGCATCAAAAAGCGCCTCCTTGCCTGGGAAATACCCATATATGGCTCCTGTTGTCACAGAAGCCTCCCTGGCAATCCTTCTTAGGGAAGCCCCCTCATAGCCATACTCCAAAAATTCCTTTCTGCCCGCCTCTAAAATGGCAAGATGTGTGTGTTTTACCTGAGCACTCATCGTTTCTCCTTTTTTATAACACTGTTATATAACAATGCTATTATGAAATAAAAAAAGCAGGACGTCAAGACGCCCTGCCGGTTATTTTTCTCATTAAGTTCTCGTTAAGCTAATAATGATATTTTTTCTCAGTTTCTTATTTCTTAAACCTGGCCGCCTTCTACAACCAGATTTTCAGGATCGATCTCATCTCCATAAACAGGCTTTAGGGTTTCCTCAAAATCCTTATGGAAGAACTGCTCCTTGCCAAGGGTTTCGATCTCGCTGTTGATCCAATCCAGAAGATCCTTATTTCCTTTCTGAACGGCTGGAGCAATGGTATCCAGATTTCCAATGGACTCGATTCCTACCGTGAATCCCTTATTCTGAATGGCCCATGCAAGAACTTCCGTATTATCGGTAGAGAAGGCATCTCCCCTTCCGTCCAGAAGAGCGTCATAAGCTTCCTGATACTCATCAAACTTTAACAGCTTTACTTCCGGATGATTTTCAGAAAAATAAGTTTCAGCCGTAGTTCCCTTTACCACGATAAGGGTCTTATCCTTTAATTGTGCCACATCGTTAATCAGAGCTGCATCAGGGGAGACCACGCCAAGAGCCACCTTCATATAAGGAAGTGCGAAATCCACCTGTTCCTTTCTTTCGTCAGTAACAGTGAAATTAGCCAAAATCACATCCACCTTGGCGGATTTTAAATATTCCACCCGGCTGGCCGCCTCCACGTATACGAATTCAACCTTATCCTCACTTCCAAGCAAGTCCTTTGCCAGCCGCTTTGCAAGATACACATCATAGCCCTGGATCTTTCCGTTGGAATCCACATATCCAAATGGATTCTTGTCGCTGAATACGCCGATTTTAATGGTTCCGGCTTCCTTGATCTCAGATAAGGTTCTTGCCTTTGCAGATGCCCCTCCGGTGTTTCCCCCATTGTCCTTTGCCTGGCCGCAGCCTGCCAAAAGGCCTGCCGCCATGGTAATGCCTAATAATGCACCTAGTAATTTCTTCTTCATAATTACATCCTCCATTTTATTTTTTTATTTTATAACGCTTCATAATGAAACGTATTTAAAAACTGTTTTGCCCGCTCTGTCCGGGGTGAGGTGAAAAATTCATCCGGCTGGCTCTCTTCCACTACAACGCCCTGATCCATGAACAGGACACGGTCAGCCACTGCCTTGGCAAATTCCATTTCATGTGTGACGATGACCATAGTCATTCCGTCCTTTGCCAGTTCTAACACCACCTGCAGCACCTCCCGTACCATCTCCGGGTCCAGGGCTGCCGTGATCTCATCTAAGAGCAGGATCTCCGGATGCATGATAAGTGCCCGTACAATCGCCACTCTTTGCTTCTGTCCGCCGGACAGCTGCCTGGGATAAGAATCCTTTTTATCCAGAAGCCCTACTCTGGCGAGAAGCTGTTCTGCTTCCTCTGTCACCTCTTTTTTATCCCTTTTCTGCACCTTTAAAGGGGCCAGAATAATATTTCCCAGAATGGACTTATGCGGGAATAAATCGTAGCTCTGGAATACCATGCCGATCTTCTGTCTTATTTCATAAACATCCCGTTTCCCCCTGTCAATGATCCGGTCCTTAAACTGAATCGTACCGGAATCAATGGGCTCCAGCATGTTGAGACATCGTAAAAAGGTACTTTTTCCGCAGCCGGAAGGTCCTACGACCACCACTACCTCCCCTTTTTCCAAGGTAAAGGAAATATCCTTTAAAACCGGCTGCCCGTTTTCGTAAGACTTCCTAAGATTCTCTGTCTTTAAAATCATTTCCTGACTCATATTATCAATCCTTTAATTTTTTATCTAGCAGGGCAGCAGCCCTGGAAAACGGGTAACAAATCACAAAGTACAGAATAAAGATCACTCCGTATACCCAGAGGGCCGCATCTGGTACCGTGTACCTGGAGGAGTCAATGATCTGTTTTCCAACCTTAACCACCTCAATCACGCCGATCAATACAACAAGAGAAGTGGTTTTGATCATTCTCGTCAGAAGGTTCATGACCGACGGAAGCAGCCTGCGTATCGTTTGGGGAATCACAATATACCGGTATACCTGAAGCTCCGTCATTCCCAGGCCAAAGCCGCTTTGATACTGATGGGCCGGTATGGATTCCAGCGCGCTTCGCACCAGGTCCCCCATTTCTGCCGTCCCCCAGAAGGTGAAAACAATGACCGCAGCCATTTCCCCGGAAAAATTTACATTCAAATGCTTTGCAGCTCCAAAATAGACAAGAAACAATAGAACCAGCTGAGGCATGATCCTGACTGTCTCCAGATATATCCTTGTAAAAAACCGGACCGGCCTTTTTTTGCTGGTCATCACCATTCCAAGGAGTATTCCAAGTCCAACGGATAAAACCATGGATAAAACTGCGATCTTAAGTGATACCAGGAGACCGCTAAACAACCGCAGAAAATTATTTCCCTCAAACAGTATCCTAATTCCCAAATTCTGCATAGCGGACCCTCCTTTCTATCCAGGAACAGAATAAGGATATTGGCAGCAGGATGATCAAATATGCTGCCACCAGCATTAAGAGGGCCTCATCTGTTTTATAATAAATTCCTATCAGATCCTTTGCCACAAACATTAAGTCAGCCAGCGCAACCGCACTGAACACCGATGTTTCTTTTATAAGAAATATGATGTTGGCACAAAATACAGGGATTGAGGTGGTGACCGCCTGAGGAAGGATGATATACCGGAATACCTGCCCTTTTGTAAGTCCCAGGCTGAGACCCGATTCTGACTGGATAACCGGTACCTGTTCGATTCCCGCGCGGAATGCTTCCGCCATGTAGCTTCCTCCTAAAAATGCCAGCCCTGTGACTGCACAGCTTTCAGAGCTTAAAACAACACCGATTTTAGGAAGTCCGAAGTATAAAAAAAACAGCTGGATCAAAAGAGGCGTATTTCTGGATACCTCAACATAGCCATTCACAATACTCTTTAATACCGGTATCTTAAAAATCTTAACCAGGCTGCACAAAAGGCCAATGGCTGCTGACAGCAGGATCCCCAGAAAAGATATTCGAAGTGTCATACCTGCCGCCTCTGCATACAGCGGCATATAGGCACGAATAAACTCAAAATCCATGATTTTTCCTTTCTCCCTCCTTTTTACTTATGTGATCCATCCATTATCTTCCTCCCTTTTTATATTACCGAAAGCAAAAGACGCTTTCGATGATCCGATGGACGGGCTGAACGACAGCCCTTTTATCTTCACTTTCTATGCAAGTTCCGATAAGTTATATATTAATAAATGCAAAAGGAAGCAGGTATACGCAAATACCTGCTTCCTTCCATTTATTTCCCCTATGTTACAGGATAAAAATTGGAAATCAGATACCAAAACGCACACGTAAACAAACTGTATCTCTTCTCATGAAGCATCTACAGCTGCAACAATTCATCTTAAGATTCATGTTACACACGCAGTTCGTTTTCATATCGTTTTGATTTCTCCTTTTACATACTAAACATATATGTTTAATATACTATCATCCTGCCTATTTGTCAATCATTTTTTATAAACCTTTCTTTTAAGACTGTGTTAACTGAAACTCCATAACCCGTTCTTTTAACATCTGCATCTGGCTTAAAAGCTCTTCACTGGTCGCCGCACTTTCCTCTGCTGTTGCTGAGTTGGCCTGAGTGACCATGGAAATCTTCTGCATTCCCTCTCCAAGTTCAGAAACGCTGCCTGCCTGGCTCTCCAGTGATTCGGATATCCTTGACACGAGCGTATTAACGGAACTAGTCTGTTCTACGATCTTCTTAAACACATCAGCAGTCTGCTCCGTGTTCTGTTTTCCCTGTTTTACAGACTCAATGGTGCTGTGAATCAGATCAGTCGTCTGCTTCGCTGCATCCGCACTTTTGGAAGCCAGCTCCCGTACTTCGTCTGCCACCACGGAGAATCCTTTACCTGCCTCACCGGCACGCGCCGCCTCTACCGCTGCATTTAATGCCAGAATATTGGTCTGGAACGCAATATCATCAATGATGTGAATGATGTTCTGGATCTTTTTTGCAGAAGCGTCTATGCTTGCCATGGACTGCTGCAGCCTTTGCATTTCCTCATCTCCATGCTGAGTCTCCAAAAGCGCTGACTCCGTCATGTTCTTCATAGACATGGAATGCTCTGCGTTCTCCTGAATGTGATGAGATACCATTTCCAGAGAATTGGTCAGGCTCTCTGTGGTCGCCGCCTGTTCCGCAGAATTTTCTGCAAGATTCTGTCCACCAAGGGCAACCTGTGCGGAGCTGGAACGAACCTGATCCGTTGCCTGTGTAATATTCCATAGTGTACTGTTTAAAGAGTCTAAGATCTGGTCCAGGGCTGACTGGATCGGAATGAAATCACCTTGATACTGCACGGCACTTCTTACGGTTAAATCTTTGGCCGCCACGGCATTCAGCACATTTGAGATATCCATGATATATGACCGCAATCCATGGATGGTGTTCTGCAGGGCCATGATAAGCCGTGCACTTTCATCTTTTCCTCTAACCGGCTCAATATCTTCATCAAGTTCTCCCCTGGCCAGCCGTTCGATCCTTTGCGTTGCAGTCACAATCGGTTCGGTGATCTTTTTGGAGAATACACGGGTAATAGCAATGGCTGCTAATAGCAGAACCAGCCCGGCGATCACACACATGATCAGTGTATAGCTCATGTTTTCTTCGATCTGTGTCAAAGGCGTGGTGACTGCAACTGACCAGCCTTCCGGCCCGGCTAAGGGAACATATCCCACCAGGCGGCGCTGTCCGTTGTAATAGCTAAAACCGGTACCTGTTTTGCCGGAAGTCATTTCCTTAAAAATTTTAGCGGTAGGCGCATAGGATGGATCCTTTTTTGCCAGTTCAGAATAGTCTTTTGGATTGGATACGTTGTCTTCATTCGGATGAATGACAGTCAGTCCATTCTTATTAATGACAAAGGCATATCCGTTTTCACCGATTTTGATTTTTGTCAGTTCCGCGCTGATGGCTTCATAAGGAAGAGATCCATACAATACTTTTCCGGTGGCGGCAATAGGGGCAGCTATAAAAAGACTCAGCTTCTGCTCTTCATTTAAAGACGGATCGGAAATATAGGCAGCTCCTTTTTGGGCTTCTATAAAAAAGTCCTGATCTGCAATCTGGTCACCTTTGTTATTGGTTCCCTGTGCATCCGCTATTGTTATGTAATGAAAACCTGAAGCTTCTGCCTCCTCATCCAGCAGGCGCTTTATTTCTGAATCTGATGTTCTCCCATCTGTTAAAAAGCTCTTTGATGCCGTTACCGTTAATTCACTGCGGTAAATATTTAATACGGAATCGATACCCTGCTGATATGCTGCTGCCAGATAAGACGAATTCTGCTTTGCCTCAGCCATGGAGCTTCGGTAATAAAGAATTGAAGAAATGGTGGTCAGGAATATGACCGTAAAGATCAGCAGCAAAGAGATAAATAGTAAAAGCTTGTTTCTTAAGTACTTCATGTTTCTAGTGCCTCCTCAAAATTGCAATTTCGAAAAATCCTGAATTTTGAATCTTCTTACAGGCATTTCTCTTAAGTATATGGATATTCAGACATAGTATCTTACCAACTGCAGTCTCATAAATCATCGTACTGTAATTTTTATTTCTACGGACAACTGCTATGCCGTAGGCATTATAGCACAAATAATGGAAACGAACAACCATTCGCCAATGCGGGGAATCCAATAATGAGGCAGCATTATTTATTCTCTTTCATGATGAGTACAAACAATTCGGCAATCGTTGGATCATACTTTTGTCCGGAACCATTTAAAATGGCTTGCAGCGCTTTTTCTTTTCCCGCATCCCGGTTATTTTCCCGGTTTAAGATTCTCTCATACCCTTCTGCAACAGATAAAATACGGGAAATAAGCGGGATCTCCTCGCCCTTTAAGCCCTTGGGATACCCGGAACCATCCCAGCATTCATGATGTCCGTACACGCCATTGGCAAGGTCCAGTGTTTCCTGGGACAGATTCAGAATGCGGTATCCGATGGCCGGATGCTGTCTCATCATCTCATGTTCTGCTTCCGTCAGTTGTTCATGAGTCTTTTCAAGAATCGACTCACTCAGGGTGATTTTACCGATATCGTGGAGGTATGCTCCATCCCGCAGCTTCTTTATCTCTGTTTCAGGAAGCCCCATGGCCATGCCGATCCTTTCGCACAGCTTGCTGACTTCTTCTGAGTGTTTTTTCTCCCATGGGCTTTTCATATGAAGAGAAGTAATAATGCCGTTGATTGCATGACTTCCAAAGTTTATGGAAGAAATGCTCTTCTCCTTATACATCTCGTTCTCTGCTGTCTCCAGGATCCGTTCAATCTTCTGCCAGTGCTTGGCCTTTGTTCCGATTCCCACCGCAACACTACATGACACCATGTTTACCTTTTCCATTGAAACCTGATTTTTGACCCTCGAAGCAATGGACTCCGCCTCTTCCCAGGATGTGCGGGGAAGCAGCACCGTAAATTCATCGCCGCCGATCCGTGCGGCAACATCTCCTTCCCGGCAGTTCTTTTTCAAGACCTGGGCGACCTTAACAATGAATTCATCTCCGGCCGTATGCCCAAAGGTATCATTGATGAGCTTTAAGCCGTTTAAATCCAGAAAAATCAGGGAAACCGGCTGGTTCTGCAGCGTGTCTGCTTTCTTCATCTCCTGCTCAAAACGCCTTCGGTTTACCAATCCGGTAAGCGGATCATGATAGCTTAAAAAGCGGATCTTTTCCTCCCCTTTCTTTCGCTCGGTAATATCGGCAAAGGTTATGACATACCCAACATGCTTTCCTTCCCTTAATTGGGGCAGGGCACGGTACTCCGCATCAAAGCAGGTACCGTCGGCCCGCCTAAGCACACCGTTTCTTTCCCCTCCATTCTTTTCGGGACTAAGAAAATCGGCAAAAAACTGCATATCGCTTCCCAGCAATTCCTCGGGCTTAGTATATCCCAGAAGGCGAAGACAGCTTTTGTTGCAGAATGTGAATCTCCCGTTTAAATCCGTACCAAATATGGCTTCCGCCGCGGTATCCAGTATGAGCTGAAGCTGGAACTGACTCTCCCTTAATATCTCATTTGCCTTATTTAACTCCTTGGTCCGCATTTCAACAATACATTCCAGATGCTTGACCATGTCAAGCAGATTATCCGCCAGGCGGTTAAATACATTGGAGATTCTTCCTATTTCATCGTTCCTTACGATCTCCACTCTTTGCTCTAAATTCCCTGCAGAAATGTTCTCCGCTATGGTCAGTAAGCCATTGATCGGCTTATAGAGCCTTCGGATGATCAAGAAAAAAACACTTATGGAAAGAGCGCCGGCGATAACAGCCAGTTCCGCCGAAACCCCGATATTCCGGTTCAGTTCTGCAGCCAAAACACTTCCCGGAATCACAGAAATAATGATCCAGTCAAGACCTTCTTTCCGATATTCCTGTACGTTCGCATACCAGTTCGTTTCTCCCGCCTTCCATGAGAATTCTGCCTTCTGGGATTTAAGATAATTCTCGTAACTGTTCTTCCAGGCCGGAAGGGAAAGGTCATCGATCGTATTTCTTTTCAGTGATCCGTCACCATCTGCGGTATAATTATCCTCCCCCATGGAATTTGCAATTAAATACCGGGAGCCTTTCTCTATAACAGACACGAAGCCCTTGAAACCGGCTCCCTCGCTTTTCAGATAATCCCCAATATCGGAAAGAAGCATATGGGTCCCTAAAATACCCTTAAGCGTTCCTTCCTCATCATATACAGGACATGAAACAGACACTGCCAGGTCATTGACGATAAAATCTTTGTATACTGGCGAAAAAACAGGCCCCTTCTCTTTTTCTGCCGCCTGATACCATTCCTGCAGCCTTGGATCAAAGGTGCCTGCGTTTCGTATCAACGCCCCTGCCGTTAAATCCTCATTTATATTACAGCACCAGCTTTCTCCGCCTGTTTCATCATTATTTTTTATGAGTTCAAGTTCCCCATTATTATTTCTGAGGGCCCCATAGTATTCTCCATCAACCGATGCATATGTAAAACTGTAGATCTCTTTCTCATAAGATTCTAAAATGCCAATAAAAAAAGAGTTGCGACTCTTTTCATTAAAAAAATCAATGGTTTTATTTTCAATCAACTTTTTCCCTAGTTCATTTGCCGTAACTGGAACCCTGAAAAATGAATTCATCTTTTCAATCACAACCTGATTCATCTCTTCAGAAATCCCGGCAGTCTCTCTGGTTATGGAAGATTGCCAATTGTTCAAAACAAGTTTTTCAATAGTCACCAGGGACAAAAGGAACAGACAGATAAATGTGACGATTGTCACATTTTGGATTGACATGCTTTTTCGTGGTCTTCGTAATCTCATCTTCCTGATCGCTTCGGTTAAACATACCCTTTCCTGCACGGCTCATACCCCGGTTACTTACCGGCTGGCCCCGCATAAAGTAAGTATAACTATTTCTTTTGTAAAGTTCAACCTGAAAATCTTTGCATGTAAAATAATCCAAAACCCTTATAATTCACTGCAAAGGATTTGGATTATTCTATTCAGTCAATTAATTTAAAAATAATTTTGATCGTTAGAAGCTCATAATTAACAATTTAAAATTGGAAATCGTTACTTTAATAAAAGGGAATTGGTGAGGTCATTTAGGAAAACATCTAAAGGTTATAAGATTATTATCAGGATCTAAGAAACCCATATTTTTTGCGCCCCAAGGTCTTAGGGTTGGAGGCATAACAATCTCGATGCCAAATTCTTTTAGTCTCTCATATTCGGCATCTACATCATCTACCGTAAATGCAATACAAATGTTGTGATCATTGTTCTTTCTCTCTATCCCATCATTGAAAACAGTCAGTGTTGTTTCCTCCGATATAATAAATTGATGAATATCATCATCACTGCCGTTATCAACATCAAATAACATTTTATAAAAGTTTGATAATCGGATAACATCATTAGTCAATAAGCATATTTCTCCCACTTTCATTCATGCTCCCCCATGCCCAGCAATAACACATGACGAACAGGTATCATCCCCACAATGGGGCGGCATTCTTCTAATCATTTTAAAATCTCCTCTCCCAATAAAGAACTAACGTTCTTACACTATAACATATCAGCAATCAATATTCAATTATTTATGGGCAATCATTCTTAAAATCTCAGTTTAACTTTTCTTGAATATAATATATTAGGCGTTAAATACGCCATTAAATAATTAATAGGAGGGAGCTTTATGCAGCCTAAGGAATTTCAAGGAATGAATATATGTGATTGCAGTTGCACAAAAAATTGTTCATCAGATAGTTGCTCCAATCATGGAAATATAAAATGTGAACCTTGTACGTGCAAATGCTTTCGTTGTAAAGGACCGACCGGGCCTACTGGACCTGCTGGACCTGCTGGGCCTACCGGGCCTATGGGGCTTACCGGTGCGACTGGACCTACTGGACCTACCGGTGCTACTGGACCTACTGGACCTA